>PFUG01000545.1 GCA_002789955.1 Deltaproteobacteria bacterium CG_4_9_14_3_um_filter_63_12 | reverse complement strand
AATGCAACAGGTCAGAACCGACGCAGGTGCTGCCGACGCAGAATCGAACAAGCAAGTCTGGAGTCTGGAGCCTGGAGTCCGGAGTCCGGAGCTGAGACCGACGAAGCAGCTGCCGCCAAGGCAGAATCGAGCTTGTCGCAGCAGCCATTGCTTCTAACGAAGCAAGCTCCAGACTCCGGACTCCGGACTGAACTTGGTTCGGGACCGACGAAACAGCGACTCCCGACTGACGTCTACATCTCGGTATTCTGCGAGCGGAATCGCCGTTTCAAGAAGGCGAAGAAGAGCCAGTAGGCCTGCACGGTCGCTACGGCGATGAAGGCGTAGACAAGGACGTGGGGGTGCGTGAAGATCCACGCGAAGGTCGCGCCGACCAGATAGACGAAGAAGGCGAAAAGCAGCACGCCGCCCACGACCAAGAGCGCCACGATGTGCGCCTTGAGTCTACCGTCACTCTCTTTGAGGAGTCCTTCGGCCACTGGATGTCTCCCTGGTGCTGAGCCTTTGGCGAGTGTACGTTGGCGCGGCTGAGTCTGCAAAAACGCGCAGACGCGAGGAGGCGAGCATGACGACATGGACCTTCGACACCCTGACGCGGGCTTCTCTTTCGGAGCTCGAGGGGCTCATGCGACGCGGTGTGGCGCCGGCGCTCGACTCGATAGTCGGCTGGGAGTTCCGCGGCTGGAACGTGTTGCCGGCGTACGGCGTCCCGCTGTTTTGGGCGATGTCGAATTTGCGCTTTATCAAGGCATTTGTGGAGCGCGACGGGCGCATCGCGGGCTACAACCTGAAGGTCTGCCGCGGCGGACGGCACACCCCATGGTTCTGCACTCCCAGCGACAAGAGTCGCACGCTGTTGGGCTTCTACGACGTCTTCGAGCCGGGTGTGAGCGCCAAGGGCGTCGAGTACCCGCGGGCCTTGTTCCTCGACTACGCTCAGCCGGAGAACACCTTGTTCACGGGCCGCACGTTGGAAGACTACGTGGTCCAGGTCATGCCCGAGAACCCCGATCTGTTATTGGGCAAAGCCTACCTGCCCTTGGGTAAGGTCCGGTTCGGCGGCTTCTTCGTGTTGCAGAGGTTGCGACAGGCCAGGGACTAGGTGAGCGCGCTCCCTAGGGCTTTGCGGACCTCGAAGTGTTCGTCGCTGACGACGAACTTCAACATGTCCCCCATTCCCCCTTGGATCGGCAGGATGCCCGAGTTGGTGATGGCGCCGAGGAGCTCTAGACCTGGGCCAATGTCCCTGAGCGTGACCAGGGCGTAGCGGTAACAGGTCAGCTGCAGGGCTTGGTACTGGATGCTCAGGCCGGTTTCGTTGAGGTCGGCCTCGATGGTGTCGAGGCGTGTCTTGAAGACGTCGCGCACCTTTCTTGGCATGGCTCTGCTGACGGCCTCGGCGTTGGCTTTCAGCTCGGGATTGTCGAGGACGGCACGCTCGGGATCGAGGCACAGGAAGATCCCCTGCATGAAGCCGAGGAAGGTGGGGAAGTTTACGGATTTGAAGGTCGAGATGCCCAATGAAAGGGAGGCCGCGGCGGCCGCGACCATGAACTTCGTTTTCTGGAGCTGGGCTGGGCCGAGGTCGCTCTCCTTGAACAGCAGCGAGGTCTCCCGACCGCTCATGAAGTAGGGCAGCACCGCGAGCTCGTTGTCGTCGGGCACGACGTAGAGCGGGGGCAGCTCGATGCCGAAGGCAGCGGCCAAGGCGTCGAGGTCGGCGGTCTCTGGTCGGGCCGCGGCCCTGATGCGGTACTTTTTCGAGAGCGGTCGCATCATGGCGACGTAGGGAGAGATCTTGGCGATGACCTTGTCGGTCTCCTGCATCAGCTCGACGAAGGTGTTGTGCAGGATCGACGGTTGGAGCTTTTCAAAGACCTCTTTGGTGGGTTTGGCGAGCTCTGGTGGGGGTCCAGTGCTGATCGTCTTGTAGACGTTCTCCTCTTCGGGTCTGGCGGCGCCCAGCGATGACAAGGTCGCCGAGAGCACATAGTTGCGATCGGCGTCTCGTTGCATACAGGCGACGAGGAAGAGGCCACGCAGGGGGTCGGTGTTGGTGGGATCGGAGGAGAAGGTGTCCCGATAATCCGCATAGGAGTGCTCGAGGAGTTCCACCCTCTTCGAGGAGAGTCCCTTCTCGTGATACCAAGCGGCCAAGGTGTTGAGCCCTGCGACGTCGCTGGGATCGACCTTGCGCAAGGCGACGAGCTTCTTCTCGGCGCCCTCGGGGTCATTGAACCACTTGAGCAAGGCAAGGATGCAGCGCTGCAAGAGCGCGGCCCTGTCGGCCTTTCTGGGAGTCAGCGTCTCGAGCTGTTCCAAGGTCTCTAGGCATTTCGAATACGCCGCGCTGCTCTCGTAAACCTCGGCGAGCCGGTTGAGGGCGACCAGACTGCGAGGCTGGTAGCGAAGCACCTTGTTGAGCGCCGACTTCGCTCTTTTGGGGTCAACGAGCTTCTCGTGAAAGATCTCGCCGAGTCGGAGATAGATGCGGCCAAGCAACTCTTCGTTCTCGGCGGCTCTGGGAATGATGCGCTCGAGGCAGCTCACCGCGTCGTCCCAGCGGTCACTGGCGGCGTAGGCCTCGGCGAGCTTTTCGTAGCCGCCGAGGTTGTTGGGGTCGAGTTCGACGAGCTTCGCGCGGGCTTCGATCAAGCTCTCGGCGCCGCCTTCGACTGGACCTTCGCCGCGCAGACTCGCCGCACGTTCGAGCAGCGCCTGGAGGGCGACTGGGTCTTCGCAAGCCTGGGCGCGAGCCATGACGAGGGCCAGCAGGCCACTGTTCTCGCCTGTCTCTTGATAATGGGTCTCGAGGGTCGAGAACGCCTCTTCGTGGAGCGGGTCGCGCTCGAGCACTTTCCGGAACACTTCCATCGCGCCCGCGATGTCGTCGAGCTTGTCCCGGCGAATTCGCGCGGCGTGCATCAGGCAGCAAACCGCCTGAGCGCGGCTCTCGGCCGCCTCAGCCAAGGAGTATTCGGCGACTTGTTCCCAGCTTCCGAGCGCCTCGGCGAGGAAGCGCTGGAGCTTGATGGCCGGCAGGAGGTTTGGTTGGAGCTTGGCGATCTCTTTGAGGGGCGTTTGAGCCGCCGTGAGGTTGTCGGTCGAGGCCAGATACAAACCGAGGGATAGCCACTGATTGGCGCGCTCCGAGTCACTGCAGGAACCTTTGACGAGGGCCTTGTAGACCCGTTGCACTTGTTGCGGGTCGGAGTTTGGTTCGAGACGCGCCAGCAGGCGGATTTGCGCCGAGAGATCGTGCGGACATTCGGCCATCAACCGCCACATCGGGGCGTCAAGATGGGGCACATCGAGCACAGAGGAGTAGATCAGCGCCGCACGCAGCATCTGCTGACGAGCTTTGGGCTCGCTCAGATTGGGCACGAGCTCTGCGCAGGCCCTGGAGAGGTCTCGCAAGTCGCGGCGCGCCAGTGCCCACTGCATGGCCGCGATCTTCATGTAGAGGTTGTTGGGATCGTAGGCCCTCAGGGTCGACCACGCGGACGCCGAGGCTTCGCCTTGGGCCAGAACCGTCAGACGGGTCAAGTACTCGATGGCACGTGGCCGGCTGACGAAGCGCGCCGCTTCTTCTAGCCACGCAATGTAGGCCGAGTAGTCTTGGCTTTGGACGCAACAACGCTGCCAAGCGAGGTTGGCGAGCACCGACGACGAATCGAGCAGAATCGCTGCTTCATAGGACTCGCGGGCTTTGGGGAGGTTCCCCGAGCGCTCCGAGCTGCTGCCGAGCACGTAGTAGAGGGCGGCGCGATAGGCCGGATCGTCCTCGATCTGCGCCAAGAGTTCGAGACACTCGAGGATTCCCTCGCCGCCGGCGAGCCGCAGTCGGAAGCAACCATCGGCGGCATAGAGGTTCCCTGGGTCGCGGCCGAGCACAGCCTCATAGACGCGCAGCGCGTCGGCTCGGTTGCCGAGTCCTTCGTGGATCACCGCCGCCTCGATGCCCAAGGTGGCGGCGCCCGACGCGCTCGCAACCCTGGCGATTCCCCCCTCGAAGCGTCGCGCCAGGTTCTCACGGCGGTTCGTCTCAGTGAGCAGGCGTGCGGCCGAGCCCCAGAACTGGTTGATGTGGGGAGACGTCGAACTGCCCTGCTCGAAGAGCATCAGCGCCTCGTCGGGTCGCCCCAATCGGTGGGCTAAAGTCTCACCGATCTCCCAACGGATTTGGTCCGCGCGGAAGGGCTGCTCATGTTGGAAGACCTCAGCCTCGGCCCACTTCAACTCGAGCAGGGATTCAAAGTCCCCACTGCGACTGAGCAGCGCGCTGAGGCGGTCATAGGCGTAGTCATCTGCGGGGTTCTCGCTCAATCGGTCGCGCCAAAGCGCGATGGCGTCGGACAGAGTGGCCTCTTGCGTGCTGAGGATGCTGCCCAGGCGTCCGCCATAGAGGCTGCGTTGCCACGGCGCCATGTCACCAGCGAGGGCCTTGTGCAGTGAGAAGAGCTCCAGCTCCCGCTCGCCTTGGAGGCGCGCCAAACGGGCCAACTCCAGGCAAGGATCGAAGGACCCCGAGCGTTCGCCTCCTCGTCCGACGTAGTCTTGCAGAAGCTCCTTGGCGCGGCCCATCTCGCCGTTTCGCTTGACGATCTCGAGCGCTTCGAGCAGGGCCTGGGGGTCGCCGGTGCCGAGGGCGCGCGCAGTGAGCGCTTCGTAGAGGTAGTCTTCACGGTTGGCGCGGCGAGCCAGCAACTCGAGGTCGAAGGCGGCGCTCGCATGCCCAGGCTGGCCGTCGAGCGCGTCGCCAAGCCAAGCCAAGGTCTCGGCCTCGGTCGTGCACGCGCGAGAGAGGTGCCAAGCGAAGCGAGCCCGTCGAGCTCCCGAAGGCGCCGCTCCCACGGCCCGCAGAAGATTGGTCTTGTCCAACGTCCCGTTCAGACGGTCCAGCTCGAGGCAGAGGTCGAGCGTGGCAACGTCGGTCTGGGATGAGTTCAAACGGTCTGCCAGAGCGCGAGTCACCTGCGTCGCTCCCAGCCGCCTCCCCGCAATGCGGGCCGCGCGGTAGATGGCGTTGCGGTACTCGCGTCCCTCGTTGTGGCACTCAGCCTCGCGGATCAATAGACGAACCGCATCTTCCCAGCGGCACACCGACTCCAGAGCCCGCGATGCGAAGTAGAGCATCGACGGCGACTTGGGCGAGGTTTGAAGCCCCCAGAGGAGGTGTTTTACGCTGGTCTCGGCGTGGTTGAGCAGCGCGTCATGAATGAGGGCGACTTCTTCTTCGAGCGCGGCCTTAAGCCCGCGATCCCGGGTCACGGAAGCCAGCTTCGAGAGCCACTCGGTGGAGCCTTCCAGATCTTCACTCTCCCAGGCGATATCGGCCAGATGGTGGAGGGCCCGGCGGTTCGAGGGGTCGACCTCGAGGACGCGGTACAGTGCGCGCTTGGCCGTCTCCATCTCGCCCAGTTGCGCGATTCGCTGGGCGTCGAGGAGCCAGAGCTCGAGCATCTCCTCCCAGGTCAAGACCCCTTCGAGGGTTCGCTTCAGAGCGTCGCGGGTCTCCGCGCTGAGCACGTCACTGAGCGCGTAGAGGATCAGGAGGCCGCGCAACTGCTGGATGTCTGGCAGGTGGCGAGCCGCTTCGACGATGTGTGGGAAGGCGACCGCCGTCAGCGGGCTGTCTTCTCCCAACGCCTCGAGACGCGCCAGCTCGAGCTGGACGAGCCCGCGCTGCACCTCGTTGGGCGCCGTCGCTGCGACGTGGGTGTAGAACTGGATGAGCTGGTCCGGGCTCGCCGGATCCAAGACGATCCGCTCCCCCTCATCGGAGAGCTCGTTGCGGAGGGCGTGCACACGATCGGCGTCTGGACGGCACTCCGCCTTGCGCCAGCGATGCTCCGCGGCCTCCAACAGTGCGCGCACCGCGGGCGGTGACGTCAGTTGCGCCGCGAGCGCTTCGCAGCTCTTCGCCGCCGCCTTCTGGTTTCCCAACACGTCGTCGACCGCGATCAAGTTCAGCGTCGCGGTCAGGTACTCCGGTGAGGTCTGTGACGCAACGGCGAAGAGATCTCGGGCATGGGACAACTCCCCGAGCTCGAGATGGAGGTGGGCCATGGCGCTCAAATGCATCGATTGCTCGAGGCTGAGGCTAGACATCGGGCGGGCCTTGAGCAACTCCAGGGCCTCGCGACGGTCATGACGGGAGTGCAGCACCTCGAGCATGGCCAGCTCCACCACTGGGTGGTTGGGCAGCTCGTTCAACATGGCGTGCAGCCAGCTCAGAGGCAGCTCTCCGGCTGCCTCGAGCACGAGCTTCTGCTGCACCAAAAACGGAATGCCGTCATCGAGCCCGTCGACCGCGTGGTAGAGCCGGCCAAACGCTTCCGCCAAGGAGCTCTCGTCCCCGGCGGCTGCGTAGATCCGCGCCAAGCCTCGCAGCGCGGTCGGGTCTTTGGGATCGTCTGCGAGGAGCTGGTGGTAGGCTTGCTCGGCGGCGCCCATGTCTCCGAGGAGGAAGGCCGAGACGAACCCCAGCTCGTGCAACAGCGTGTGCCGTTCGGTCGCACTGTTCGCCGCTTCCAGGCGTGCCAGCAAGGTCGTCGAGAGCCGCTCCCACTCTTTCGAGTTCCACAGCGCGGTGCCAAGGTCTCGCCACGCCGCGGTGTTGGTCTTATTGATGGCCAACGAGCGCTCCAAGAGCTCGATGGCCTTGCCGTCGTCGGAGAGTCGGTCGCTGGCGATGTTTGCGGCCTTGTACAGTTGCTCCGCTTGTTGGTCCGCATCGACCCGGCCAGCCCGCTGCTCGGTCCACTTGACCAGGGCTTGCCACTCGGCGGTCCGAACCAAGAGATCTTCGTAGAGATCGTCGTACGCTGGAGCCTCGAAGTCGGCGCCTTCGAGCCACTTCAACGCGCGGCGAGGATCTCCCAGCGGGCCGCTGGCCACCAAGGCGACATCGTGCAGCGCTGCGCTCACCGCGGCGCCCGTCGCTTGGCTGGCACACGACACGCTCAGTGACTCGATGGCTTGCCAGTCGCCGCTTTGCAGCATAAGCCCACGTTGCGCCGCGGTCGACAGTGGGTTGCCCGGCTCGGCGTCCGCGAGCCGGCCCATCGCCTCTTCGACCAGTCCAGCCTCGCCCAAACCTGATGCGCAGCGAGTCTGGATTTCGAACAACTCGATCTCGCCGCTCTCGGCGAGCATCATCGAGGTCAACTCGAAGGCGTCAGCGTGGTCTCCCCGGGTCAAGTAGATCTCGAGGAGGAGTCGCTTGGCTGCGAAGTCGTTCGGCTCGAACGCCAAATGTCCCAAGCAGGCCTCCAAGGCCTGCGAAATTTGTGGGTCCTCGTCCACGAAGAAAGCCAACTGGGCTCGCTTTCTCGAAATGAATTGCACGTCGAAGTCGGCCTGTGAGGCGATCGCCTGACCATAGACCCGAATCAAGCTGGACTCTTGCCCTGCGATGTGTGCCGTGCGCTCTAGGGCTCGCACCAGATCGAAGCGCCCAGGAAGCGCACCGATGGCTCGGGAGTAGGCTTCGAAGGCCTCGGGGAAACGCTGGAGAAGGTTCTCCAACACTTCCCCTTCCTCCGCTGCGTATTGGAGCGAGTGCTCGCTGGCCGTATGGGCGATGCGCCACAGCTGCTCATAATCCTTCTCGGCGATGGCTTGGTGACGAGCGAACGTCCTTGCAGGCGTGCACTCGGGATCGAGCAGCAAGGCCTTATCGAGCGCCTCGATCCGGCTCGTGCTGTCGCCTCTGAGCTGGGCGAGGTAGGCTCCATGGAAGGCCAGCAGCCCCTTGCGCTTGGACGAGGTGCAGCGCTCGATGAGGGCGTTCAGCGCACTGTCGTCGGCATTGGGAGTTTCGACATTGGCGAGCTGGTAGAGGTGCCGCTCGAGCGGGTAGAGGACATTCGTCTCGTCGCACTCCATCGCTCGCCGCGACTCTTGCTCAGCAGTACCGATCACCAACGAAGTCGGGCGGCGAAGCTCGTCGAGGCGATGAATGAAGGCGGCCTGGCGCTGCGTTTCTCCCTCGGCACCGCGGAGCACCTCTGCCCAACGTTGGGTGAGGAATACCTCGAGGTCAGGCGCCAAAGCGCTCCAACTCAGCAACTGCAGCAGCGCCAGGTGCGCCTCATCGGAGATCTCGACGGTGTCGCTCAGAACGCTCATCGCCTCGATGGCCTGCGCTGGATTGCGGCGAGTCCGCCACAGGTACATCACCAGGTCGAGCGCCAGCCCTTCGCGCAGCTCTTGCGGCGCGCAGCCGATCAACAGTGGGTAGGCCTTGGCGATCTCGCTCACGTCCCCGTTCGAGAAGGCGTAGCGCAGTGCGTTGAGCGCTGAGACCCAATCCCCCGCATCGAGGCTAGAGGTGTGCTCAATGAGTGGAGCGAGGGTGCTTAGATCTCGCCCTACTCGGACCTCGAAAAGCAGCTCGAGCTGTACGTATAGAGCGGAGAGCGAGGCCCGCAAGACCGCGTGATCGTCACCGACTACTTCTATCTGGGTGGCCAATCGGCCCAGCAACAACGCGCACTCCTCCCATCGAGAGGTCCGCCACGCCTGTGCGATGTTCGAGAGGTGCGAGGGCAAGAAATTGGGATCGAAATCCAAGGCCTCACCATCCAGCTCTCGTGCCAGCGCAAACGCTTGCTCGTTCGTGGACTGCCGCAACGCTTCGGCGATGACGTGGTCGTAGACAGCACGCTCTTTGGCGTCGTCGACGCCGAGCTCCCCCATCAGTTCAATCGCCATGCGGTCCGCAAACGCAGGCAGCTCCATCGCGGCAAACTGGTCTTCGACCCCTGTGGGGATCCGCAGCATCTCTTCGTTTGGCGCCGCAAACCGTCGCTTGACCGTCGACTCGATGCTCGACGGGTCCAAGGTGTCGTCCCACAAGATCACCGGTAACACTGGCTCGGCCTCGGCCTCCCCGACAGGGCGTTTCTCTTCTTGGGCTTGTTCGGCAACGGCCCGAGGTGGGCTCGCCGCCGCTGTCGCCGCCTTTGCGGCCGCCGCCGCCGTGTCCGCGAGCACGCGCTGCAGCAGATCATGAGACACCGGCTCGGTGTCAGGACCTGCCTCTTCGCTGCTGTCACGCCGCCGAGACGAAGTGTTCGGAGCTTCCTTCGTCTTGGCGGTCTGGGAGCCCGTGGCCGGATCGAACTCGATCCTGATGCCGTCGAGCAACCCATCCAACGCGAAGTCAAGCTCCAGCGGCGCCTCGGCAGTTGGCTCCGTCTGTAGACCTGAGTCTCTTCGCACGCCTTGCAGGCC
>PFUG01000146.1 GCA_002789955.1 Deltaproteobacteria bacterium CG_4_9_14_3_um_filter_63_12 | reverse complement strand
TCTGTCGGCGCGCTCCCACAATCGTTACAAACCTACAGAAAACCTTTAAAGATACTCGTATTCGCCACGACTCAGCGTAAGGCCGCCGAGAGGGGCTCGTTAGGCCACAGACCAGACAGCGGCTCAAACTAGACCCAGCCATTCCCGTTCACGTTGCTGGCAGGCGATCCTCTTCAACCTTCAACCGGTGTTCTCGAGCACAATACCAACTCTAAGACCGACCAGGACGACGTTTCTCACAGCCAACCATGCCGAGCGGACGACCGAGTTTCGCGCAACGAGTCGAGATGAAGCGAAAATCGGTTGTGGGGAAGCGAGGCAATAGAATCCAAACGAGGAGCCACAATGTTACGAATCTCGCTAGGTGCAGCCCTCCTGTTCGCGCTTCTGACTCCGCTGACGATGACGGCCTGTGGTCCTCCCGTGGTCGAGTCTCTGAACGCTCAAGTGGCGAAACCGGACTGTACGATGTACGTCAAGCCACACCAGCAGCGGTGCAAGGCGGGAGCCGTGGCCTCGGGCTACTCCAACGACGGAGAGAGCGACCGCTACTGTGCCTGCGCCGTGCAGACCTACTTCGCCCAAAACTCCTGCGAGAGCATCAAGGCGAGCGAGGAGCCGGCGGTGAGCGGCGATGGCGCGCAGAACGCGACTCCAGTTGCACCGCAAGCATCGCCTTACGATACGCTGTTTCCCGGCTGTTTGTAGCGCTTTGGTCGGCCGGTCGAGAGTCGCGCAACGCTCGACAAAAGTCCGTCGCAAACGGCATGTTGAGCGTGCGTCTCGTTTTCTTCCGTTGGCCACTGACCACTGGCTTCCTCATGACCCGATTGATCGCCGTTGAGCACGACCTGTTTCTTGGCCCTCTCGATGACCAAATGAAGGGTCTTCTCGCGTCTCTGGAGATCGACACTGCACGTTTCTATCTCGATCGCGGGACGTTGGATGCGCTCCAGGTCCACGTCTTGGACGAGATCGCCGAGTCCCTAAAGGCCGACCTCCGCGCCCAGATCGGGCAGGTCGAGTTCGTCGGCCTACGTCAGATCGCGGCGCGCATCCCGCTCTTGCCCCAAGAGCTGGCTGCCGCCGAGCAGACCGACGACCTGACCAAGGCGTTCGAGGAGCGTCTCGCGAACCTCGACGGAGGTCTGGCTCACCAGATTGCTGGAGTCGTCTTCGGGACGGCCGCCGCCAGCGACTTCGAGATGATGCCCCTGGAAACCCGCATCGAGACGCTCGAGGCGGTGGTCAGAGCCCTCCCCCAGGAGGACCTGTGGACCGTGCGCTACGACTTCACGCAGTTGTCCATGGCGTGGGCCTCGAGCCTCCTTAGCCCCGCCTACATGCAAGCAACCCATCCACTGCCCATCACCGACGAGACCCACGTCAAGGCTTTGGCGGTGGCTCGGGCGATCTGCGGAACGGCGATTCGGGCGCTGTTGGTCACGGCGCCCAAGAACCAGCTCAGGAAAGCCTTGCGGGCTTTCGTGGAGAATATCCCGAGCGACGAGCTCCTGCGTCTGTTCCCACCTGTCGAGCCCCCCTCTGAACGACAGCCCGCTCTCCAGGCCATCTTGGAACGTCTGCTTGAAAAGAATGGGGCGACCGAGGTCGTGCGAGTCTCCGAGGCCTGCACACACGTGCTGCACGTCGAGGTCATCGCCGGCCAGAACCTTGTTATTCGCGACCTGCTCAGCAGCGACCCTTACTGTCGCGTGACCGTTTCGGACCGGACGAGTGGAACCACCGAGACCTTGCGGAGCCTCACCATTCCGCGGTCTTTGGAGCCTCGTTGGGAGGCGCGCTTCCATTTCCCGGTCGGCCGGCGTGGGGCTACGCTGCGCATCGAGGTCCTGGACGAGGACGCATTTTCGGCCGACGATCCCATGGGGGACGTCCACGTCGATGTCGGCGAGCTGCCCATGGGGCGAGTGGTGGAGCAGTGGTACCCCTTACTGAACGTGAAGCAGGGAGAGGTTCGCCTGCGCCTGCGCCTGTCCCGTCTGAGTCCCTTCGAACTCTGAGCCCTGCTTTTAGCAGGGGCTCCGCCACGAGTCTCGTCGACTCAGGCCGAGTCTCGAGTTTCTCGTTCCCCCTGCCCTGTGAAGGCTCCATGTCAGAAATCGTCATCGATCATTCCTGTAAGCCCATTATCTTCGCGAAATTCACTGGCCCGCCCGAAGACCAGGGCATCCTCAAGTATCTCGACGCGAGCGACGTCGACATCGCCCGAGGTGAGCCCTACGTGCTGATCCTCGAGGCGATGAAGCTCGACACGCTGAGCACGACCCAACGCAAACTGTTTGCCAGTTGGATCGAGACGAACCGGCTGGAAATCCAGCGGCTGTGCGCGGGACAGGCCTACGTCGTCCCCTCGGTGCTGCAACGCATGGTCATTCGCAGCATCTTCATGCTTCAGCCCATGCCCGTCGCCTACAAAGTCTTCTCGACTCCGAAAGAGGCTTGGGAGTGGTGTCTGGAGCGCCTCGAGGAGAACAACGTCACGTTCGAAGAACGCATCCGCACCTGTCCCATTTCGGCTTGAAAAACCCCGGAGCTTTGATGGCGATCATAGCAGTCAACGAGTCCCATGCCCCCATCATCACCGCGGTGTTCACCGGCCCCCCTAGTGACGACGACGTGAAGCGATACCTGGCGCGCAGCACCAACTACCTCGCAATGCAGCTCCCCTACGCCCTCATCATCTCCGGGACCAAGATCGACACCCTGAGCGCCACCCAGCGTCGTCTTTTTGCGGATTGGGTCAGAGACCACAAAGCAGCGCTCGAGCGCCTCTGCGCAGGGCAAGCGTACATTATGCCCTCGGTGCTGCAACGGATGATCCTGCGCAGCGTCCTGATGCTGCAGACGGTTCCCGTTCCGAACAAGGTCTTCTCGACCACCGTCGAGGCTTGGCCCTGGTTAGTGGAGCGGCTCGACACCTGCGGCATCCTCATCGACGCCGCCCTGCGGGAGCCGCGGGAAATCTGAGCTTCAGACATCGAGGGCCCCTTGTCGGCCAATGGAGAGGGTCTCCTGAGGTCACGAGGCTGCAGTCTCGAATGCCTACGCGCGATCGGTTGAAAAAAAGTCGGCCGAATAGAGATCGGTCTGCGGCGAGCCCCGTTTCAGATCTCCGTCGGAATCACCCGCCACTCGGATAGAAAAACAAAAGGTCTCGCTTAGTTGCGATCCATCTTCAGGGAGATCAGGACATGGCTACGTCAAAAACATTGCTCACGACTCTCGTGCTCATCGCTTCGATGTTGCTCACCAGCCCGGCATTCTCCGGCGAGAAAGTCGACGCCAACCAAGGACCCCGTTTCGACGTCGTGTTCGTCATTGACGCCACTGGCAGCATGGCCGACGAGATCGAGGTCGTGAAGACCCAGGTCTGGGACATGGCGACGAAGATGATGGACGGCAAGCCCAAGCCGGACATCCGCTTTGGGCTGGTGTTCTACCGTGACATCTCCGACTCCGTACTCTTCGAGTCCGTCGGGCTGACGCGGGACATCCAGACCGTCGAGAGCAAGCTCAAGGCCGCGCAGGCCTCTGGCGGCGGCGACTGGGAAGAGCACGTCGGACGCGGCCTCCACGAAGCGCTGAACTTCGAGTGGGACCTGGACAAGATGACCACTCGCCACATCTATCTGGTCGGCGACGCCCCTCCGCACATGGACTATGACGACGGGTACAGCATTGCCACGGCCACCTCCCGCGCCAACGAGATCGGCATCGTCATCCACGCCATCGGCGGCAGCGGATTGGAGCAAGGCAGCAGCGAATTCGAGAAAATCGCCTTGGCCACTGACGGGACCTTCCAATACCTGACCTACCACTCGGTCGTCGCCGACGCCGATGGGGTCAAGCACTCGGTGATCTATGAGGGCGGCGAGTACTTCGAGGCGGAAGAAGTGCTCTCCGACGTAGAGTGGCGCAAGGGGGCCAAGGACCTCAAGGCCAAGAAGAAGGTGCGCGCAGCGGACAGCACGACAGCGTCCAAGGCGGCTGCGGCCCCGAAGGTCAACAACCTGGACTCGGTCGTCAATGACAGCGTAATGAACGCGGCCGAGGCGCAGGGGGTCGTTTACTGAACCCACGGCGGCCAGCCGCAGCGACACTTTGACGGTGCGAGGGGAACCCCCAGACCCCACAGGAGCAGCCTGTGGGGTTTGGGGTTTCTTGGTTTATTGCCGCGACGACCGGACCCGTTACTTCGGAGTCTCGCCATCCTCGCAACGCAGCGCGTAGCAGCGCCTGTTCTCGTCGAGCGAAGTTCAGCGGTTCCGTCCGCGAGCGTCGAGGCTGGGCGAATCCAGACCAGGGATGCGCTCCAGCCCATTCCCCCGAGCGTCCGTGCCCTGTGTCAACTCGAAGATCTGTGAGAGACTGGCGCTCCCTCGTACCACCAAACCCAATGCTTCGAGTCACCCACAACAAGGAATCCGCGCAAACTCTGCTCATCCGACTCGAGGGGACCCTCGTGCGCGGAGAGGCCACCGCTGCGCACAAGGAGCTGCTGGGAGCGCTCAAACGGGAGCGCACGCAGCGCGTGGTCCTCGAGCTCGACCTCGAGGAGGTCGACGCCACCGGAGCAGCCCTGCTCGAGCGCTTCCGTCGAGACTGCCTCGCCAAGGACCGAGTCCTATCCTTGCGCTCGGCGAGCGAGCCGGCGAAAGCCGCGTTATCTCGGGTTCGGGTCAATACCGAGGGCCAAGAGGAGGAGAAGACCAAAGGCGCATTCTTGGTCTCCCTCGGTGGCACCGCTCTCGACCGCTGGAAGAGCTTCAAAGAGCTGCTGCAGCTCACCGCAGACACCTTCGTCTGGAGCTTCGGCGGCGCCAAACGCACGCGCAGAGTGCGCAAAGGCGCGCTCTGGGTCGAGGCTAACCGCATCGGCGTCGACTCCCTCGGCATCGTCGGGCTCATCGCCTTTCTCGTCGGAGCCGTCGTCGCCCTCCAGTCGGCCTACCAGCTGCGGCAATTCGGGGCCGACATCTTCGTGGCCAACCTCATCGGCGTGTCCATGACCCGCGAGATGGGCCCCTTGATGACCGCCATCATTATGGCCGGCCGGTCGGGCGCCTCCATCGCCGCCGAGATCGCCACGATGTCGGTCAACGAAGAAGTGGACTCCCTCAAGGTCATGGGGCTCGAGCCCGGCCGCTACATCGTCGTGCCGAAGTTCCAGGCCATCACGCTGACCATGCCGGCCCTCACCATCTACGCCAGCATCCTCGGCATTATGGGCGGGTTCTTGGTGGCGCTCTTCTACATGCAGCTCAGCGCCAGCACCTTCTTCGGCCAGCTCTTCGACGCACTCGTCGTCAAAGACATCCTGAGCGGCATCGCCAAGAGCGTTGCCTTCGCTTGGATCATCGTCTTAGTCGCCGCCCATCAGGGCTTCCAGGCCTATGGGGGAGCTGAGGCCGTCGGACGAGTCACAACCACCAGCGTCGTCCTGAGCATCTTCTGGGTCATCGTCGCCGACGCCGCTTTCAACATGATCTTCTACTTCTGACGGCCCGCTGCGGCCGAACCGCGAAAGACTGCTCCCCTATGCAATGGGTCATCGAAACCAAGAACCTCGCCTCCGGATACGGCGACAAGCTGATCCTGCACGACGTCAGCGTGCAGCTTCAGAAAGGCAAGGTCACCTGCATCATCGGCGGGAGTGGCTGCGGAAAATCCACGTTCTTGAAGACTCTGATAGGCTTGGTCGAGCTCAAGAAGGGCACCGCGAAGGTGCTCGGCTCGAGCCTCTTCGAGACCGAGGGCGAAGCGCGCGCCCAGCTCCTGGGCCGCATCGGCTTCATGTTTCAGTATGGCGCCTTGCTCAACTCCATCTCGATCCTCGACAACCTCTCCATCCCATTGCGCGCCCACAGCGATCTCTCTCCAGAGGTCATCACCGAGGTGGTGCGCGCCAAACTCAACCTGGTTCACCTCGGCCGCGCCATCCGTCAGCTTCCCAGTGAGCTGTCCGGCGGCATGCGCAAGCGCGCCGGCTTCGCGCGCGCCATGATGCTCGACCCAGAGGTCATCCTCTGCGACGAGCCCTCGGCTGGCCTCGACCCTGTGACCGCCGCCGATCTCGACGCCCTCATGCTGCGCATGAAAAAAGAGCTCAACATCACGCTGGTCGTCGTGACTCACGATCTCGACAGCATCCAAACCATTGCGGACCGGATCGTCATGCTCGACAAAGGCTACGTACACTTCGACGGCACGAAAGAAGAGGCCAACGCCTCTCGAGACCCCAAGCTGCGGGAGTTCTTCGACCGCAGCGCCACCAACGCCGCGGGGCCAGGACAGAGCTTGTTCGAGGTCCTCTCCCAGGAGCACTCCTGATGGCCACACGCGCACAAAAAGCCCGACTCGGGGTCTTCCTGCTGGTCGCTGGCCTGGCCTTCGGCGGCACCATCGTCGTCATGGTCGGCGCCAACCTGCTGACCCAGGAAGACACCTACTTCATCCGGATCGATGGCTCTGTCAGCGGCATCGAGAATGGGGCACAGGTCCGCTACAACGGCATCCTGGTTGGCCGCGTCGACGGGCTGGAGATCAACCCCGACAACCCCAGCGAGGTCGTCATCACCCTCAGCGTCAAAGGCGGCACTCCGGTCACGAAAGACACCGTTGCCGTCCTCAATATGCAGGGCATCACCGGACTGAAGTACATCGAACTCACCGGCGGTGACGCCGACTCCGAGGTCCTCGAGCCCGGCAGCGACATCCCCAATGGCGGCTCGGACTTCGACGTCCTCTCCGAAAAGGCGATGGGCATCGCCAACAAGATCGAAAAACTCCTCGACAACTTGGTCGTCGCCACCAGCGGCGAGAACACCGAAAAGCTCCTCGCCGTCATCAGCGAAGCCGAAGCAACCTTGGTCTCCGTGCGCACCTTGCTCGACGACAGCCGCAAGGACCTCGGCGAGGTCATGGATGGGGTCAAGGTCGTGACCACCGACACCAGCACCCTCATCAAGGAGTCCACCACCTTGGTCACCGACGTGCGCAGGACGTTGACCTCCGTCGAAGGCTCGGTCGCCAAGATCGCCGATTGGGTCAGCCCCAATCAACTCAAGGCGCTGCTCGCTGGCGTGCAAAAGACCGTCGACGAGGTCCACGCCAGAGTCGGACCCAATGAATTAGGAAAAACCATCCAAAAGACCAACACGCTCGCCGACGAGTCCATCAAGCTCGTCAAAGACGCAGACGTCACCTTGCTCCGTACCCGAGACGACCTGCGCCGTTCCCTCGACGACTTGGCGACCAGCTCCGAGAACATCGCCGAGTTCACTCAGATCCTGGTCGACAATCCGTCCGCGCTCATCAGCGGGCGCTCGGAGAGCGAGAGAGCCCTGCCATGACCCAACACAGAAAGCCGACCTCCCTCGCTCACCGCCCCATTCTCTGGGGCTCGCTCCTTGTTCCGATCCTCTTGGCCGGATGCTTCGGCGGCACGCCCGTCGAGCGCAGCTACTTCTCGCTGCAGTATCCCGCGGATCACGGCTGGCGATACGAGACGCCTCGCTACCCAGACATGGTCCGGGTCAAGCGCTGCGAGTCGAATCAGGCCTACGACCGGCAAGAAATGGTCTACCGTGCCAATCCCCACGAGTTCCAGTACTACTGGTACAAGCTCTGGGCCTCCAAGCCACGCAAGATGCTCCACGAGATGCTCGCCAACCACCTGCGTGAGAGCAACATCTTCCAAGAGGTGGTGCTCGACATCGGCGATCGGCTTCCCCAGTACGACTTCATCTGCGAGGTCCTCGCCATCGAAGAGCTCAACGCCACCCAAGACGAATGGTACGCCCACCTCTCCATGCGCTTCGCGCTGCTGCGCTTCGACGACGGAACCCGCGTCTGGGAGCACACCTTCGACGCCCGCAAGCCCGTCTACAACCGGCAACCCGTCTACGTCGTCAGAACCATGAGCGAGATCGCCGAAGAGCAGTTCAACTCGGCCTTTGAGACGATGGACCAGTTCCTCGCCGAGGCAACCGGTGCCCCAGCGCCCGCTGGAGGGCCCCACGCACTGGTCAAACAAGACAACACCGAGACCTCCGAGCCCACCGATGGTGAAGACCCCAATGTCCCCAGTGCCCGGCTCAAGGAGAGGAAGTGATGCCCACCAGACTCGTCCTCAGCCTCATCCTCGCCCTAACCTGCTGGACGCCTACTGCCTTCGCCCAGGATGACGCGAACGACAGCCGTCCAGGAGATCCCCACGACGGCAGCACCACTTGGATGCAGCCAGTCCCCGCCATTCAGATCGAAGCTGACCCCACCCTGCAGCCCACGGCAACGGGCGGAATCTTCGTCCCGGCTATGACCGATCCCATCCAGGAGCCGCGCTACACCGTCCTCGACGACGACGACATGGCGGTCGACAGCACGGACACCGGGCGCGTCACCTATGTCAGCCCCGGCATGTACACGGTGCTCGTCGGCTCCGGCGACAGCTCCGAGATGCTCGAGTTCGAGGTCCGCGTCGTCGAGGGGCGGATCACCACCGTCCCCGTCGAGTGGGCTGGCCTCATCGTCACCGTCGTCGACGAGCGCGGCACCCCCTTCCGAGGCTCCTACGAGCTGGTCCGCATGCCTGAACGAGAGTACGTCGGCCTCGGACTCGGCGCCTCGCTCTCCGAAGGCGAGCAGCTCGACACCTGGCTCTTGTGGCCAGGCACCTACCTGATCCTCGCCGCCGGCGAGAGCTATCAGGCCCGAAAGAACTTCACCACCTTGCGTCTGCCCGCCGGACAGCTCGTGCAGTACACCGTCGTCATGGACACCGTCACCGGCGACCTCCTCGGCGCCGGCGAGGTCGCGCTCGCGCCCGAAGTCGAAGACGGCTGGGACATCAACGTCGTCCTCGGCGGCTCGGTCCAATTCAACCAAGCCGACAACGTCGTCGGCAAATCCCAAGGCCAAAACCTCGATCTGGCCTCGTTCATCGAGACCGTTGGGGCCTTCTTGAGCGACAATCACTTGGGCTATGGCCGCCTCAACATCGAGGTGGGCGGTCGCATCGTCCTCCCCGACAACCCCTTCGTCACCAACGTCGACGAGCTCAGGCTCGACCTGCTCTACGCCTACCGACTCACCGATTGGTTCGGGCCCTACGTGCGCAGCTCGGCTGAGACCAACATGTTTCCAGGCTACCAGCTCTTCGACACCCCCACCGACGTGCGCCGCCTCGATGACGACGGAGACTTGATTCGCGTCGAGGAAGGGGCCCTCGATGTTCGCCTCACCAACC
>PFUG01000487.1 GCA_002789955.1 Deltaproteobacteria bacterium CG_4_9_14_3_um_filter_63_12 | reverse complement strand
CACCCCGGGGACCAGCGGGATGCACTCTGGGTGGTGGCTGTGTCCAAAGGTGATGACTGGCACCGGCAAGAGGCGCCCGATGCGTCGAGCGTTGTCGGCGGCCTGTCGCTCGGCGGAGAAGACCGTCTCTCCATGCGCGAACCACTCGTAGATCAAGTAGAGCAGCGGGAAGCAGCTCAAGGGGACCATCAGCTTGATCCAGAGCGGGATCGGGAGCAACGCCAAAGTGATGGTGCCAGCCGTCAGTATGCCAGCTAGGATGGCCCGATCGATCCAGAACTCCCGAACCATACGATAGAGCCGGTTGGTGATGGGCATTCGTTTGAGGTTGTCCAACGCCACAAGGGTGTCGACGGGGATCTTCGTTCGCGCCGAGAGGGCTGCCCGCTTCTCGGTAAGGTCTGGGGGATGAAGGGTGATTTCCCTGCGCGTCCAGAGCAGTCGAGCCAAGACGACAATGCTGCCCCAGGCCCAGGCCCAGACTAGACCTCTGCGAGTGAACGCGTAGTGTTTCAGCCAGTGGTGCACATAACGAAAGACGTTGAGGATGTAGTCCGTCGCGTGGGGGTTGAAGAAGCCCATCTGGCTCATCAACCGTCGATTGGACAAATTGCCCATGGGCAGGGCGATTCGCCGCGGGTTTTCGGTGTCGATAAACGGATGCATCACATAGCGAAACGACGAGTAGTAGTCGTACTGACTGCCGTGCTCGGCATAGATTTGGCCGGGCACGTAGAAGAACCAGGACTCGAACTGTAGGTGGCCGGCGTCGAAATCGACGGACTGGCGCCGTGCTGAGTCGCGTAGGGCCCGCTCGAAGGCGTCGCGGACCGCGTCGAAGTTCATCTCGGGGTCGTGATTTCCGAAAACGTAGACCAGCGTGTGACCGCAGGCCACGAAACGGGCGAAGGCATCGACGAGCTCAGGATGCTGCTGGAGGACCAGCTCGAGCTTCCATACCGACTTTGCCTCGGTCCCCCTGAGCCCCGCTTTGCGTTCGCGCCGAGTCAAATGCCAGGGTGGGTCGTCGGGAACGGCGCAGACCAAATCGAAATCGATGATGTCGCCGTTGAGCACCAAGAAACGCCGGTCATCCGCGGCCCCGTCCGCCTCGAAGGAGGCCAAAAGCTCGCTGAGCTCCTTATCGAAACGAAAGCGCGAATGCTTGTAGTAGCGCCAGCCGTCGTCGTTGTCTTCGATATCGGAGAGGTGGAGGTCAGAGACGACGAGGTAACGTTGTGCCATTTCGAGTTCGACGGTGGGAGGGTCTCAGGATCGAACCGACTCGCTCATACTATCCGATCCACATTAGTGCGGCGAGCGACCCCATGAAAATACAGCAGGCGTCAGGTCGAGCGAGATCGCTTGCCAATCTTGAGCGGGTTTTTCGCGCGCTCTTGCGCTCGCGATAGGATTTCGCTCGCTTCGCAGGACAGAGGTGGCTCGAGGCGAGCCCCCTCGCGCCCTTGCGCTCGCGATCGCGCACGGAATACCATGCCGCCCAAGAACGACGACGGCGCTTCGAGGGGATCGGATTTCCCGCGCTGCTCGGCACCTAGCCGGCTCGATGCGAGCCGGCTGCGTCTCAACGCGATGCGACCAAAAGGGGGGAGCATGGGCAAGACGCTCTACTGGATTCAAGGGGGGGCCTGCGGGGGCGACACGATGTCGCTGCTCAACGTGGAGTCTCCAGACATCTTGGAGTTGTTCGCCATCGCGGACCTCGAGGTGCTCTTTCACCCATCGTTGTCCAACCCATCACCCAAAGAGCACCGTGAGTTGCTGCGGGCGTTGAGCTCCGGCCAACGACGTTTGGACATTTTGTGCGTCGAGGGGGCGGTGATCCGTGGCCCTGGTGGTACGGGGATGTTCGACACCATGGCTGGCCAGCCGAAGAAAGACATCATCTGGAAGCTCGCCTCGAAGGCGGAGTTCGTCATCGCCGTAGGGACCTGCGCGTCGTTCGGTGGCATAGGCGTAAAGGGAGAGATCGAGGCGACGGGCTTGCAGTTCGAACAGGGAGCCAAAGGGGGCTTCCTCGGCGCCGACTTCCGAACCCATGCTGGACATCCAGTGCTCAACATCCCCGGCTGTCCCGCCCACGGTGAGGCCTTGGCGGGCGCGCTCGGCACCCTATGCCTCGGGCAGCTGCCCAGCTTGAACGAGCTCAACGCCCCCGACGAGTGGTTCGGACTCCTCGTGCACCAAGGCTGCGTCCGCAGCGAGTACCACGAGTACCGGGTCGAGGAGCACGACTTCGGCGAACGAGGTTGTCTGTTCTTCTTCCTCGGTTGTCGCGGCCCAATGACTTCAGGACCCTGCAACAAACTCCTGTGGAACCGTCGCAGCACCAAGACGCGCGTCGGCGTCCCCTGCTTCGGGTGCACCGAACCGACCTTCCCGCAGGTGACCCCATTCTTCGAAACTCCGTCCATCGTCGGAGTGCCGGTCGAGCTGCCGGTGGGCGTCGATCGCGCACACTACCTCGCCTACAAGGACATGGCCGCAGCGGCCGCGCCCGAGAGGCTCAAGACACGAAAGACCAAGGTCTGAGCACGCAGTGCGCGCGCGAGCGACTCGGTCCACCCCTGCGCGCCTGAGCCAGGGTTTCCCGCGACACACCTCATGAAGACGACCTCGCACCGCCTTTCCCGCCAGGAGCGCGCGGCGAGGTCGTAGAAGATTAGAACTTCGGAGACGGCACATGGCTCGAAAAATCGAAATCGACATCCCCATGAACCGTGTGGAAGGGGATCTCGAGGTGCGGGTCGAAATCGAAGACGGAAGAGTCACTCAAGCCTGGTGTTCTGGAACGATGTACCGCGGCTTCGAGCAGCTCCTGCGCGGACGCGGCGCCAAAGATGGGCTGGTGTTGACCCCGCGCATCTGTGGCATCTGCACCACCAGTCACCTTACGGCCGCGGTCTTGGCCTTGGACGAAATCAGCCAAGTCAAGGTGCCGACCAATGCGCTCTGGGTCCGCAGCCTCGTGCACGCCGTGGAGCACGTTCAAAGCGACGTGCGGCAGATGGTCTTGATGGTCGCGCCGGACCTGGTGAACCCCCATTTCTCCGCAAGTCCTAGCTACGCCGAGGCGCTCGCCCGTTACGCGCCCTTGTCGGGCACGAGCGCTATCGCCGTGATCCAGCAGACCAAGCGAGTGCTCGAGATCGTGGCCATCTTGGGCGGGCAGTGGCCCCACTCGTCGTTCATGGTGCCAGGCGGCATCGTGTCCAACCCGACCTCAGGCGACCTTCTGCAATGTGGCCATCAGCTGCAGGAGTACACCCGTTGGTACGAGCGTTTCGTTCTGGGCTGCTCGATTCAGCGGTGGCGAGAAGTCACCTCCCTCGAGTTGCTGGAGCAATGGCTCGAAGAGAGCCCAGACCACCGCGACGGTGAGCTGGGGTTCTTCCTGCGCTACGGCCGCGAGCTGGGTCTGCACACCCTCGGCGTCGGTTGTGGTGCGTACCTCAGCGCCGGCGGGCTGGAGATCCCGACCGGCGATTCGAGTGCCCGCTTCGTCCGAGCTGGCTTCTCTTCCGACGCAGGTCTCGAAGAACTCGATCACGCCTACATCGCCGAGCACATCGAGCATTCCTGGTTCGTCGGCTACGAGGGGGGAAGACACCCCTACGCCGGCGAGACCACGCCGTATGCGACGGGAGGCGAGGGCAAGAAGTACTCTTGGGCGAAAGCCCCCCGCTACAAGAACACCGTGGTGGAGACCGGTCCCTTGGCCCAGCGCCTCGTGGCCAAGGATCCACTCTACGAGAGTTTGCTCGAGGCCTACGGACCGTCTGCGCTGGTTCGGCAGCTGGCTCGATTGGCCCGACCCGCGACGCTGCTGCCCGAGATGATGACTTGGCTGCGGGCCATTCGTCCGGACCAGGAATGCTACGTCAGCCCCGAACCCATCGTCAGGGGTCGCGGTTGCGGTCTCACGGAGGCCAGTCGAGGTGTGCTGGGACACTGGGTCCAGATCGAGGACGGCAAGATCGACCGCTATCAGATCATCACTCCGACGGCCTGGAACGCATCCCCCCGGGACTCCGACGGCAAGCCGGGCCCCATCGAACAAGCCCTGGTCGGAGCGCCGGTCGCGGACCTCGATAACCCGGTAGAGCTGGGGCTTATCGTACGTTCGTTCGATCCTTGCCTCGTCTGTACCGTGCACGCCGTGACCCGCGATGGGGCGGTCGGGCACTACCGGCTGGGGCTCTAATGCCAGCGACGTCCGTCCACGCGCGCATCGTGTGTGTTGGGAACCGGCTCTTTGACGGCGATCAGGTGGGCCCGAAGGTCTATGACCGTTTGCTGGCGGGCGGGATCGAGCCGGGTATCGAGCTCGTGGACGGCGGGACCGCAGGGCTAAGACTGCTGCGCAGCTTTGACGATGTGCAGAGGGTGGTCATCGTCGACACCGTGGTCGGTTTCGGTGCGCCCGGTAGTCTGCATTGGCTGTCGGCGGCGAGTGTGGCGGAGCTGGCGGCCCCCCAAGACGGACACAGCGGCGGGGTGCCTTATCTGATCGCGGCCCACCTCTTGGTCAATGGGCCGGGGCGCGCGAAGATCGAGGTGCTGGGAGTAGAGCAGGGGGCTTCGGACTGGCAAGTCCAAGCCGCATGCAAGGCAGTCATCGAGAAGGTGAGGGGAGCCGCGAATGCAGAGAGGCCGGCGGGCTCGGCTCGAAACGCGCCTATACCCATCTGAGATTATGAGAGGTTGATGACGTGAAAAGCCCCACGCAGTCCAACGAGCTGAGAGTTCTCGTCGACACGATCGAGGCCCTGCGGGACGAGAACTGTCGGCTTATCGAAGAGGTCAAGGTCGCGCGCCGCTCGTCGCAGATCACGGCCGACATGGTGGTCGAGCAGTTCTCGAAGCTCGGCGCCTACCACGAGCGACTCGAAGACCAGGTACGCGTCGAGAAGGACCTTCGCAACAGCCTCTCCGACAAGCTCAAAGAGGGCGAGCTGCGGGAACGCGAGCTCGACCTGGCGCGCTCCGCGGCTGAGGCCGCGAACCGCACCAAGAGCACGTTCCTTGCGAACATGAGCCATGAGCTGCGGACCCCGCTCAACGCCATCATCGGTTACAGCGAGCTTCTTGAGGAAGAGGCTGCCGACATGGAAGAAGGGACCCTGGTCATCCCCGACCTGAAGAAGATCCGCTCCGCTGGCAAACACCTGTTGGCGCTGATCAACGACATCTTGGACCTCTCGAAGATCGAGGCTGGCAAGTTTGAGCTGTTGCCCGAGTTCTTCGATGTCGAGCTGGCGGTGAAGGACGTCCTGACGACCGTGCTCCCCCTGCTCGAGAAGAACAACAACCGCGTCGAGTTGACCTGCGCGCCAGACACTGGGCAGCTCAAGGCCGACCTGGTGCGAGTTCGCCAGTGCCTGTTCAATCTCATCTCGAACGCCTCGAAGTTCACCGAGGATGGCGTCATCAGCATCGAATTGAGCCGACGCAGAGGAGAGACCCGCGACTGGATTGTCTGTCGCATCTCGGACACCGGCATCGGCATGAGCGAGGAGACGCTCGCCAAGCTCTTTCAGCCCTTCACCCAGGCCGACGACACGGCGACACGCAAATACAAGGGCACTGGGCTTGGCCTGACGATCACCAAGCGATTCATCGAGCTGATGGGCGGCGACATCGTCGTGGAGAGCACCTACGGCATGGGGGCCACGTTCCAGTTCGAGCTGCCGGCGAACAGCGAGGCCAAGATGAGCGCTGCGGCCGCGATCGAGTCGGCCCCCTCCACCGCCGAGTGGACGCTTCTGGCGATCGACGACGACCCCGACGTTTTGGAGTGGTTGCGCCGCACGCTCCCGCCCGAGGAGTTCCACGTCATCACGGCGACCAACGGCGTGCAGGGGCTGCAGCTCGCTCGCCAGCACATCCCGGACGCCATTGTTCTGGACATCATCATGCCCGAGATGGACGGCTGGGAGGTGCTCAGCGCCTTAAAGTCCGACCCAGTGCTCTGCGAGGTGCCAGTGGTCGTTGCCACCCTCTACGAGAACCGCGGCATGGGCTTCGCCCTTGGCGCCGCCGACTACCTCACGAAACCGATCGACCGCTCGCTGCTGGTCAAAGTGTTGGAGCGGGTGTGTATGGGCGACGGAGCAGCGCGGCGGGTTCTCATCGTCGAGGACGACGAGGCGGCGCGGGAGACCATGCGGCGAACGCTGCAGGAGAACTGGCACGTGAGCGTGGCGGAGAACGGGAGGTTGGCCCTCGAGGCGCTCGATGAGACAGACCCCGAAGTGATCTTGCTCGACCTCATGATGCCCGAGATGGATGGCTTCGAGTTTCTCGAGCGCATCCGCGCCCTGCCGCGCTGGAGCCACGTTCCGGTCATCGTGGTGACCGCGAAGGAGCTGACGGGGGCCGAGCGCACGATCCTGCAATCGCAGACCGAAAAAATCGTGGAGAAGGGAAGCTACCGAAGGCGCGACTTGCTCAGCGAGATTCGGCGGGTGACGTCGAACCGGCGGCGGGCGTTGGCGGCGCAGGCGGCTCTCGAGGTCTAGCCGCGTCAGGTGATGTGGGGCCTAAAAGATCGACGGCATCAGTGGCGAATACTCGTCTTCCTCCAGGAGCTCCCAGCCCTCGCAGGTGGACTCGATGGGGCGAAGAGCGGCGGCGAGGAGCTGCGCCCACTTGTCGATGGTGTCGGGACGGTCGGTGGGGGACTTGGCGAGTCCCTTGGCAAAGGCGAGGTCGACCTCGTCGTCGAGCTCGGGGACCAGCGATGAGAGCGCTGGCGGTGCCTCTTGTACGATGTCGATGACGATGGCGAAGATGTCGGTGGCCAGCGTGATCTTGCGGCCGCTGAGCGCCTCGAACGCCAAGGCGGCCAGCGAGAAGATGTCCGAGCGGGCGTCGATCTTCTTGTTCTTGATCTGCTCGGGCGACATATAGGTGGGCGTCCCGAGCAACTGGCCGGTCTGGGTCAGGCCGACGTTCTTGTCGAGCTCCTTGGCGATGCCGAAGTCTAGGACCTTCACGGTGAAGTCACCCTCATCGAGGGGCAGGATGAAGAGATTCTCGGGCTTGATGTCTCGGTGCACGAGCCCGGTCTTGTGAGCGGCGTGCAGGCCTGCAGCGGCTTGCGAGATCAAGCTGGCGACCTGTTCGGCCGTGCCGCGTCCTTGGGCCTTGAGGATGCCGCCCAGATCGCGTCCGTCCAGCATCTCCATGACGATGAACATCGCGCCGTCGTCCAGCTCGCCCGAGTCGAAGACGGCGATGACGTTGGGGTGCTGGATCTTGGCGACGAGCTTGGCCTCGACCTCGAAGCGTCTGAGGATCTCGTTGTCGTCGAAGTGCTCGGACTTGATGATCTTGATGGCGACGCTGCGCCCCAGCCGCTCGTCGACCGCTTCGAAGACGGTGCCCATGCCGCCTTCGCCCAGAATCCGCACGAGCCGGTAGCGGTCCATGATGCGATAGGGCAGGACGCGTGGGGAGATCAGTCGGACGCCATCCGCCTCGCAGGTCTCGACGAGGTGGCTGTAACAGCGGTCGCAGATGGGGCAGGTGTGGAGCAGCTCGATGCCTTTGTCGATGAGCTCGTTCTGCGCTTCTCGACGGCGTTGCTCGGCGTCGAGCAGCTCGGCCTGCATGCGGCGCAGCTCGAGGGCTCCTCCCAGGTGTCGGGCGAATTGCCCCACCAGATGCAGCTCGTGGTCGCGCCAGCGGACCTTCTCGCCGCGCACCTCCAGGCAGCCATAGAGCTGTCCGGTGAGGCCGGCCACCGCGAAGAGGGCGCCATCGGGAGGGATGAACTTGTGTCCGCCGGTGGCGCCGAGAAACTCCACATCGACGAGGCGAGGCGGGGCGTTGGGCGGAGTCCCTACCGCAGACAGCTCACCATCCTCGAGCAACCAGAAGGTGACGTGGCGCGCGTTGACCATGCGCCCGACCTCCTGGCAGAGCGGCTCCGCCCAGGCCGAGATGTCTGGCGCCGCAGCCGGATCGGAGAAGCGCAGCAGCTGCCCTTGAGCGTGGTCGAGCCGCTCGTTGAGGTGAGTGATGTGGTCGTGGGCTTCCTTGAGGGAGAGCTGGGTGTTGACGCGGGCGAGCACGATGTCGAAGTCGAGCGGTTTGGTGACGTAGTCGTTGGCTCCGAGCTTCAGGGCTTCGACGACATCGGCGCTGCCGTCGAGGGCGGTGGCCATGATGATGGGGAGCTGGGCGGGGCTGTAGTCCTCTCGCAGGATCGTGAGCACGGTGAGGCCGTCGATTTCGGGCATCATGACGTCGAGCAGGAGCAAGTCGTAGTCGCCGCGCTCGACCATCTCGAGCGCTTTGGCGCCCCCTTCGGCGACGTCCACGTCGAACGCCCGTTGCTGCAGTCGGCGGGCGAGCATCTCACGGTTTTGTGGGTTGTCATCGACGACGAGGATCGAGCGCCGCCCGGTCTTGAGCTGATGGACCTTTGCGGCTTGGTTGACCGTGGTGTTGAGCTTGCTAGGGAGCAGCTCCGACAACGGGCCTGGAGCGCTCGGTTTCGCGCTCGTGCCCAACCTGGCGAACCCCTCGCTGCTCTTCCTCGAGGTCGTCGGAGCGCGAAAGGAGCGCGTCTCTTCACAAGCGTCTCCCACGTCGAGAAGTTTTTGGGGTGTCTTGGCAACGAGCTCGCTCGAAGCGAGGGAGTTGACGGGCTTCTCGGGTCGGGTCTGTAGGGCGGGGGCCGGAAAGAACGCGTCGAAGTTCGCCGTCAGCTCGTCGACCAGGCCCAGCAGCTTCCATCCCGCCTTCTCGATCTTGCGCAGATCGCCGACGAAGTGCTCATAGCCGAGGTCTTCGGCCTCCTCCTTGAGCATCGCCGCGAAACCGATGATCTGGTTCAGCGGCGTGCGCAGCTCGTGCCGGAGTTTTCTCGGACCCTCTTTTCTCTCGCTCTTGGGGCCGTTCTCATCGGTCATTGCGGCGTCACCTCTAAGTCGAACAGTTCCACGAGACTATCGCGAACGATGGCTCGCGACAATCCATGGTCGAACCGCAATAGTGAGTGGTCGCCGGCAGCCCCAACGAAACGGCGTCGAGGCGGTAGTCATCGGTCTGCGCA
>PFUG01000630.1 GCA_002789955.1 Deltaproteobacteria bacterium CG_4_9_14_3_um_filter_63_12 | reverse complement strand
AAGCAGCCGGTGGTCATGGCCAAAGGCTCCCCACTGAAAGACGCGGCTGTCGATTCTGGCGAGTCGGTAGAAGAGGAGTCGCTCAACGGCACCCACAGCTTGTCGGATGAGGACGATGTCAACGCTCAGGAGGCCGATGGCTCCACGCTGACCATCAAGCCCCTCGCGGCTGGCGACTTCAATCTCGATGGGTTCCTCCCTGCGATTCGCATCATCGGAGTGCGGGAGGCCTACACTCACCGCCGACTTTGGGACGCTGTCGATTCCGATACTGACACGCCCTACGTCCTCGAGGAGCGAAAGATCGGACCGAGCGAGAGCGTCGAGAGCGCCGCCGAGTTCGACCCACCGGACGACTTTTCCAACAAGTTCATCTTCAACCCAATCTCACGCAAACTTCACGCGGGGCGGGTGGTCACACTCTTCGAAGCGCCCCAGGGACGCTCTCTAGAGGAGTGGCGCCGCATGGTCGGTCGCGATGGCGCCACGCCCTCGGCGATCATCAACGTCCTTCGTCCTGTCTTCGGGTCAGTGCAAGAGTTTCACGAAAAGC
This sequence comes from Deltaproteobacteria bacterium CG_4_9_14_3_um_filter_63_12, assembly GCA_002789955.1. Taxonomy (GTDB): domain Bacteria; phylum Myxococcota_A; class Bradymonadia; order UBA4248; family UM-FILTER-63-12; genus UM-FILTER-63-12. Next base: position 8,583 of record PFUG01000630.1, on the reverse strand, counting down.
AAAGGGTTCACCTGCACCTCAACCCGCGCACCATCTGGATCTCCCGCGGGACAGTGGGGTTCACTGGGGTTGATGGCCTTGAGTCGATCCCTGTTGCGCGAACTCGGTTCCGTGCCACTGTGGGCTTCTCCGCCCCCGAAGTCTTCGGACGCAGCAAGCAGCACATCGACATCCCAGCCGACATCTACAGCCTCGGCGCCATCGTCTACTATCTCGTCGCAGGGATTGTTCCCCCCGTATCGCCAGAGACCGCGTTCGCCCCGGCGTTGTCGCCCCGCGACTTCCACCCGTCCTTCCCTCCGGGGTGGTCGGAAGCGATCTTACGAGCCACCGACCCCGTCCCCCAAAGGCGATTTCCCACGGCCTCCGCGTTCTTTGCAGCGCTCGAGTCCGGACTGCTGCTCATGCAACGCCGCGCGAGTTACAACGCTCCCTTGGTCCTCTCCGTCGAAGCGGAGCGACACATCGGGTACTCGAAGAAGCTGCGTTCCCCGGTGAACCAGGACAACACGTTCATCGGTCGGGCAGACAAGAACACGCGATTCTTGATCGCGGTCGCTGATGGAGTGTCCACCGCGACCTTTGGCTCTGGCGACCTGGCCAGTGGTTTCTTGGTCAGTCGCGCTGAAGAGATGTGGAACACCGTAGTCGAGGACGACTCGGCCTACACCCCCAAAGAGCTCATCAAGGTCATCATCGAGAGGGCAAATGTCGACATCGTCGACTTCGTCAACGAGCGCTTTGGGCCGCTGGATGCTCCCCCATCCGAAGTCATGGGGTCGACCGCGCTGGTCGCTTACGTCAAAGACGGCGTGATGACCCTGGGCTCACTGGGAGACAGCCGCGCCTACCTCATTCGACGCGACTTGATGGAGTGCCTCACTCGCGACCACAACCTCTTCACTCTGAGCCTGGTCGAGGGTGTTCCCATTGAAGACGTGCTGCATTTGCCCCACGGAGACGCCCTCGCGAGGTGCCTCGGCACCTTCGACATCGACGAAGATGGCTACCTCTTCGCCCATGAGCCCCCAGTCGACATGTTCCAGCTGCCGTTGGTGCCGGGCGACAACATTTTGCTCTGCACCGACGGACTCTTCGACTACGCAGGTTCGACCTACGAGGAGAGCGAAGGCAACATCCGCCGCATCGTGCTCGGAGAGACGCATCCCGGGCTCTCTTGCCTGGAGCTGATCCTGCTGGCCAACCGTGGCGGTGGGGGAGACAACATCGGAGTCGCCCTGTTGAAGGTGTTTTCAGAGAGCGGACGGCTCAAGTAGTCCGCCAATGAGACCCTCTTCGTCGGCCAAACGACTCCACGCGACTCCGGAGGCCAAGCGCGCGCCTTGGCTCCCTCTTTTCACGTTGCTGGTCTTGCTCCTTGCCGCCCCCGCCCAGGCCAGCGTCTTCGACGTCTTCGGCATGACCGCACGCGCGACAGCGATGGGCGGCGCTCAGGGGGCGGCGGCGGTCGATCACGCCAGCGTGTTCTACAACCCGGCGGCCCTGACCTCTCGCAAGAAGACCCACCTCGGCGTGACGACGCAACTGGTCGCTCCAAGGCTCGCCGTCGAGCAGACCCAAGGCAGCTCGAGAGACGCCATTTTGCCCCCGACAAACCTAGGTTTCACCTTGGGCGTCGTCTTCCCGCTCGGCGGAAAGATCGAAGATCGCGTCGCTCTAGGGTTCGCGATCTTCCTGCCCCTTCTACAGGCCACTCGTTACGAGGCCATCGATCCGGCCACACCACAGTTCTACCTCTACCAGAGCCTACCCGACGCCATGGTCATCAGTGGTGCAGTGGCTGTCGAGGTCTTCGAGTGGCTCTCTATCGGCGTAGGAGCGCAGGTCCTCGCCAACTTCGAAGGAGAGTTCAACATCGACATCGCCGTCGGGGACCGCAGGGTCACGGGGCGCAACATGAAGGGAGAGCTTTTTGGGGAGTTGGCGGCGGTGGTCGGCGTCCTGTTCACGCCGATCGAACACGGAAAGCTCGGATTTACCTATCGCGGCGACTACAGCTTGGACTTCGATCTCCCCGTCGACTTCACCATCGAAGAGCTCGGGCTCCTCGCCATCCAGGGCGATGGACGCGGTCTCTACACCCCTGAACAGCTGAACTTCGGGCTCTCCTACTTGTTCGACTCGGTCTCGCTGCTCGTTGCGTTCGATCTCACCTGGATGCGCTGGAGCAAGGCCCCCTCGCCCGCCCTTCACATCGCCGCGACCCTCGACGACGCCGGCCTGCAACCCGGAGCACCAGAACCTTTCCTGGATTTCGAGACCGTCGAGTTCGACCTCGGCGCCCAGGACATCGTCGTGCCTAGGTTAGGCGTCGAATACAGGCACAACGACTTCCTCGCTGTCCAGGGCGGCTATCACTACCGCGCCTCCCCCATCCCCGAGCAAGTTGGGTACACGAACTACATCGACGCCGCTGCGCACGTCCTCTCCGTCGGCAGCTCGCTGACCTGGAAGGACCCACTCGAGATCCACGAGAACCCTGTCAGCTTCGACTTCTTCCTGCAGCTTTCCATCCTCGAGCAACGCAACGCCTCGAAAATCCCGTCCAGAGATCACGAGGCCGTCGGCAATTGGAAAGCCGCTGGGACCATCTGGAACTTCGGGATGGAGTGGCGACACGACTTCTGAGCGGTGCGGCTATCGAGAGTATTGCTCCCAGAGCTGCTCGAACTCGTCGACGAAACCCTGCACGAGACGCCGATCGTCCGTCACCACCAGGTTCTCCTCGTTGTCCTCAGCGGCGCTCCGAGTCCAGTTGTAGCTCCCCGTGAGGGCGATCGCCTTGTCGAAGATGGCAAACTTGTTGTGCATGTACTTGTCGGGGGTGTCCCTGACGACCTCGATCCCCAGCCGTTCGAGCCGGTCCACGTCGCTGCCCGGATCCTGAGCCTTGGAGATGTCCGTGAGGATACGAACCGTCACTCCCCTACGGTGTGCGGCTTCGATCTCGTCAGAGATGAAGTCGTCCGTGATCGTATAGACGCAAATCTCGACACTCGTCCGAGCAGACACGAGCAGACCGATGATGCGGTTGCGGCATCTGGAGCCCGGACTGAACAGGACCTCCGATTTCGCGCCCTGCTCTTGGTTCGGGTCGAACAGGGTCACTACCTCCTCGAGCCAATCCATCACCAGCCTCGAGTGACTGTCCTTCATTAGCTCCCGAGCCCTCGAGAACGCCTGTTTGCGGTAGCGGCGGAGCTCCTCGACGTTGGGCTGATCGTCGGCGAGCACGGCACGCAGCGCCTTGCGCTCCCCTCGGCTCAGTTGGTCGTCTTCGAGGGTCTCACTCAGGAGCTCATCCAACTCGCTCAGTTTCACAGGTTTCCCCTTTTCAATGCAGATTCGAATCCTCTGGCCGGCCGAGCTGCTCCAGACACCGCGTTCGCGCCGCACGCACCGGCTCAGTGTCGGGAGCTCGCTGCAGGTAGGTCAGCGCTTCTTCATATTCGGCCATGTTCGTCGTCGCCACCGACAACAACTCCCACGCTTGGGCGAGCTGCTGGTCGCTGAGCTGCTCACCGCGCATCTGATGCCCGAGCCGCGCCGCCTCAGCCCAGTCGTGGTCTTCCATGGAGCGCAAGGCCCGACCATAAAGCTCGCTGGCGTGCTTGTTGGTGCGCGCCCGAAGCACGGCGACCGTGTTCTGCGGCCCCTCTTGCAGGCGCTTGACGTTCCCCCAAGCAAGGAACGCGCTGATGATCCCAATGAAGAACGAGTTCATCACGAACAAACCGTAAAGCGCCGCTGCAACGCCGATCGCCGCGCCGAGCCCGTGGGTGACGCGATGGGCGAGCAGCACATTGAGTTTCTGCTTCACTCCGAGGCCGAAGAGCTGCCCACCATCCAATGGCCACATGGGGATCAGATTGACGAAGCTCCAGAACAGATTCACCCAGAGCATGTACTGCACGAAGGTGCCCGCCATCGGTCGGGCTCCGAGCCATCCGGGCTGGGCGGCCTCGACCACCAGGGCCACGACGTAGGTGAGAGCCCCCAAGACCAAGCCCGCGCCGGGTCCGGCGGCGAGGATCAGGGCGGAATGGCGATCGCGCTGCGCCGGACGATGGGCGCACAAGCCGCCCCAGCCGTGCAACAGAATCGTTGGGTTCAGGTCGTAGTGGCGCGCCACCAGCCCGTGCCCAAACTCGTGCACCAGCACACTCACCGTGATGGCCGCGGCCCACAGCAACCCGTTTGCCATCCCCATCGAGTAGGAGAAATAGCCGACGAGCAGGACGTACCAAAGAGAGATGAAGACCGGGATTCGCCCCAACGTGAAGAGATATATGCCGTTCATGTTCATTTAGACTCTATCGCCAATTCCAAGTCTCGTTCGCACCGCCAAGAGGGACGCCCCTCCAGAAGCTCGCAACGCACCCTATCTTCACTCAAGGCGCAGCGCGTTTCGTTTCTTCCCCATGAACATGCTCACACCGCCGCCGATGACCACCCCCAACCTTGGCGAGCCTCCGGTCTGGCACCTACGACCGGAGGAAGGCCAGCGGCGCGAACGGGCTCAGCTATCAACTCTACCGGACGGCGAGCAAGGTCGGGGGGGCGTCAAGAATCTGAGCGGCGTCACCGCCCTCGAGGTGAGCACAGGTGCGGGTCCCACCGCACCGGACCGTTCGCTGCGTCCTGTCCCATCGGCTCGGTCACTGGAAGGCCGCGGGTCGGTTTCAAGACATCGTGACGCGTAGGGGCGGCCGGCGGCCGCCCTGGATCGGCGACCGCCATGAGCGCGCTGGTCACCCTCGAAGAGGCAGCCGCCGGGCGTGTTGGAACCCGTGGCGGGTCTACGCGAGCTCGTGCCAGGCTTTGCGGCCCATGGTGGGTCCACGCGACGTCGCGTACACGATTTTGAGGCCCATGGTGGGTCTGCACGACGTCGCGCACACGATTTTGAGGCTTTTGCGTGTCTACACGACGTCGCGTACACGATTTTGCGGCCCATGGTGGGTCTGCACGACGTCGCGTACACGATTTCGAAGCTCTTGCGTGTCTACACGACGTCGCGTGGCCCTGGGGCTTGGGGCAGGCACGAGGCTTGCCCCTACGACACCGTGAATTTAGCCTAATTCATGGGGCAGGCTTCCTACGCCGCCACTGGTCTCAGGACCCCCATTTCTGCTAAGGAATTTGGACGCCACACGAATGGGCGACCACTCGCCTCCGAACAGGCGGCAGCAAACAGACCAAACTCGATTCAAGCGCTGAGGAATCCATGGCCAACAAGATGTACATCGAAGATCGCTACCCTTGCTCTGCCCAGACTCTCTACGAGCTGCTCGCCAGCGAGAAGTTCGACAACGAGCTGATGGCGGCCGTCAACATCGGCAAAGAGACCCTCGAGTACAAAGAGACCGAGCAAGGTGCCAAGCTTCGAGTCCGCCTTCGTCCGGACACGGCCCTGCCTGGCTTCATGAAGAAGATCGTCGGCAACCGCAACGAGTACGAAGAGGTCCGCGAGTGGGACAAATCGAAGCTCGGTAACCACTGGACCATCGACCCGTCCTTCCCCATCGGCAAGATCGATATCCAAGGCACGCTGACCATCAAAGACAGCGGCGACCACCAATGCACCCGCGTCGTTGAAGGCACCTTCAGTGTCGGCATCCCGTTGGTCGGTGGCAAGATCGAGAAGTTCATCATCGGTCAGACCGAGGACAGCTTCAAAAAGAGCACCGCTTGGACCATCGACTACATCAAGAAAAACAAGCTCTGATTCTCGGAAAGGGCGCAGCGCTGCGCCCACGGCAAACAAAAAGAGACCCGGGAGCATCGCCTCTCCCGGGTCTCTTCATTGGTGGACACAAGTCCCTACGCGGGATCGGCTCTCAGCGCACGACCAGGTCTTGCATCCACTCGACGTCGTCCGGCGTGGACTGATAGAGCTGCTCGGTCCAACGGATGTCATCCAGACGATCGAAGTTCGACGTGATGGTCTCGAAGTAGGACGAGGCCAAGCCCACATAGGCCCTGGGCCCGTTGCAGGTGTTCGCGGTCACGACCATGAGGCGCGACATTCCGGTGCCCACATGCAGCACGTTGCCCACCATGTTGCCGCCTTCGTCCGTCGGCTGTGTGTGCACGTCGGCGATGGTCGGTTCGAACTCGACACTGGTCCACGGCGAGAAGAACAGCCGTGCATACCAACCCTCGGCGCCAACCGGTGAGCCGCAGCCAGGCTGCAGACGTACGGTCTCGTTGATGAAGGCCATGTGCGTGTCGGTAAACGGGGTGCCATCACGCTCGTACTGCGCCATCTCCTGCAACATCGACGAGACCTCGTAGAGTGTTACGAAGTAGGCGTCGATCTGCTCGGCTAGGTAGGGCTGCGCGCTGCTCATATCCAACCCCGCGACGATTTCCCGTCCATGCAACGAGTAGTCGACCAGAGCCGCGAAAAACTCAGGGTAAGGCTCGACGTACGCATCTGGGAACTCACAGCTCGTCCCTGACGAGTAAGACTGCTTCGCATAAAGAATCGTGTCATGGCGAAGCTCGGCCCAGGAGGCCAGCTGCGCGTTGAGCAGCCGTCGCCCCCACTGCTCGCTGCCGGCGATCTCCGGGAGACCCGCCGCAGCTGGGTCCGCGACGCTTGCCGCGTCCGGGGACAGGGCGCGCAACGAACCGAGCCAGAGGTTGTAGAGGTTCGCCTGCCAGAAATCTTGCCCGTGCGCGTCGACCAAGAGCCGCATGGCGCCGAGGTCTCCTTGGTAATCGTAGGTCCGCAGCTCGCCCTCGAGCAGGCTCGCCGCTTGGTCGTTGGCCAACGCGGCGTAGGCCACGTCGAGGGGATCGGGCATCATGCGCATCGTCGCGCCGTGGTTGACACGGTCGTAGACGACGTTCGAGAAGACGTGCGAGTCGACCACATAGCGCTGACCCAGCACCAGGAACGTCGAGGACAGCGGCATCGTGCCGGCGCCGACGCCGTTGATCATGATGTGACTCGAGATCTTCTGCGTACCGTAGCCGCCGTCCACAATCGCCTGGGCGATCACGCCGTCGGCGAGGCTTTGAGTATCGGCGGCGCTGGCCACCCCAAGGTCGTCGAGCAGAGACTGCACCTGCGGCAAGGTCATGTTGTCCGACTCGCCCACGAACCCGCGGATGGTGTTGTCCAGCGTCGTCCAATGCCCCAAGGTCGTGGCATCCGACAGCACGAGGAAGGCCAACATCGAGTCGAACTGGCGTCGATGGAAGACCTGGCTGAGGTCGGGCTGGGTCTCGAGGAGACGGAGATCGATGCGGCCCAACCACATCATGCTCTTGAAGTAACGCTCGAGCTCGGGCGTGTCGGTGTAGTGACCGCGCGGAGTGAACTGCGAGAAGTCCATGTCGCGGGCGACCCCGAAGAGCTCCAGAGAGGTCGCGCCCTCGGCCGCGGTGGCCAGGTCGAAGAGCTCGCCGATCTTCGCCGGGTCGGCACCGGCCACCGGCGCGGCCTGCTGAGCGTCGAGCAAGCTCAATGTCACCGCGAGGAAGAGGTCGACATCGGCCTCCGTCTCGCTGCCGAGCCAACTCGCCTCGCCGTCCGCCAGGTTCTTCCGCATCCCATCCAACACAGCCCGCAGCTCGGTCATCAGGGCGACCTGCTCGATGGACTTGAGCATGTCGTCGTAGGAACGGTGCACCGCGTACAGGATGGAGTCCGCCGAGATGAAGAGAGGCAGGTCGTCGGCGTAGATGGACGAGTAGCCGTACACAAACGTCGGGAACCGCTGCTTCTCCGAGATTACGAAGCCGTTTTGGTCCAAAGCCACCAGCTCGTCGGCGTCGAGGTTCAACGAAGACGCCTGGATTAGGCTCATCCCCGCAGCGTCCGAAGGCACATAGCTGACGCCGTTGGACTGGCCCAAGGCGTTCTGTGTCAGAAATTCGTCGGTCGTGAGCTGCTGTGCTGCCGCAACCTCCGCATTCAGACGGTCGAGCTCCTGCTGCTGAGCGAGCGGCAGCGAGAGCTGGACGGTCGTCCCGGGCTCCGTGGTCTCATAGTTGTCGCCGGTGGTGTCTTGGGCGTCGGGGCCCACCGTGTCAGCGTTTGTCTGGCTCTTGCCGTCGTCACAGCCCCATTGAGCGGCGACGAAAACCAGGAACAGCAGGAAGAGGATTCGGCGAGGAGTTTGTGATTTCATGATGACCTCTCGGAGTAATCGTTGCGATGAGGCCCGAACCCAGAGCAAGCCTCGGGCCATCCCCTGCGTTCCTGCGGAAGTCCACAGATATCGGGGGCATGCGCGATGTCGCGCACAATCGGGCAAGGAACCCTTCTCAGATTTCTGATAATCTCGACGATGAAATGACAAACTTGGAAGCGTGATTAAGCTCCTCCTCCATGGCTCTCGTAGGCCGGCGCTGTTCGCCCAAGGCTCCGCCTTGGGCTGGGAATTGTTCGGCCCCCGAGGGGCCGATGCCCAGAGCTACGCTCTGGGCTCGACGGCCCTTCGGGCCGTCGATCACCTCTGCATCGAGCCTGTTGGATGGAGAGAATCGCGACTGTGGTGGAAGTGGGCGCCGAAGAGGGCCGAGGTGGGGGCCGTCGCCCTGCGCCTC
>PFUG01000167.1 GCA_002789955.1 Deltaproteobacteria bacterium CG_4_9_14_3_um_filter_63_12 | reverse complement strand
CGCCAGTCACATCGCCCACAGATCTGCCAGGGGAGCCCTTCTTTCTTGCAGTCAACCAAGGCCGGAGAGCTATTGGAGCGGACTTCGCGGCTTTGCCCAGTGTTCGGCACTTTCAGGACCGCCCAGGGTGAGAGACAAGGGGTTCGGACTTGAACGGTCTATCTCTCGACGCTACAGTCAGTGGATCGGTATCATCGCGGCTAGAAAGTCGGCTCGGGGGAGCCCGCAAAGTGAATGTTGTAGCCAAATGCGTTGGTGTATCGGCACGGCACGCCTTTCTTTTGCTCCTGGTTGTTGCACTCCTGGCAGTGAACGCGGGTTGCGTGGAAGACCCTGACCCTGATGCTCCGCGACAAGTGGCGCCGCGAGGTTTGACAGCGGTTGTGGCCGTATCGTGTGGCGATGTGAATTCCGACCCGATGAACTGCGGCGAGTGTGGGATGCAGTGCCCACACAACAGCGGTTGTGAATTGGGCGTATGCGAGACTTTCGGGATGACGGCGCGGTCGTCTAGCAACGGCAACGGCAGCGGCAACGGCAACGGCAATGGGAACGGCAACGGGAACGGGAATGGGCTGTCGGACGTGGTCCAGGCTGCCATGGGCCAAGGAGAGTGGTTTGAACTTGGCCCGACGCTGGGGGGTCGTCTGACCGCCATCGTAGCCAACAAGAGATCCCTGATCATAGACCCTGCCGAGGTGCTCATCGTAGGCTCGCCCGGTGGCGGAGTATATTTTGGGCGTGGAGATGGAGTGGCGCAGCCGACCTTCACCGAGCCCGACAATTACGCGTTGGCGGAGTATTCGATTCTGCATCTGGAGTGGGACCTTGCCCGTCCGAATAGGTTGTACGCACTAACCTGGAACGAGCTGTACGCGACCGAGGACAGTGGGGTCTCCTGTCTCTCCAAAGGGTCGTGCTGGGGAGATACGTGGGTCAATCTTCTCATGTCAGGAGGAATGCCCGGTGGTCTACTTCCTGACCTCCGCCGCGCTGAGCCAAAGCCCTTTGTGCAGATGCTGCTTCAGGGGGGCGGCCATGTGCTGATTTGGAGTCGACCGTGCGAGGGCATCTACTACTCGTTCGATGGTGGAGTGACCATGTTGCACCACCTGCCTTCTCAAGCGGGCGTGCCGACAGATTGTGTTCGTCTTCTGGCCGTCGATCCTGCGGCGAAGCAACTGTGGCTGACTCCAGAGGTGGCCGACAGTTCGCCACCCCAGATCTACCATACTGGCAGGTGGTCAGCGTTCCAACCAAACTTCGCTTGGACGCCAGCGGCTGGCGACCTTCCTCGAGGCACCGTATCTGGACTCGTCGGAGTTGGTTCTGGTTTGCCTGGTTTCATGGTCGTCGTGATGACAGACGCAGCCGGTTCTCAACAGCTGGAGTCGTTTCGCACCACTAACGATGGAGTCTCTTGGGAGCGCCTCGGTCCGGTGGGTAACCCCGCATTGGCGAGGGACGTTCGAATTCTTGTGTCTGCTGGTGGCTGGGAGTTCTTTCTCGGGGCCGTGCGGGCCTTCTACACCTCTGATCTGTTGAACATGGGGTGGGCGGAGAAATCGCTCCTGGGAGAACATGTGGATGTTCGTGCCATCTATGCAGACCAGGACACGCAGAAGGTTTGGTTTGCTAATGACGGGGCTGGTTCGAACCTATCCGACCCACAGTTCAACATCGTCCGATGGAACTGGTACCCTCGCAATAGACTAGCTACGCCGTTTGGAATTACCCCGGACGGTTTGAAGGCTTGGCAGTTGTTCGCTGTCATGCCGCTAGGGGCCACACCACCGCAGACCATCGGGACACGCTCCAGAGTCTTCGTAGGTTCGCTCGACAACAACTGGGGTTGTTTCCCCAACGCCGACGTATCCAACGACTTCACTGGGCTTCCATACCTGAACGGCGTAGGTGACGTCTTGGCGATCAAGGGCTCAGCGGTTGGGGCGGACCCGATTTATGTGCGTACTGCGAGTGGCACTGCCATGTCGCGGATGTTCAATGCTCGCACAGTTGCCAGCTGCGAAAACGTCACGCTGGAGACGATAGAACCTGAAGGGGGCGTGGCGGCGCCGTTCCCATGGGGGCCGAATTCGGTCGCGGTACATCCGACCGATCCCAATAAAGTGTACATTCTTCGTGATGATCCGTCAGGCCAAACCCCCTTCCTGTTCAGCGATGATGCGGGATTCAGCTTCTGGCCAACGAACCCACTAGACGACCGCCCTCAGCCCGTGTCGATCTTCGTCGACCCTAAGGGGAGAGTCTATGTGGGCACGAAAGACAAAGGTGCATTCATTTCCAATGATGATGGGCAAACCTGGCAGCCCTGGGGTTTGAATGCTACCCCGCCCGCGGTCATTCTTGCCGTGGTCGTCTCTGGAAACGTCGGATGGCTGGCAACCAGCGATGGACTCTACCGCAATCTTCAGAGTCGCAATCCAAACTCACGCTGGGAGTTGGTGACGGCAGGTGGCGGTTATGTGGTGAGCGATGTCGAAGTCGATCCTCATTGCTCAACGCGCATCTACGCGACCCTTGGGTTCGTCTACGAGCGACAACAACATCGGGGTGGCGTTCGTGTCTCGGTAGATGGTGGCAACACGTGGTCATCGTTGACCTCGGGCTTGGCACTCCACCAATCGCCGATCGCCGACGTGGAAGTGGACCCCGTTCATGAGAACCTCGTCTATGTGGCGAGTCATGGGAGAGGGTTGTGGATGTATGATTGGGGCAAAGGGCCACCTGCGTGTCAGGTGCAATTTGCAAAAAAGCCTCCACCTGATGCCGCTGTTCAGCACGCTTGCAAGCATTCGAGCTTTCCACCTTTTTGTGTGTTCCCATGAAGTGCTCATACCCAATCTGGTGTTCGCTGCTCGCGTGCATCCTGCCCTATGGGTGCAACGACACCGTTGTCGGCAGGCCCCTACTCGCCGACGTGGACACACGAGACGAGTTGACGCTGGACTTGAGCACAGATGCCACAGACGGTAATACGGAACTCGCTCCCCAAGATGTCCCTTCGAATGACGTGGATCTTGGTCTGGACCTGAGTGACCTAGAGCTGAGCTGCGATGTGGAGGGCTATGAAGCCCTTTGCGGCGGAGAGTGCGTCGACGCCTCCAGCGACCCCCAGAACTGCAATGGCTGTGGGCGGGTCTGTGCTGATGTTAAATGGGGGTGCCGACATGCCTATTGCGGGTGTCCTTGTCCTGCGGGCCTTGGGTGCTGTGAAAACCCTGAGGCGCCTGACGGTTTTGATTGCCCTGGTTATGGCAATGCATTCCACTGTGGCGGTTGCGGCATTCGGTGTGGCCCGAACGAGTTCTGTGATGTGTGGGATCCAGCGGGTTCGCGTTGCGAGTGCTCGGATTGCGATGTGTGCACCTGCGAGCAGGGGTCCACGTGTTGCCCCACGGGCTGTACCAACCTGAGCACCGACCGCTGGAATTGCGGCGCCTGCGGCAATGTCTGCGCGGGTCGGGGTTGCATTGACGGCCAGTGTCAATGAGAGAGCCCTTTCGCCCCTTTCGCCCCTTTCGCATGAAGTGCTCATACCCAATCTGGTGTTCGCTGCTCGCGTGCATCCTACAGTATGGGTGCAACGATACCGTTGTCGGGAGGCCCCTACTCACCGATGTGGACACACGAGACGAGTTGAGACTTCGATGCGGTTGTTGAGTTTGCGGTGGTCTCTTGGCTACAACCACACCTCGGCGGTAGCGGCGGGACCTGCGCCCGCCGGGTTGAGAGAGTTCGCGCGACCGCTCGAGCTCTGCGATGGGGCCGACCCAGCTCGGCCTCTGCCGGGTTCTGTGTCGCCCGGCCTTATCCTATGAGAGGCTCGAGCTGCTCGACGACGCGCACGTCGGTCTCGAGCTGAAGACACCGTTTTCGGATGGCACATCCCACCTGGCGCTGAGCTTCGACGAGCTGCTGCAGCGGCTCTGGGCTCTGGTCCCTCGCCCAGGCACGCATCGCGCGCACTATCACGGCATCCTGGCGCCTGCTGCGAGAGATCGGCCAAAGGTCGTGCCGGAGCCTGACTTGGAGCCCTGTCCTGAGCTCGCAGAATCAGACGACACTGCCCTGCTCGGATTCGATGACGACTCGCCGCTGAGGAAGAGGCGCAAGGCAGTCAGGAAACTGCTCTGGGCTGAATTGCTGCAGCGCGTGTTTGATGTGGACGTTCTAAAATGCCCCAGCTGCGGGGGCCCAAGTGCGGGTGATCGAGGAGGCGGAGGTGACGCGCGGCAGCCGCGCAGCTTCGCCGACGAAGAAAATGTGATCGCGACCCTTGTCGAGGCCAAAGTGGTCAAAGCGATCTTGGATGCTCTCGGGTTCGAGAGCGCTCCGCCCGCTGTGCGGCCATTACGTGGCCCGCCGGACTGCGAAATGGTCGAGGTCATGTGGTAACGACCTAGGCTCGTTCCAAAGCATGATGGCCTCGAGACCGCGGCACGACCTGTTGGCCGTTGGGTTGGGGGTCGTGTGCCTTTCCGGCGGGTCCGCTGCCCTCCTTGCCCCGTTCAGAGCAGGGTACTTTTGAAAAGTTGCTTGTTTGTCCTATCCGCGGACCAGATCTTGCAGGGCCGCGATGGTCCTAAACCGCCGGCCGGCGAACATCCATGACATCGAATATACAAATGGGGGGAGTCGATGCAGATTTGCACGGGCACGAGACTGTTGAAAGAGGCCTTCTTGGCGTCAACGCTCACGCTGCTGTTTGTTTCGGGATGGTAGGCTGTGACGACAGTAAGACAAACCAAACGGATTTGGTCACCAGTGAAGACTCGGTGAACGACACGATCGGCGTCGACAACGGGGCTGAGTTCGACGTCTCACCCCCGGAGCCCATCCGCTTTGCGTAAAAAAAACCGAGCCCCAAACCAACGAAGTGTTTCGTACATAGAGAGCAAGGTCCATCGGCTCTGCGTTGAACCCCGACCCCGACCCGACCACCCCCCCCTCAACTCACCCCCAACATCCTCCCCAACCCCCGATTCACAAATCGCTCGACCGCATACCTGGTGTACCAGCACGGCTGCAGCAGCTCGGGAGACCGACCGGAGCTCGACCTCGGGCACGATCTGGCGGCCTTGTTCGGCAAAGATGCGGACGACGAGAACTTGTTCATGTTGAAGGTCAGCCTGTGGGCGGCGTTGTGATGGGGGTCAGGGGTTCAGAGGGTCAATGACGTAGAGGTCTTCTGACATGACATCCTCTGCCGCTACACAGACCTTGTGATAGAAGGCGCACCCCTCTTCAGGCACCTTGCAGTCGGCGTCTGTCTGGCAATAGGTGTAAGGGATGGGCGTGATGTTGCAATGTGCATATAGCATCGCCGGGGGCCCATCATGATTGTTGGCGTGACGGGCCTTCGCCTCTGGTTCGTCGGCGCAAGCCGCAATAGAGTCAAAGAGTTCGTCCACTGACAGCCCACTCCACTCGAGAGGGGGTCCCTCGCATTGGTGAGGGCTGTTGGGCGGAAACGCGACGATTTCGCGACCGTCGCTGTCGAGCATGGGGGCGAAGAGTGTGTCCATGGCCAATCCCCAGCGGTCTATTTCTGGGTAGTAATGCACACCTGCACCTAGCATTTGTCCAATCTCGAGCGGCTCGCCTGCGCGAGGAGACTGTGTGTTTTCCCAATAGATATTGCCTGCGCCGTCTGGAAACGGAACGGGCCTGAACACCCCATATTGCGAGGGTCCCATGCGAATGGTCACCACGGATGGCGGTTCAACACCCGCCCACCGCGCAACGGCGACATCCACCTCGAAGATCGGCGAGATAAAGTCACACACCGAGGGAGCAAGCATTTCGATCTCCCAGGTGACTGGGTTGGTGCGAAACGCCGGTTCGTCGAGCAGGCGCATATCCACCAGCTTTCCGTACACCACGGAGTCGTGGGACAGCGCCCAGAGGCAGCCCGACACGGGGTTCGGTTCGCAGTTGTCCCCGCCCGCGCTCTCGACCCCCATAGGCAGCAGTGGAGTTTCGCCAGCTGGGATCGTGGGGATGTGTGCATAGGGGTCGACGACGGGCTCTTTTGACGCGTCCAGCTTACTGCAGGCTATTGGCTGCATGAGGAGCACGAGCAACAAGGCACAAGACCCTGTCCTGAGCAGAAGAGTGTTGCATGTCATGGTTGTTCTCCACTCGGTTCTCATCAATGTGCCGTCACCAACACGTTGAAAGTGCTGTCGTTATAGTAGCTCACCGCGCTGGGGCCCGTGACGCTGGGGCCAATGTCAGAATCGACTAGCGTCCACTGTACCCCATCAGTCGAGTTGTAGGCGGCTACAGCCTGGCCGACATCCATAGACCGGGCTGCAAACCAGAACTTGCCATCCGCAAACCAAGCAGCGATTCGAGAGCCCGTCGCCAAGCTGGTGGTTGTCTCGGAGATGAAGAAGAGCTGATAGCGATCTCCCCATGGTATTGGGATGTATTTCCTGAGCTTGACCCGTTGGTAAGGGTCACTGACGGAAACGTAGGCAACGACACAGGTTGCACCGAGGGGGCTCGAGGCAGAGGCACAAGCAACGCCAGGAGAGACCGAAGAGCGAACGCCCAGCTTATCGGGCTCTGAGAGCAACCAGTGCTGAAGGGTGCCGATGGACACAAAGATCTCCCACGACTCGGCGTTATCCAAACGGTTCTGGTTCACCCAAGCCACCACACTTCTGGAGTATTGAGGCACCCAGGCCACCGCAACCGGTTCGCTGGAGAAGACATTGGACATCGATGAACAAGTCATCCAACCGGTCATGGAGTTGCAATGATAGAGTGGGGACGACGAATCTGATTGGAAACCATTGGACGATCGGTAGTAGTACACCCTGTGTTTCCCCAGCAAATCATAAGAATCTGGATAGTCGAGGTATTCCGAGCTGAACACCCGGTCCATGCTGAGGTCCTCGCGCCAGAGACCACTCGTAAACGCCGCCGTCAGATAGCTCGCCGACACTGGCATGGTGTCCGCCGTGTCGAGATCCTCGGTCCAGTAAAGCCAGTCCTCCCTCTTCACCGCGGATGACCACTGCCAATACCCGTTGTGATGAGTCATGCTGGCGGTTGCCTTCGCCACGTTCCAAGCGCCCGTAAACGCGGTTTGCGAATAGACATACGAGCCCACCTGAAATTGCTCATAGCCAGTGAGACTCCTTTGGTGTTGTGGATACCCCGGCGAGTAGCCGTTCGCGCACTCGATATCCCATTGGTAGAGGTCACGACGTCTCATCCGCCCAGCTCCATCATCCGTCAGCTGCATCGTGGCTTCATCTTCCTCGCCGCCCTGGGCCGGGTGGCCCAAACCAACGACGTGCCCAAACTCGTGAGCGATGATGCTCTCGAGGTCCAACTTGTTTGTCCCTGAGACATCCCCAACGCCAAAGTCTCTGACATTAATGTAGATTACGAACCGAGTTGGAATTCCGTTGGCGTCCAAGCAGGCATTTGTTTGGGTCTCCGCGTTGTTGGCCGATCCTTGGAACCGCGCAGGATCTACCACGACCAACGACTTGATGTTCTGGGCATCGCATTGAAGCGAGGTGAGCTGATCGTCGATTGAGTCTCGAGTCGTGGTCCCAGTGTACCTGAAGTAGCTCGAGTTGGCCTGTTCATTCCACGTGTCCGCAGCGGAGACTACCGCCCGCGGCCCAGTCATGCTCGTAATTCCGCTCAGCTGGCCGAACGACGTGGTGTTGATTTCGTATGTCCACTCTCGAACCACATCCTCAAACCCATAGGTCTCATGGCAAGCCGCCTCAGCCTGCCCACACGCCAATGCCCAACCGATCGTCACAGTGAACGCCGAGAGAAAATGTGCTGTCGATCTTGCCCAAGTGATTGACATTCGACCCCCTCTTGAGCCTGATTCGGCCACAGCCATGCCAGCTCACCTTCTGTCGAGTGAGCTGCCAGCCTACTCGCCCCCAACGACAAGAGTCAATAACTCTCTTCGCCTCTTACCGGACAGCTCATGTCAGCCCTCAGACGGCTCCGCCCGTCTATTCCAAAGGCTACCCGATGTTCGCCGCTGCGAATCCCATGTACTCTCCACACCACAATCACGGAAATAGGACCGCTCCGGGTCAGGCCCCCACGCCATCTTGCAGGTGCCGAGGAGATTGTCCGCCCAGCGCGAAGCCACCTCGGGGCTGCCGCACAGCTCCCCCCAGAAATCCCCCACAGACTCGATGTACGGCATCCGGTCCTCTTGGTAGGCCTCCCACAACCGCTCGAGCCACGCCTCGCGCTTCGCCGTGTCCACCGGCGCCTTGGCGATGATGTCGACGAGCGCGCGCACCGCGTTGTGTACCGCGGTGCCCATGCTCCCCGACGAGCTGTCGACCTGCTCGAGGGCCGGCGAGACTTTTTCGAGAAAGAGGACCGCCCCCTCGGCCGCCAACACCTTGTCGGTTCGGGCGACGGCCTTTATTTCCGCGACCGCCTCTTTCACGCGCGCGATCGCCGGCTGCGACTTCCAGCCAAAGGCGTGGCGTCGAAAGCGGGCTCGAAAGGTCCAAGTGTGTGCGGCTTCTTTGGTCATCAGGCCCTCGGGGATTGGGGAGTGCGAGCGGCGTCGAAATGATAGCGTCCCAGCGGACGCTGAGCGAGGGGCACGGGTGTCTAGGGCAGCGGGGCCCGTGCCGGACTTGTTCCCTTTGGGGCTTGCCGGGCGGGGGTCCGGCGCTGGCCGATGGGCGCGAGCAGACGCCACACCTGCGCTTCGCGGCATGGGACACTCCCCGCTAAGTCGCAAGCGAACCTCCTCGAGCCAACGCACAGCAGCGGCGGATTAGGTTGGCACCTCGGCGTCGTCCGAAGTGGGACTTTTGTCCACGGACTGACGAGGCAGGAGTCTGAGCCCCACGACCAGTCCGACGACCCCAGCAACCACGGAGGCCCCGAGCACGGCGAGCTTGGCGACCGCCAACATAGACGCGTCGTCGAACGCCAGCGCGCCGATGAACAGCGCCATGGTGAAGCCGATGCCCGCGACACAGCCCACCACGAGCACGCCACCCCAAGACACCCCCCGGGGCAACGAAGCGAGACCGAGGCGCACCGTCAGCCAACTGAAGAGCAAAATCCCAAGCGGTTTGCCGACGACCAGACCCAAGCCCACGCCCAACGCGATGCTCGTCGCGCCTGGAGAGCCGGCGCTCACGCCGCCGAGGGAGACGCCGGCGTTGGCGAGGGCGAAGAGCGGCATGATTGCGAAGGCGACCCAAGGATGGAGCGCGACCTCGAGCCGTGTCACCGGCGGGATCGCCTCGCGACGGGCCTGGCCGATGCGCTCGAGG
>PFUG01000030.1 GCA_002789955.1 Deltaproteobacteria bacterium CG_4_9_14_3_um_filter_63_12 | reverse complement strand
CTTTTGCACCTTGAGGCGCAGGACGTCAGG
Source organism: Deltaproteobacteria bacterium CG_4_9_14_3_um_filter_63_12 (assembly GCA_002789955.1). GTDB lineage: Bacteria > Myxococcota_A > Bradymonadia > UBA4248 > UM-FILTER-63-12 > UM-FILTER-63-12. The sequence continues at coordinate 9,270 of PFUG01000030.1, read as the reverse complement.
TGGGAAGGGTTTTGTGATGAAGTCGAAGGCGCCGTCCTTCATGGCCTCGACAGCGGTCTCGATGGTGCCATGGGCGGTGATGATCATGACCAGCGCGTCGGGGTCCTCGCCCCGGATCGCCTGCATGACCTGCAGCCCGTTCATCCCATCCATCTTCAAGTCGCTGATGGTGAAGTCGATGGAGCGCCGCTTGAAGAGCTCGACGCCGACCACACCGCCGGGAGCGGTGTAGGCTTTGTGTCCCATGCGATGGACGACCTGGCTGATCCCGTCTCTGAGGGTCTCGTTGTCTTCGATGATCAGGATGTTCGCCATGCTCTCCTCAACGTGCTCGGTGATCTCGGAGCGCATAGGCTGAGGATTTTCGGCGGCAGCGTCAACCTTCGCAGTGCTCGACCGTGCTCGACCGTGGGGAAAGGGGCGCGCAAAGCGCGCGCCTCTGTTCCCGACGGCTCAGAATTCGACGTAGGTTCTCCACTCTTCGTAGCCGGGATGGGAGCCGGCAACGATGTCGAAGAAGGCGGCCTGGAGGCGCTTGGTCACGGGGCCTGGGACGCCGTCGCCGATGGTGCGGTCGTCGACCTCACGGACGGGGGTCACCTCGGCGGCGGTTCCGGTGAGGAAGACCTCGTCGGCGATGTAGAGCTCGTCTCGAGTGAAGCGGGTCTCGAAGACCTCGATTCCAAGGTCCGCCGCGATGGTGAGGATGGCGTCCCGGGTCAGGCCGTTGAGCATGCTGGAGCCAATGTTCGGAGTCATCAAGACGCCATCCCGAACCATGAAGATGTTCTCGCCGCTGGCTTCGGCGACGAAGCCTTGCGGGTCGAGCATCAGGGCCTCGTCGTAGCCCGCGGCCATGACTTCGCGTTTGGCGAGGATGGAGTTGACGTACTGTCCGACGAGCTTGGCCTTGACCATGTTCGTGTTGACATGGGAGCGCGTGAAGCTGGAGAACTTGGCGCGAATGCCGTTCTTCATGCCCTCCTCACCGAGATACGAGCCCCAATTCCACGCGGTAATGCTGACGCGAGTGGGGTTGGAGAGGGCGTAGAGGCCCATCATGCCGTCGCCGAGGAAGGCGAGCGGGCGGATGTAGCAGGAGGGCAGCTTGTTGACGCGGACGGTCTCGACGCACGCGTCGACGATCTGGTCGATGGTGTAGGGCATGGGGAGCGTGGCGATCTTGCAGCTGTCAAAGAGTCTACGGATGTGCTCGCGCAGCCGGAAGATGTGGGTTCGCCCGTCGGTCCGCCTGTAGGCTCGGATTCCTTCGAAGGCGCCAAGCCCGTAGTGCAGCGTGTGCGTAAGGATGTGAACGTTGGCGTCATCCCAATCGACGAGTTTGCCGTCGAGCCAGATCTTGTCTGTCTTGTCCATCGAGGGTTCCTTTGGGCTCGCGCAGCGTCGCCGGGTTCGAAATAGGTGGCATCGAGAGGGCAGGTCATCCGACTCAGGGTATCGGAAACCTTAGTGTTTTGGGGCGTCGCTCGGGAAGGGGCGGCTGCGGGCGCCAGTCTATTCGACGGAGCGCCAAGATCAAGGGGCCAGGACTCAATTCGTTCATCTGGGTGGAGTGAGGGGGATCTGCACCGAGTTCTTGCGGCCTGCAACCACCTCGAACTCTGTGGAGCCAACCACCCGTCCGCCCTGTTTGGCCACGGCCGAGTGCTTGCCTGGCGGCAAGTAGATCGAAGCAAACGTCGAGGCCCCTATTGGGATCAACAGCTGACCGTCGACGTACATGTCCGCAGTCTCGGGACCCTCCGTGCCTCTGGTCACAAGCGTCGTCGTGACGTAGCTCGAGAAGTCGACATTCTCGACGTTCTCGCTCTTGGACGCATCAGAGAAGTCGAGAGTGAGCTTCTTGCGGAGGTAGTTGTCGGGTTTGAGGGTGACAGTCAGGCGGGGACTTCCAACGTCACGCGAGAACGTGACGGGGGTGACGCCCTGCTCACCCTCCGGGGTGCTGAAGGGGACTGCACCAAGAGAGGTCTTGAGCGTGTAGGAGATGGCCTTGGGTTTCTTGGGCCGGTCCTTGTCGGGCTTGAGCGCCTTGCGCGGCTCGAAAGTCACGGTGACGACGTACTCTCCGTTCCCTGTGGCGAGGAAGTCGAGCTGGCACTGAGCTTCTTTGGTGACCTTTGGCTGAGCGGCCACGAGCCCATCCTCTCCAGGCGTCAGGTCCAGAGCGAAGGGGCAAGGGAAGAAGCCTTTATCCTCGTCGGTCAGCTCGAGCTGCAGGACGCGATTGCCTTTGGCCACCAAACGGAAGATGCCGTTGTCGAGGTACTGCGCCTCGACACCCTCATCTGGGACCTGCAGCCGGGCGCTCGGCGAGTTGGTCCGCAGCTCGTAGACGAGCAAGGGAGCAGACGGCGCCACGATCTCTTCGGCGCCATCGGGCTCCTTGGAGAGGTCAGGTGCGCTCGTCACGTCTGGAGGCACCGCAGCGGTCTGCGCATCAGGAGCGACCTCGGGACGATTCACCTTCTCGGTCGGGTTGGCCGTGGTGACGACGATGGCGGGGGTGCTCGGCCCTGAGTCGAGCATCAGAGTGACGACGGCGACGACCAACAGCGCGACCGCGAGCAGAATGATGGCGACGGCGAGCAGCCGGCTCTTCCTTTGGGGTTCGAGCTGGCCTGTGGTGCGTGGGAGGCTGCCCTCAGGGGGTGTCTGCCCGTTGCCGACTGGCTCGATCGCGTTTTGCAGCGTCGGCGGGGCCGGTGTCACCCGCGCAGCGGAGGCGCCAGCCTCGGGCGAAGCGGTGGCAGTGGCCGTGAACTCGAGCGAATTTTGCGCGCTGCTCGGCCCCGAGCTGTCTCGAAGCGCGATGCGTTTCGCGGGCGAGGTTGACGTCGGGGTCGCTCCATCGGCGAGCAGCCTGTCCATCTGCTGGTCGAGGAGGTCGCCGAAGCGCGCTCCGGCGCGGCGCAGCTTGTCGCCGTCTGCGAAGACCGACTCGAGCTCCTTGGTTACGGCCGAGGGGGTCACATGCCGTCCGTCGGCGACCAGATATCCGAGCAGCGCGTTGAGCAGCTCGTCGGCGGTCTGGTAGCGGTCGGCCTTGTTCTTGGCGATGGCGCGCAAGACGATGGCGTCGAGCTCGGGTGGGAGTTCGGGCCGGTGTGCGCTCGGCGGTTTGGGCGCGTAGGACTTGACCCGCTCGAGGGATTCGAGATCGCTTTGCCCCTCGAAAGACCTATGTCCGGTGAGCGCCTCGTAGAGCACGACGCCGGTCGAGAAGATGTCGGTGCGACAATCGACCGCCTCGCCGCGAGCCTGCTCAGGGCTCATGTAGCCGAACTTGCCCTGGAGTCGCCCTGTGATGCTGCGCGTCGTGCGGACCGAGGCCTTGGCGATGCCGAAGTCGACGAGCTTCACCTCTCCATCCTTGGAGATGAGGATGTTGGAGGGGCTGATGTCGCGGTGGATGATGTCGAGGGCTTCACCCGCGTCGTTGGTCTTGCCGTGGGCGTAGTCGAGGCCTTTGCAGACCTCACAGATGATGTGCACGGTGGCGGACACCGAGAGCAGCAGGTCTCGGCTCTTGAGCTCTTTGAGGATGGTCCTCAGGTCGAGCCCTGGGATGAACTCCATGGCGATGTAGAACTCGCCGTCGGATTCGCCCATGTCGAAGACAGGGACGATGTTTCCGTGGGTGAGCTGTACGACGGTGTTCGCCTCGTCGATGAATTTCCGGACGAACTCTTCTTCGGTGGCGAGGTGAGGAAGGATCTTCTTGATGACGCAGCGTTTCTCGAAGTTGGCGGCGCCCTTCATGCGCGCGAGATAGATCTCCCCCATGCCACCGACGGCTAGGAGCTCGGTGAGCTCGTATCGACCAATCTGTCCGAGGGGCTGGTTTGCGGTCAAATCGCTCTCCGGGCCTCACGAGTTCTTTGTTGGCGATCAACGAAAGACCCGTGGCGCCCGCGGTGAGGCCGCATGAAGACGGACCTTACTCATTAATTATCGCGCCGGTGAGTGGCGGCCGACCGCGCGCGCGTGACCATGAATGATGGGTCGGCTGATGTCAACGCGAGATGTTGGGATCTGGGAGTGAGCGTGGTCAACCACTTGTGCCGAGTCGCTTGCCACGGAGAGGTCAGTGACTAATATGTCTCGCGTTCTGCGTAAGAATTTTGCGTTCGAGTCAATTGTGGCCCTATAAGCGGATTCGTGGATTGCTCGGCGAATAGGGCGCAGGATCTGAAAGTCATTTCGGCTTGTTGAATTGAGGCTTGAAAGAGTCCAGCCTCAGCACACCCCCACATGGAGAAGAGCATGAAAAAGATCGCACTTTCCTTAGCTTTGGTTCTCGGCCTGGCGCTTGCGACTGCAAGCACCGCCTCGGCGAAAGACATGTCCAACCGCATGGGCATCGGCGCCGACTCGACGTTTGGTTGGACGGCTGGTGGCGCGACCGCCACTACGGGCAACCCCGATATGACCTCCGCGCTCCCCACCCAAGGCCTCTCGATCGTCTACAACGTCTCGAAGATGTTCGGAATCCAGCTGATCTTGGGCGCCGGCTTCGGTTCGGCTTCCGATGACGCGAACGACTACTCCGCCAATGGCTTCGGTCTGGCCGTCCGCGGCATCATCCCCATCGCCTTCACCAACGACGTCAACCTCGGCGCCGTGGTTGGATTCAGCTTCCTCTCGGCGAGCTATTCCACGACCGTCCAAGCCAGCAACACCACCACCGACCTTTCCGGGAGCTGGCTCGCCTTCGACCTCGGCATCCGCCCCGAGTGGTTCATCACCGAGCATTTCAGCATTCACACCCAGATCGGCGTGAGCCTCAGCCTCATTGGCGAGAATGACTTCGGTCCTTTCCTCCCCGACAGCGGCGGAAGCGGCGTTGCCTTCTCGATCTTCAACAATCCTGACTTCCTCGGTCAGGCTGGTTGGACGTTCTACTTCTAAGAAGTCGAGCGCACGAAGAAGCAGAAAGGCGGCCCCCAGGGGTCGCCTTTCTGCTTTCTTGGCCGCCGAGAAGTCAGTCGTTGTCGAGGTAAAAGTCGGGGATCGCGACCTTGCGGCCCTGAAAGCCGCGGGTGATGTGGGGCAGCGCGATGCGCCTGAAGTTCATGTCGAGGTCCATGCGGGAAAAATACTCGAAGTAGCCGAGAATGACCCGAGTCATGAAGATGAAGTCTTTCTGCGCCTTGGGGATGCGACGACGGCTGATGAAGTAGTGGATCAGCTCGCGGCCGCGCTCGGCGTAGTTGTTGTCGACGAAGGAGTAGGTGTCGTCGACGTCGAGCCCCGTGCAGAAGTACTCGCCGATGCGGTTCAGATCGTCGAACTCGTCCATGTCGTCGAGGCTCTCGACCATCTCGAGCTTGTAGAGCGCGGCGTGGACGCCCTTGTCGCTGTGCTCGAGGTAGGCGCGCACGAGCTCGATGAAGCCGACGACGGTGTTGGGCGAGAAGATCTTGATGCAGCCGAAGTCCAGAATGGCGAGCTTGCCTTCGGGGGTGACGAAGTAGTTGCCGGGGTGCGGATCGGCGTGCAGGACGCCCTGTCCGGCGAGCTGCCCCCAGAAGGCGTCGGTGAGCATGCCGGCGACGCGTTCTTTCTCGGCCTGGTCGAGCTTGTCGGTGCGGTCGATGAACGCGCCGATGTTTTCGCCCTCGATGAACTCGTAGGTGATGACCCGCAGGCCGGAGAGCTCGAGGTACACCTTGGGGATGATGATGTCTGGGTGGTCGGCGAAGAGGTCGTAGAGGAGCTGGGCGTTGAAGGCTTCTCTGCAGAGATCGGTTTCTTGGCGCAAGTGCTCGGCGATCTCCTCGTAGACGGGCGTGAGATCGAACTTCTTGTTGCGCATCACGTCGGCGCCGATGGATTTGACGAGCTTCATGCCGAGGTCGAGGTTCTTGAGGTCTCCCTCGACCATGCCCTCGGCGCCTGGGTATTGGACCTTCACCGCGACCTTCTCGCCGGAGTGCAGCCAGGCCTGGTGGACCTGTCCCAAGCTGGCGGCCGCGCAGGCGTGCTTGTCGAAGCGCTGAAAGAGCGTTTCGGGTGGAGCGCCCAGCTCGTCGATGAGGATCTGCCGGACGCTCTCGTAGGGCATCGACGGAGCCTGGCTCTGCAGCTTGGTGAGGAGCCCGGTGTAGGAATCGGGGAGGACCTCGCGGTGGGTCGAGAGGAGCTGGCCGATCTTCATGATGGGGCCGCGCAGCTCACTCATGGTCTCGAGCATGCGCACGGCGTTCTTCTTGTGCCGTTCGGACTGCGCGAGCTTCTTGGCGTCGCCTTTCCGGAAGGAGTCGAGGACTTTCCCACCGAGGTAGCTGGAGCTGACCAGTCCGCCGAGGCCGCCGGTCTTCAGGGTGCGCATGAAACGTCCTGGGACCTTGACCTCTTTTTCGGTCGTCCGCTCGGCGATTCCTTGTTGGGGAGAGGCTGCGCCATCCGGTCCATCCGCTCGCTCGTCGTCGGCCATATGCCTTCCCTTCGGGGTCGTCGTTCTTTGGCTTGCATCTTGCCCTTTCCCGTTTCTGCGTTCAGGAAGGGAAGGAGAAAATGCATTGAACGGATCATCAAAGCAAGTCCAGATGAGCAGCCTGACTCAAACTCGTGGCTTCGGTCCCCTGCCCGACAAGAAAAGAGCGAAGGCGCACAATGTGGTTCTTCTTCACGTTACCCCCGGTTCTGAATTCTTTACTGGCCGTTGACCGCTAGACAAGGAAATCGGCGTGGCCAGCCGCTGAGAAACGTCAGTACCCTTTGGCCATTGCGTGAATACGCTGCAGAGCCGAGAAGTCTTTTCACCGTTGCGTGAATTCCAGAACTCGCCGGTGGATTGACGAGTCGAAAACGCACTGTCACTTCTGTAGAACATAGCCTCCCGGCCGCAGAGCCAGCCGCTTCCCCCGCAAGGCCACACCCAAAGGCACCCTATGAATACGCTTCAAACTCCAGAAAAACCGGGCAGACGCACGTGGGTCTATGGTGCTCTCTTGTTGGGTCTGTTCCTGGTTTTGGGTCCTGCTTGTCGGCAGCTCGAGCGCAACATGGGTGCGACGGGTGGTTTTTGCACCACCACTGACGATTGCCAGGAGCCATTGACGTGTCTGACCGAGACCGAAGGCTTTCCTGGTGGGTATTGCAGCGCGCAACCCTGTCCTCAGGTGGGTTGCCCTGGCTCCTTTGCGACGTGTGCCTTCCTCGACCCCGCCCACACAGTCTCGGCGTGCGTGGAGAGCTGCAATACGGACATGGACTGTCGGACGGACGGCTACATCTGTGCCGACCTCGACGGGGCGAGCGGTTGCCTGCCTGGCAGCATGGCGACTACGGGAGCCGGCAGTATCGGCGCGAGCTGCGCGGCGGACGGCGACTGTGACGCAGGTCTGACCTGCATGACGAACTTCGTCTTTGGGTACTGTTCGAAAGCCTGCGTGAGCGACGGCGACTGTGGTTCGGACGGGGCTTGCATCGACCAGGGCGGCGGCACGATGCGCTGCATGGACGGGTGCACGAACAACTCGCAGTGCCGTTTCTCTTACTCGTGTACGGTTCGAGACGGTTCGGGCGTGTGCGACGTGGACGCGACCACCGACGCGGTCCGTAACCCTTCTGGGCAGCCCGACGGCCAGCCCTGTGTCAACGACATCAACTGCCAAGGCGGGACCTGCATTGTCGCCGACGACTTCCCCGGCGGCTACTGCACGACGATGGATTGCGACATCGTCGGGTGTTCGACCGCGAACTCCACCTGCGTCAACCTCCAGCGCGACTCCCTCTGCTTCGTCAATTGCAATGACGCCTCGGACTGTCGGGATGGGTACCGCTGTACGACGCTGGAGTCCGGCGGCAAGGTTTGCTACTCGCTGCCACCGATCCAGGCACCGGACGCGGTCGGCTCCGGCTCGATCAACATTGTTTGCGACTCGACGGGCTCCGGAAATACCCGCACCGTTCGTTTCAACATCGGCTCGGGTACTGACGGTTTCGTGGTCGTGCCATTCTCGCCGGCGCAGAGCGAGGTCGCTCCCACGCGCATGACCTTGCCCGACGGGCAGGTCTTCGACTTCGAGCGGGACTACTCGTTCCAGACCATCAACTCGCTGCTCTTGGGCACGATCGTTCCCATGTTCTTTCCGGCGTCCCCCAGCTTCGCCTACCTCGTGCAGCCAGGCCAGTACGTCTTCGAGTACGAGACCGACGACGCGTCGAGCTGCTACTACGTCCTAGAGCAAAGCGATCCAGGGACGACGCTCGACGTGAATTTCTACCTGGTCGGCGTTCCTGGAGTCACCTCGGCCACCGCCGACACCGATGCCTCGTTCCAAGCGATGCTCAGCGAGTTCCGCTCGATCTACTCGAACGCTGGCATCAGCATCGGGACCGTGCGCACGATCGACATCACGGGCGCGGATCGGGACCGCTACGCGGTGATTCGCGATTTCGGCGAAATCTACCGACTGCTGGCGCTCTCGACGGCACCTGGCTCGACGCTGGACGAAGCGCTGAGCGTCAACGTCTTCCTGATCCAGGAGTTCAACATCAGTGAGCTGCCCGGTTTGCTCGGGCTCTCCGCCGGCATCCCCGGCGTACCGGGTGTGCACGGCAACGGCGGCGCGGGTTTGGTGTTCACGAGCGCCGACTTACAGGGCGCTCCAGACCAACTCGGGCAGACCATGGGGCACGAGGTTGGACACTTTCTTGGGCTGCGACACACCAGCGAGCGCGGCGGCTCGGAATACGACCCGCTCGACGACACACCGAGGTGCTCGAACCCCGAAGACCCTTATGGGTGCCCTGACGTCGGAAATTTGATGTTCCCGTTCGCGGTGGACACCGACCAGAGCAGCGTCACCGCCAACCAGCGCTTCGTGCTGCAACGCAACCCGTTGGTGAAGTAGTAAGTGGTTGCGCGCACTGGGTTCGGGCGGTCGGATGGGCGACTCCGAGCTTCCCGGGCCGACGCAGAGCGAGCAAAGAGAGCAAAGGACACAGAGGGTAGTGTTGTTTCGAGCGAGGTCACGAGTCCCTTCGCCGAACTCTCTGTGTTCTCTGCGGCCTCGGCTTGCTCCGCGTCTGGGTTCGTCTGGACCACCTCGTTGCCAAGGTCCGGCAGGCCCCACCGTTTGGAGCGGGAAGACCCTCTCGCTTGCCCTTATTGGAAACTGTAGCAGGTGCTCGGGAAGTTGCCCGCACCCACATCGGCGCAGGCGGCCGAGGGGAAATCGGCGAGGCATTGGTCGAGCTCGGCGTTGAGGTCGCTTGAAAGGGTGTCTGCGGCGTTGG
>PFUG01000543.1:4452-9163 GCA_002789955.1 Deltaproteobacteria bacterium CG_4_9_14_3_um_filter_63_12 | reverse complement strand
CTCCATCATGCGCTGCTCGGCGTGGTGCAGGTGACGGTAGACCCAGTCGTTGGTGTGGTTGAGCCAAACGCCGAAGTAGCCCTCGGCGCCCCAACTGGAGAGTGCGGGCTGAACTTGCTGGTGGACGGTCTCGACGTCGAGGTACTCCGAGGGCGTGCAGAGCTCGACCTCGCCCTGGTCGCAGGCGGCTTTGCGCATGATCATTTCGATGAAGTGCGGACCCTCGAACCACCAGTGGCCGAAGAGCTCGGCGTCGTAGGGCGCCGTGACGTGCGGTCGCGTGCCCATGGCGCCGCTCAAGTGGCGGGCTTGCATGAGGCGGTTGTCGAGGAAGTTTTGCGCGTGCTGCTCGGCGCGCTCCAGAGCCCACGACGGGACGTAGGGCTCCTTGGCGTCGAGGGAGACCTTGCCGGTGATGCGGTGGAACTTCAGGCCGATGTTGCGGCGGACGCCATCGCCGTGGAGGTAGTCTTTGACGGCGTCGTAGGGGAGGTCGTAGCCGAGGTCGCGGTAGAACTCTCGGTAGTGGGGGTCGCCGGGGTAACCGCTCTCGGCGCTCCAGACCTGGCGCGAGACCTCGGGGTCGCGGCCGAAGACCATGGTGCCGCTGGGGCTGACGACGGGCCTGTAGGGGCCGAAGCGGGCGGGCGGCGTGGCGTCGGTGAGCCCGTGGGTCTCGAGGATGGTGAACTTGATGCCCGCGTCGCGCAGGATGAAGTCCAAGCCGGGCGCGTAGGCGCACTCAGGCAGCCAGATCCCGCGCGGCGCGCGACCGAAGTGCTTTTCGTAGTTGCGGACGGCGACCTCGATCTGGGCGCGCCGCGCGACGTCGTCGGACATCAAGGGCAGGAAGCCGTGGGTGGCGCCGCAGGTGATGAGCTCGAGAGAGCCCTGGTCCTGAAAGCGCTTGAAGACGGGCAGGACCTGGCGGTGCCAGCGTTGCTCGAAGAGCTCTCGGGTCTCTCGCAGGTCCTCGGCGCAGAACGAGGCGGCGTCGTGGAACGGCGTCCCCTTGCGGTTCTCGGCTTCCTTTTGCGCCAGCTCGAGGAGCTTGGCGAGCCTGGCCGCGAAGCGGTCCTGCAGCAGGGGATCGGCGAGCATCTCGCAGAGCGGGGGAGTCATGGACATGGTGAGACGGAAGCGAATCCCGTCGCGCTCCAGCCGATTCATCATCCGCAGCAGCGGGATGTAGGTCTCTCCCATGGCCTCGAAGAGCCAGTCCTCCTCGAGGAAGGAGGGGTACTCTGGGTGGCGAACGAAGGGGAGGTGGGCGTGGAGGACCAGACTCAAGTAACCGATGGGGGCCATTCAAGACTCACGATGCGGGTCGAAGGCCGACCCGCGCAGGGCGAACTACGAAGGTGCTGGGGTTCAGCCACGCGGAGTGAAGGGACTCGAGGGTACGGACAGGCTGGAGGGCATGGAGGAGGGGACCGAGCCAACACTAGAGGGCACGGCACCGGGTCCAGGGGCGCCGATTGGGGCTCCAGGACCCTTCCTGGTGGGCGAGGCGCCCAAGTACTCCTCGAGGGCGAGTGGAGCACGGCCCGCGCTGGGGGCCACGACGCTGGGAGCGCTCGCGCCAAGGGGCAGGCGAATGTCGACCCAGCGCTCGTCCGTGCTGTCGAGGATGAACTCCTCACGCGGCACGACGAGTGGAACCGCGAAGCGTGGGGCCTGGACGACTCCAGCTGCATCGAGCGGCGCCAAGGAGACTTTGCTGACGTGTGCGGCTGCGACGTAGAGGTAGCCGCTGCCCGAGGTGCTGCCGTCGGTGCGGAACGAGCTGACCACCGCACCGCTGTGGTCCAGGGCGTAGATCTCCCAGGCCTCGGCGTACGGCCCTTCGAGCTCCCAATAGACGAACAGCGTGCGAGGGTCTCGAACCAGCACGCGCATGACTTGTCCCGGGTAGACCTCGGGGATGGGCAGGCCGCGATCGATGAAGATGCTCGTGGGCTCTCCAGCTTCCTCTTTGACTCCCATGGGCTCAGCGCGCTCTTCGATGGGGCGCAAGCGCCGCATCCACGCGCCCGAACCGTGCGCGGCCAAGGGCGGGGCGCTCGGAGAGGCGACGATGGCTTCGATGAGTTCCTCTTTGGTGAGCCGGTCGAAGTGCGGGATGAAGAGCTCAGCGGCTCGCACGCGCAACGCATCTTCGGAAAGTAGTGTGAGCTCGTTCTTCGTAATGACACTCATGGGAAGCCTCCTGCGGGAGCTCTCGCGCTCACCTTTGGCTGTTCCTCTGCGCGGCTCCAAGGTTGAGGAGCCACCTGCTTCTTGTGGGCTCGCGGGACCCGCGAGCCAGAGATCTGGTTCCCAAACGAAGTTGGTTTTGCTGGGAGTAATGGCCTATTAGCCGATCCGGCCCCGAGGCGCAAACACCATCGACCGTGTTCTGACCGAGCCTGTGCCTTGGCAATTGAGACAGCGCCAGTTCGCTTGGCTCCGGATCCTGGGTTCCGGACTTTGAAACCGGTCATTGGGCGCACAGGTGATTCCTGCAATGCGATGAAGTAGAGTCCGCTTCCCGAAATTCTGAAGAGAAATCGAAGTCCACGTCGAGTGCCGAAGCCCCACCGGATGGGCACGACAAGGAGAAGAACCGATGAGCAAAGCCCCCAAGAAAGCCGCGTCCAAGCCCAAAGCCGCTGCGGTCGCAGGGTGCACGAACCCAGCGGATGGCAGTCCTCTGCAGCCCGTCGAGCCCTCGTCGGTCGAGGACGTGGCGTCAGTGGTGCAGCGCGCGCGCTCGGTCCAACTCGCTTGGTCCCGCTTGAGCCTCGACGAGCGCGGCGAGCGGCTCGAGGCGTTGGTCTCGACCATGGTCACGCGACGCGCTGAGATCATCGAGGTGATGGTCTCGGAGAGTGGCCGCGGAGAGACCGAGTGTCTCTTCGAGGTCGTGCCAGTGCCGTCGTTCGTCAAAGGCGTCATCAAGTCGGCCCGCAAGGCGCTCAAGCCCGAACGGATCCGGCTGTCGATGCTCGAGCACCCAGGAAAGAAGGTCGTCGTAGAGATGATCCCCCGTGGTGTGGTGGGCATCATTGCGCCGTGGAACTATCCGCTGGGGAACTTCTTCAAGCACCTATTCCCCGCCCTGATGGCCGGGAACGCAGTCGTGCTCAAACCCTCCGAGCACACGCCGCGCAGCGGAGCCTGGCTGGCCAAACTCTGCGACGAGGTCCTCCTCAACGGCCTTGTTGGCTGCGTCCAAGGCGACGGCGAGGTGGGTCGAGCGCTCATCGACGCTGGCATCGACGCGGTCGCCTTCACCGGCTCCGTGCCGACGGGGCGTGCGGTCTCCGTCATGGCGGCCGAACGGCTCATCCCTTGCTCCGTCGAGTTGGGGGGCAAAGACGCCGCCATCGTCCTGGCGGACTGTGATTTCGACCGCACCGTCGCGGGCATCGCCCAGTGGTCCTTCCACAACGCCGGTCAGAACTGTGCCGCCGTCGAGCGAGTCTACCTCGAGGAGGGCATCGCCGACGCCTTCGTCGAGCGGCTCGGCAAGTTCACCAACAGCCTCAAGGTCGCTCCGGAGGCCGAGTTCACCGACCTCGGGCCGCTGCAGAACAAAGCCCAGCTCGACCTCGTCGAGGCCCACGTGGCCGACGCCCTCGAGAAGGGCGCCACGTTGGTCTGTGGCGGGACGCGCACCGGCTCGGGGTTCGGCTACCGACCCACGGTGCTCGACCATTGCACCCCTGAAATGAAGGGCGTGACCGACGAAACCTTCGGCCCCACAGTGACCATCATTCGCGTTGGGTCCGCCGAGGAAGCCATCTCCATGGCCAACGATTCGCGCTACGGCCTCAACGGTTCCATTTGGACCTCCGACCTGAAGCGCGGCGAGGAGCTCGCCCGCAAGCTCGAGGTCGGCGTCGCCTTGGTGAACAACCACTCGGTGACCGGCATCCTGCCCGAGACGCCGTGGACCGGCGTCAAGGACACTGGGCCCGGCGTCGCCTCGAGCCGTTGGGCCTACCACACCTACTGCCGGCCGCGCACGCTCTTCATCGACTCGAACAAAAAGCCAGAGCCATTCTGGTTCCCAGCCAACGCCGATCTGCACAGCTTCGGCGAGGCCGTCCTGGAGATGTCGCAGAGCGGGCTGCGCTCGGTCGGGGGCGTGCTCAAGCTCTTCGGACGCCGGGTCAAGGCGGTCCGAGACGCTGTGGCGTCCTAGCGACAAGGTGAGCAAGGATCTTGTTGAGCGCCGAAAGGAGTGTTATCCCTTACCGTCTTTCTTGTGGCTGTGAAAAGCGAGGGTCAGATGAGCTCGAACAAGAACCTGAGAACTGCCATTCGGAACAGTGACGCCGCGCTGCTCAGCCGCCTCCGAGAAGAGGCCGAGGACGGCCCGCTGTCGCTGGAGGGCGAGTCCCTGAGCGAGATCCAGAGCACCGACGTCGACCTCTTCGGCATCGACTTGTCGAACACCGAGTGGGAAAACTGCATCTTGGATCGGGTCCGCTTCGGCGACGCCAACCTCGAAGGCGCCTACTTTACAGGCACGACGTTCCTGGCCTGCACCTTCGTGGAGACCCACCTCGAGGGTACCGGATTCGACGGCTGCGTCTTCAGAAACTGTGAGATCGTTGGAGCGAACGTGACCAGCACCGAGCTGAGCAACAACCAGTTTAAGGGCGGACGCCTCGCCAACGTGCAGCTGGACGACGTCGAGTGGCGCTCGTCGGTCTTCTCGGAC
>PFUG01000543.1:0-4364 GCA_002789955.1 Deltaproteobacteria bacterium CG_4_9_14_3_um_filter_63_12 | reverse complement strand
GCGTGACCGTCGAGCATTGCACCGTGACGCCTGGCGCCCAGGTCCCGAAGGGATTCGACGCCCGCGAGGGACGACGCACGAAAGTCTAGTTTCCCACGCCTCGAGCCGCTCATGCACACCCCCACTCCAAGGAGCCCGCAGTGTTCGGTCACCCGCATGACCGAGATCGCGCTGCCGCAACACGCCAACAACCTGGGCTCGGTCTTCGGCGGCCAGATGATGGCGCGGATCGACGTCTGCGCGGCGATCTCAGCGCACCGCTATTGCGGCCGCGTCGCGGTGACCGCGGCCGTCGACAGCCTGGTCTTCCTGCGTCCGGTCAAGCTCGGCGACATCGTTCTGCTCGGCGCTCGGGTGAACGCTGCATTCAACAGCTCCATTGAGGTGGAGACCGTGGTCCATGTCGAGCACCCAGACACGCAAACCGAAGAGCTGTGTGTGCGCGCTTTCCTAACCTTCGTTTGCCTGGACGACCAGGGGAAGCCTTTGCGAGTGCCGCCGCTCCTGCTCGAGGACGACGTCAGTCGACGCCGGTCAGCCGACGCCACTCGCCGTCGTGAGCTGCGACTCGCCCACCGAACCGACGGCGATTCATGACCGCAGCTGTGCCGAGTAGCGGCCGAAGCCACGGACCCACAAGAACCGGCAGTCAAGGGCGGACGCGATGGGTTCGCAAGGCCCTGCTCGCCCTCTTCTCCTCGACCCTCGCCCTGTCGCTGACGGCCTCGATCTTCCTGCTGAAGGTCGAGTACACGGTCTTCGACGCGAGGTTCTACGTCGAGCACCTGCAGCGCGCAGGAACCTTCGACGCGCTCTCCAACGAGATGGTCGCGGAGGCCGCCCGTGCCCGGATCGAGGCCCACTACGCGGGGACCCGCGAGACGATCGTCGAGGAGGTGACGACGGTGGCGCGAGAGAGCCTACCGCCCGAATGGTTCGAGGCCCGCACGCTCGGGGTGTTGAGCCCTCTGCTCGAGTACCTGATCGGCAACGTCGACCACGTCGAGGTGAGGCTTCCCGCCGCCGATCGGGTCAAGGCGGCGAGCGAGGTCCTGGCCAGACGTATTCCGGGCAGTGAGTTCGCAGAAGCCCTCTACGACTCGGCGCTCGACCGGGTGAGTGACGAGATCATTTTGCGCATGAAGCGGCTGCCGTTCGGTATGACCATCTCGCGCAAGATGTGGAAGACGGCCATCGAGATGGCGGCGAGCGAGAGCTGGGTGGTGGCGAGCGCGCTGACCCAGATCGACCGTCTGGCGAGCTATCTGGTTGGGGAGACGGACTCATTGGCGCTGACGATCCCGCTCAACGAGCGCAAGGAAGGCGTCGCAGCGGCCATCGAGCTGCTGGTGCACGAGAGCAACACGATCGAGTTTCTCAAGCGCGAGGTCATCGCTCCAGCCATCGAAGAGCGCATCAAAGGCCGAGTCATCGTGCCATCGGTCGGTATTGGGCTGAGCAAGGAGGAGTGCACCGCCGCGTTCGAGCTCGTGCTGAGCAGCGAGTGGCTCAAGGAGCGGGAGCACGACATCGTCGAGACCATGGTCAACTACTTGGTGGGAAAGACCGACACGTTGGACTTGGTGGTCCCGCTCGGGCCGGTCAAGGCGATGGTCGCGGAGGCGCTGGCGAAAGCCGTCGACACGAAGGTCGAGGGCTACTACGACTCCCTTCCGGTGTGCACGCACAACCTCTTGGCCCAGCAGCTCATGGGCACGCACGACGAGCTCGATTGCCGGCCGCCGGGCGTGACCTACCAGACGAGTAAGTTGCTGATGGGCATCAACACTCGAGCCCAGGTCTGGGAGGTGTTGGACGCGAAGCTCCCTGACGAGCTGGTGCACAGCGAAGCGAAGACCCGAGCCTACGTGGGCGAGCCGGCCTGGGCGCGCATCGAGCAGGCCAGGGGTTGGATGCAAAATGGCCTGGTCATCGAAGAGGACCAGCTGCGCTCGTACATGAACCAAGACCGCGAAGACACCCTCGAGCGCATCCTGGAGGTGACTCGCGCCGGGGTGGAGTTCACCGAAGACGACGTGCGCACCTTGATCGGTGAGGAGAACGGCGAGACTCGCTTCGAAGACATCCGCGCGACTTTGCTCACGCTCCAGCGCACTCGTTGGCCGTTGGCGTTCGCGGTGTGCCTATCGACGCTATTCCTGGCGTTTTGCGCGAGGTTGCAGCTGCGCACGCTCTTCATCGGCCTCGGTGCGGCCTTGGGGCTCAGCGCGATCTTGTTGCTCGTCGGCGCCATGCTGCTCGAGCAGCGCCTCGCCGCTCCCATCTTGCTGCTCGGCGAGAGCGCCCGAGCCTTGAGTGGGACCGTGGTGGCGACAGTGGCGCGTCGAGCGCCAACGGTCGCCCGCGCCATGCTCGACGATTTCGTCGGCGCAATCCGGGCGTGGGCAGTGGTCTGCGCGGTGAGCTCGGGGCTCGTCGTGACGGCTGCCATCTTTGTGACCACTCGCCGATCGGGTCCGGTTCAAGCTGTTGACGAACCGCAATAAACGGCCGTATTGTCCCGGCGGTTTTCGACGTCCGCTCCTCATGACGGAAGGGCGTCGAGACGCGTCAGGAACGACGTCGGGATAGCCATCTAGAGGGGCTGCTCGGCGAGGAACTTCGTCATTTTCCCAAGCTCGCCCCGCAACCTTGCCGGGGAGAGTCTGGTCACCCCTGGGCGGTGGCATGGTGTGAAGGACTGGGGACGGTTCTTCGCCGTGCGCTGCACGAACATCGACTCGGTAAAGCCGCGCGTCGCGTCTCGTGACCTGCACACGCTCGAGAAGGACTCATGAAAAAGATCCCGTTTGCGCTTCTCCTACTCCTCTCCCTCCTGATCGCCACTCCGTCAAAGGCCGCTGAGCCTGCGCCGGGTGAGACCAAATCCGAGGCCGCCGCCGTCACCGAAGAGGATGGCCAAGCTGCCGAGGACACCAAGAAAGACGGCGACACCAAAGACGAAAAGAAGGTCAGCGCCGACGGCAGCTATGAATGGAAGATGTCGTGGGGTGGCGGCTTCGAGCTCGGCGTGTTCTTTACGGAACTCAACCGCTGGAACACACACATCCTCAACCCCAATGAGGAGAAGCCGTTCGACCTCTCGATGATGATCGCCCACGACTTGGCCTTCGAGGTGTCGCCCGTAGAAGGGCTGCGCCTGAGTTTGTTCGGTGGGTTCACGACGTCCTACACAGCCAATCCTGGCTTGGACGCCTACTACATCGGCCTCGAGCCGGCGTTCACGGTGCGCCGTGGCATCGTCGAGTTCGCGGCCGGCGCTGGCGTCGGTTACGGCGGCGTCACCCTCTGGACCAACAATGTCTCGGCGGGAGACTCCTCGATCTTGTTGGCTCGCCCCTTCCTCGAGACTCGTCTCTACCCCGCGGATTTCTATGCACTCTACGCGCGCCTGGCGTTCAACCTCGTCAGCGTGCTGGACTTCACGTCCGACACCCTCAAGATCGCCGAGAACCAGCCCAACCGCACCACGTCGGCCGACCAACTCAGCGAGAGTGGCCCCTACCTCGCGTTGGGCGTGCGCTTCGGCGACTACCCCGACCACATCAAGAGCGTCCCCGACACCGATGGCGACACCTTCCGCGACGACGTCGACGGCTGCCCCGCCGAGGCCGAGGACGTGGACACGTTCGAAGACGAAGACGGCTGCCCCGATCTCGACAATGACAAGGACGGCGTCGCCGACGCGACGGACGCCTGCCCGATGGTGGCCGAAGACAAGGACGGCTGGAAGGACGAGGACGGCTGCCCCGAAGAGGACGACGACACGGACGGCGACGGCATCCTCAACCCGGTCGACAAATGCGTCGACAAACCCGAAGACTTCGACAAATTCCAAGACGAGGACGGCTGCCCAGACCTCGACAACGACGGTGACGGCATCCTCGACGTCGTCGATGATTGCCCCCTCGAGAAGGGCGTCGCCGCCAAAAAGGGTTGCCCCTACAAGATGGTCGAGCTGACCAAAGACAAGATCGTCATCAAAGAAAAAGTCTTCTTCGAGCTCAACAAGGCCGAGATCAAGTCCGAGTCCTTCAATCTTCTCGATGAGGTCGCCGAGGTCTTGGCCGGCAATCCGCAGATCAAGAAGCTCGAGGTCCAGGGCCACACCGATCACAAGGGTAAGGACAAGGCCAACCTCAAGCTCTCGGATGCTCGCGCCAAGTCGGTCTACGACTACCTCGTAGGCAAGGGCATCGACGCCGAGCGGCTCTCCTTCAAGGGCTATGGCATGACTCAACCCCTGATTCCGCTCCCCGCCGATGGCAAGGAGACCGAGGAGGCCGCGGCCCAGAATCGCCGGGTCGAGTTCGTCATCCTCGAGCAGGATGAGGTGAAAGAGA
>PFUG01000136.1 GCA_002789955.1 Deltaproteobacteria bacterium CG_4_9_14_3_um_filter_63_12 | reverse complement strand
TAGGTTTAGCCCGCATTCGTCGTGTCGAGAGCGTCCGACGTCGTGACCGCTCGGCGACTGCCAAGCAGGTCTCAGCGCTCCTTGCAGCGCGGAGAACGTTCGCCGGCCGCTCGCCCTTCGTGGCGTGAGCCAACTCGCCGAGCGGACGACCGATTTCCGCACCGGAGAAGGCGAAATGAGCGGGAATCGGTCGTGAGGAAGCGAGGCAAGAAACCCGAATTGAGTCGTAGCAATGGCACCAGGGAAGCGCGAGAGAATCTTAGAGAGCGCTCTGAGGGTCTTCGCCCGTAAGGGGTTTTATAACGCGAAGGTCTCCGAGATCGCGTCCATGGCGGGCATCGCCGATGGCACGATCTACCTCTATTTCAAGAGCAAGGACGACCTGCTCATCTCGCTCTTCGAAGACAGGATGGACTGGCTCATCCGACGACTCAGCACCGAGCTGGAGAAGTGCGACGACATCATCGAGAAGCTGCATCGCTACGTTTTCATCCACCTCTCGTTGGCGCTCGAGTATCCGGAGGTGGCCGAGTTCATCACGGTGGAATTGAGGCAGAGCGCCAAATTCGTCCGCGAGTACGCCAACCCCAAGTTCAACGAATACCTGAAGATATTGAGAAATCTTATTGCTAGCGGGCAGGAGGAAGGCAGGCTTCGGGATGACCTCGAACCTCGCCTGGTGTCGAGAGCCATCTTCGGTGCTCTCGACGAGCTTCTCCTGACCGCTGTTCTTTCACAGAGGGCGTCAACGGAGATGATCGACGACTGGGCCTCCCAGGTGTCGTGCATCTTCTTCGACGGATTGGCCAAGATCCAACCTTGATGACGACCTTAGACACGACCAGGCGACGATAAGACCTGGCCACGCGAGGAGGTGACACGTGAAGATTCTGACCACCGTCAGACGAGTGCCCGACCTTGATGCTCGCTTTAGCCTCAATGGCGACAAGACCGAGATCGACACCGAGGCTCTCGACCACAAGGTCAATTACTTTGACGAGGTCGCGGTCGAGGAAGCGATCCGACTCAAGGAGAAGGGCGTTGCAGACGAGATCGTCTCGGTCTGCATTGGCTCGGGCAACGCGACCAAAGAGCTGCGCACTGCGCTCGCTATGGGAGCCGACCGTGCCATTCTCGTCGAAGCCGACGAGAAGACGCTCGACCCCTATTTGGTCGCAGCCATCCTTGCGAAGCTGGTCGAGAAGGAACAGCCCGACTTGATCATCATGGGCAAGCTGGGCGTCGACTTCGAGAACACCCAAGTTCCTCAGTTGCTCGCTGGCATGCTCGGCTGGCCGCAGGCGACCTTCGCCTACTCCACCGAGATCTGCGACTCGAAAGTCACTGTTGGCCGGGAAGTGGACGGCGGCACCTCGACGTTCAGGTTGCCCCTTCCAGCCATCGTCACGGCTGACCTGCGCCTCAATGAGCCGCGATTCCCCAGCCTACCTGGGATCATGAAAGCGAAGCGCAAGCCGCTGGACACCATGACCATCGAGGACCTCGGCGTCGCCCTCGAGCCGCGCGTCAAGACCGTTCGCTTCGAGATGCCGCCTGAGCGAGAGGCGGGTGTCATCGTCGCCGACGTCGCAGAGCTCATCCAAAAGCTCCGCGACGAGGTCAAGGCCATTTAGGGTCGAGCGCGCGCAGCGACGCGGGGGGGGCTCGCTTCGAGCTACTTCAGTGCCGGCAAGCGCGCGAAATCCAGTCGAGTCTTTCAACCTTATTCGCCCATGCTCGCGCCTCGCCCGCCAAGGCGCGTCCAGATAGGAGTTTCGAAATGTCTAACGTTCTGGTCATCGCAGAACACGAGCACGGACACCTCAGGAAGGTCAACTGGTCCGTTCTCTCGTTCGCCAAGAAAGCCGCCGCCATTACAGGTGGCGAGGTCATCGTCGCGCTGCTTGGCGCCGGCCTCGGAGACGCCGCCAAGCAGGTCGCACAGTTCGACGTCGCCAAGGTGATCGTCGTTGACGACAGCACGCTCGAGAACTATCTCACCGGCGAGTTCGCGTCTGCGGTCGCAGGGGTCGCCGAGAATGCCGACGCGCGAATTGTCTGCACTGTCGCCAGCCTCCGCGGCAAGGACTTCATGCCGCGCGTCGCCGTCAAATTGGAAGCGGGCATGATCTCCGACGTCATGGACGTGATGGAGGAGGACGACGAGCTGCTCTTCAAGCGGCCCGTCTGGTCAGGAAAACTGACTGAAGTCCTGCAAGCCACCACCGACATCATCTGCGCCACGGTCCGCCACACTGAGTTCGACGCCATGGAGCCCACGGGCGCTGGCGCTGAGATCGAGGCTGGCAGCCCGGACATCGAGGGCGACGGCGCTGAGTTCGTCTCCTTCGACGCCATCATCAGCGAGCGCCCCGAGCTCTCCGACGCCAACGTCATCATCGCTGGCGGACGAGGGATGAAGTCTCGCGAGGGCTTCGCCCAGCTCGAAGCGTTCGCCGACCTCTTTGGCGGCGCCGTCGGCGCCACTCGTGCGGCGGTAGACTCCGGAATGTGCCCCAACGACTGGCAGATCGGCCAGACGGGAAAGGTCGTCGCTCCCGATCTCTACTTCGCCATCGCCATCTCTGGAGCCATCCAGCACCTGGCGGGCATGAAGGGCTCCAAGACGATCATCGCCATCAACAAGGATCCCGAGGCCCCCATTTTCCAAGTGGCCGACTACGGGCTCGTTGGGGATGCGTTCAAGATCTTGCCCGAGCTCCACGCGGCCGTGAAGGCCGCAAAGGGCTGAGACGCCGTCTCGCTCGGACTCACGACAGGAGCCCTTGGGGCTCCTGTCGTGGTTTCTTGCGTGTTCCGAGGGCCTCTTAGCCCGCTTGCACCTGGATTCGTCGCGGTCGGCTCGAGGCGGGCTTCGGCAGGTGTACAGCCAAAACACCTTGCTTGTATTCGGCGCTCACCGACTCGGGTTCGAGCCCCTTCATGACCCGAAACGACCGCTTGTACTCGACGGGCGCAAACCCTTCGATGTTGCTGCGGCCAGAGAGGGTCAGCGTCTCCTTCTCGAGGCGGACGACGAGCTGTTTGGCGTCGATCGCCGGCATGTCGGCGAGCAACAGGAACTCGGTCTCGTTCTCGAGGATGTCGACCGATGGCCTCTGGGTGACGAGCTGGGCCTCGTTCTCTGCAATCTGGGATCCTTCGTTGGTCTTCAGTTCGGCGCTCATTTCTTTATCTCCGTTACCTGCGCTCCGCCTCAGCGGAGCGGTGGGACGAGTTTCGTTGGTAGGTCTTCGGCAAGCCTCGATGGCCTGCTTCTCAACCAGCGGTGACCGCGATCTGTCGAGGCTTCGATTCGGGTGCAGTGGCGAGCCGAATCGACAGGACGCCATCCTTGCAGACGGCAGTCGTCTTTTCAGGATCGACTGGCACTGGCAGCGAGATGCTGTGTTGGAGGTTGACGTTCTCCCGTTCGGAGAGGTGGGCGCGATAGCCCTCGGGCAACCGATCCTTGGTCTGGGCCCGAACCGTGAGAACGTCGTTGTGGACGGTGGCATCGATGTCTTCGAGGGCGACGCCCGGCAGCTCCATCGTGAAGCGAAGCTCCTCGCCCAGGTCCTCCAGCTTCATCCGCGGGTGAGTGCGGCGCAGTTTCTGCTCGAACTCGTCGAAGAGCTGCCCCATCTCACTGGTGCGCAGAGCCCGGAGAGGGTCACGGAAGAAGGCGCGATCCAAGTCTGTCCATAGCGTAAACATAGCGGTCTCCTTTGAGTTTACGGATCACTGCACGGACGCGTTTCGACCATACTGATGGCCAATGATTCCACCGTACGTGCACATGCATCCGCCGACCGTATCATCGGTCGTGTTATCGGATTTATTGAAGACTCCTTTGGGGGTCTTCTCGGTTTCGGTTCCCCGACTCACTCTCGACTGAGACAAATCTAGACGCAAAAGATACTGCTATCGTTTGGTGGTCTGATTTTCCCTCTTCAAAAGCATATCAGGTCAAGCGTTGTCGCTGTCTTCCTGCGTCGTTCGTGTCACCGTGTAAGTGATGTACACCGGCGCCGAGCGGTCAACCATTTTCTGAATTTTTTCTTGGTCTCGAAAACGACCCCGAAAACTGGCCGGCGGACCCAGGTTTGATAGCGTCGCCCTCGATCAGCGGTGAATCACCGTGGACCACGGCAGGTTCACGCACGACCCTGCTCAAGGCTCGTCAAAGACGTCACGACTCAGGTGGATGCTATGGACGGCAACTCTGCACCTCGTCCTCGAGGACCATTCGCGAAGCTCATTGGGTTCCTTTTGATCGCAATCGGGGCCTTCGCGTCGTTGGCGACCAACCTCGCCGACGACCCCAAGAGCGAGACCCCGTCCGACAACGGCGTCACGGTCTGTGAGACCGCGACGGAGTGTGCGACCACCGAAGGGGAACCGCATTGCCTCACCAGCTACGGCTTCTGCGTGCAATGCCTCCAAGACGAACACTGCGGCGAGCAAGAACGCTGCTACGAATACCGCTGCGAGGCGAAGTGTGAGTCCGACGCGGCCTGTGGCGGCGACTTGGTCTGCCTCGACGGGCTTTGCCGCAATTGCTCCCGAGACACCGACTGCGCCGACCCCGGCCAGTACTGCTACATCGGACCTGACTTCAGTGCTTGCCAGCCACTCTGTACCAGCTCCGAGGAGTGCTCTGGGCCTGGGTTCGTCGATGGGGACGTCTGCCGCGCCGGCAAGTGCCAGCCCGTCCCCTGTCGCGCCGCCCAAGATTGCCTATTGGATCGAGAGCAATGCGATCTGGGCATCGGCCAATGTCGTTCTCTGCTCTGAGAGAAGCTCTGAGCGTTTTGTGGCGCGGGCTGCGGCACCAAAACAATTGGCGAAGGTTGTCCTGAAGAGGCGAGTTTGTTAGGCTGCTTCGGTGAGATTAGGGTACCCTGGAAGCTAGAGAAGCGTCGCTAGAGTATCGTCAAGAAGCGTCCAGGGACCAGGAACTCCCGACGCGAACCGAGCCCGTTGTGCGCTCATCATTGGGTCCAAACATGGACGAGAGTCCCAACCAGCACGAAGAACAACTGACTCCCGTCCGCATGAGCGAAGTGCTCGCCGCGGGGACTGTCGTTGCTGGGCGCTACACCATTATTCAGCACCTGGCCGCCGGTGGCATGGGGCGCGTCTACATCGCCACCCAGTCCCCTCTGGGGCGCAAAGTCGCGCTCAAGATCATGCACAGCGACCTGTGCAAGGACGAAGGCAGCGTCAAGCGCTTCATGCGCGAAGCCATCGCCATCAGTCAGCTCACTCACCCCAACACCATTACGGTCTTCGACTACGGTGAATCGGGACGAGGAGACCTCTTCTACATCGCCATGGAGCTGCTCGAGGGTGAGCCGCTCAGCGAGCGGGTCAAACGCCAAGGCCCACTGCCTCCAGAGACCGCCGTCGGCATCGCGATCCAGGTCGCCAAGAGCCTCTCGGAGGCCCACCGCAAGAACATCATTCACCGCGACTTGAAGCCCGAAAACGTCTTCCTAGGCAGCGTCGAGCGAGACCTCGTCAAGGTCTTGGACTTCGGCATCGCCAAGATTCTCCAAGAAGAAAACGAAGGCACTAAGCTCACTCGCATGGGCTTCGTCTGTGGCACGCCCGAGTACATGAGCCCCGAGCAAGCTCGCGGCGAGGACCTCGATGGCCGCAGCGACCTCTACTCTTTGGGTGTCCTGCTCTACGAGGTCATCAGCGGCAAACCTCCTTTCGAGGAGTCGACCCCGCTGGCCACCGTCCTGATGCACCAGGCCAAGCCTCCGCCCCCGCTTCCGCCCTCCGTACCGCCACTGCTCGCCGAATTCATCATCGACTGCGCCATGGCCAAGGACCCGAAGAACAGGCCGGCGAACGCCGAGGCCTTCATCGAGGCCCTTGAACAAGCCGCCATGGCCTCTGGCTTGATGATGGACTCAACCGGCGGCTTCCAGACCTCCGATTTCCGCCGGTCGCTCCACTCCGGCCCCAACAACCTCGCTGCGGCGACCACCCCCGTCGAGTTCCCCGAGTCCGGCAAGAGCAACAAAGGGCTGCTGATCGGCGCCTCTCTGTTCCTCATCATCGCCTGCGGGGCCATCGCGGCAGTGCTGCTCTCGAACGGCGAAAAAGGCAACAACGACACCACTGCCCAAGCGGCTACGGCCGCGGACACCAAGGCCCCTGCGACCGACCCCAAGAACCCAGTGGTCAACGAGGCCCCAAAGGCGACCAAAGAAGCCCCTCCCATCACACTCACGCTCAGCAGCACCCCCCAAGCGGCCTCGGTTTTCGAGGGCGATGAGCTCCTCGGGCTCACCCCCTTCGAGCTGCCGCTGCACGAAGGCAACCTCACCCGCACCTTCAAGTTCGCGCTCGAGGGCTACGCCCCAGCCAGCCAAATGGTCGCCATCCCCTCGATCGGCAAGGAGCCCTTCGTCATGAGCTCGCACGTCGAGCTCGCGCCACTCCTAAACGTCCCCATCGCGAGCGTCCCCCCTGGAGCGATGGTCTTTATCGATGACGAAGCCATCGGCGAGACCCCACTCGTCCACGCCACCGAGCCGCATCAGCGAATCAACTTGCTCTTCGAACTCGAAGGCTACGACCCGCACACCCAAGAGCTGGTTATCGACAGCGAGAATCCCATCCAGGTGGAGCTCCAAAAAGAGCGCAAGAAGCTCGTCAAGAAGGAGCACCCGAAGAACCCACGGAAAGAGCCCACCACGGAGCCCGAGGTGAACAAGAACGACGGCGGCGGCTCGACCTATCGACCTTTCGGCGACTAGCCCGACGACGCCCACTCGAAGCCGACCTCGCAGCGCCCCTCGTTGCATCAGTTGCGTCCCCGCCATTGGACCGACACAATGGGGGCGCGCTGACGATTTCGGCGAAGTTTCTTCCACCTGAAGCACTCGAGGCCGGCGGATTACTTGACCATGAACCGACATCATCTGGCGTTCTGTGGCCCTGTCGCCTCCCTCGTCGCAGGCGCAGGTGCGACCGTTGTGATCTTGGCCCTGCTCTGTGCAGCCTCGCTCGTGCACGCGCAGGAAATCACCAACGAGGAAGCCAAAGCGCTCTACGAAGAAGCCGTCATGGCCTACTCGGAGGGCAACCTCGAAGAGGCCGCCGCGCTCCTCGAGAGTGCATTCGACATCGACCCCAACGCCATCCTCGCCTACAACATCGGCAAGGCCTACGACGAGAGCGGGCAATTCAAGGTCGCACAAGGCTGGTACCTCAAGTCGCTGAGCCTCGAAGGACTGCCTGAGACCCAAAGACGCCGAGCCGCCAAAGCCATCGAGCGAATCACCAACACCGAGGAAGAGATCCGCGCCAAGGTCAAGGAAGAGAGCCTGACCACTGCCAAGCTGAAGGTGACCTCGATTCCGGCCGCCGCACAGGTCTTCGTCGACGGCAAACCCGTGGGCGAGACCCCGATCGCGCTGACTCTGAGCCCTGGCTCGTTCTCGGTCCTGGTCAAGGGCGAGGGCTTCGAGCCCTACAACGAGGTCGTCGAACTCGGCGCCGGCGAAAGCGTACACGTTCGCGCCGCCCTCATCCGACCCAACTCCTACACCCTGGTCTACGTCAGTGGTGGCTTGGCGCTCGCCGCTCTCAGCGTCGGCATCGTCACCGACGTGCTCGCCTCACAAGCTTACGACGACGCCCAGCTCGCCCGAGACAACCCAAGCAAGCTCGAGACACTCAAGAGCGACGGTCAGACCCTGCAGCTCGTCGCCATCACAGGCTACGGCATCGCCGGCGCGGCCGCCATCACTGGCCTCGTGCTCTTCCTCATCGACGATGGGCAGGCCACAGAGGCGGTGTACGAGCCACTCGGCTTCACGCCCGAAATCTTGCTCGAGCCCACCGGAGCCTCGCTCCGATTCAGATGGTGATCCATGACAGGAGAATCGGGCACGCTATCCGCTGAGATGCGGAGCTGGCGGTTCAGGGTGTTCGGCGCAACATGGCTCTCGTACTTTGGCTTCTACTTCTGTAGAAAGCCCTTCTACATCGCCAAGGGCGCACTCGAGGAGAACCTGGGCTTCGACCCAACGGTCCTCGCCGCCATCGGAACGGCCTATCTGGTCGCCTATACCCTCGGGCAGTTCGTCAGCGCAAAGCTCGGTGACCGCTTCGGACCCCGCATCCTCTTGCTCGTCGGGATGGGCGTCAGCATCGCGACGAACGTCGTCTTCGGCTTCTCGAACTCCTGGCAGAACTTCGCCGTCTTCATGGCCATCAACGGCCTGGCTCAAGCCACCGGCTGGTCCTGCAACGTCGGCACCATGGCCTTCTGGTTCCGCCGCAAAGAGCGCGGCACCGTCATGGGCATCTGGGCCACGAACTACCAAGTCGGCGGCGTGCTGGCCAATGGGCTCGCCGCCTACATGCTCGGGAAGGCCGGCTTCGAGTATGCCTTCTTCGCCGGCAGCGCGGTCTTGATGCTCGTCTGGCTGATCTTCCTCACGAACCAACGCAACCGCCCTGAAGACGTCGGACTCGAGCCCCTAAAAGACCCAGATGAGACCTACGAAAAACCCGGCCAAAAGACGAAGTGGACCAAGGATCAGTGGCTCAACGTCCTGACCGTTGGCATCTTCTACTTCTTCGTAAAATTCATTCGCTACGCGCTGTGGTCCTGGGCCCCGTATCTGCTGTTCACGCACTTTCGCCTCGACCTCGATGACGCAGGCTACGTCTCGACGATCTTCGACGTGGCCGGTGTCGCTGGCGTCATCGTCGCGGGAATCATCTCGGACCTAATCTTTTCGGGCCGCCGCGCTTTCGTGAGTTTCCTGTCCATCCTCGCCCTGACCGCCTCCTGCTTCTTCCTCTACTACGGAGGCGGCGCCAGCCTCATCGTGTTCTCGGTCGCCATCGGCTTCATCGGCTTCTTCCTCTACGGCCCAGACGCCCTCATGACCGGCGCCGGAGCCATCGACGTGGGCTCGCGAGAGTCCGCCACGCTGGCCGCCGGCATCATCAACGGCATGGGCTCGGTCGGCGCGGTCGCGCAGGAGCTCGCCCTGGGAGTCCTCCTCGAGCACGAGAGGATCGACGCCGTGTTCGCCACTTTAGTGGGGTCGAGCCTGCTGGCCGTCCTCTGCCTCGGGTTCTTGTTGAGCAGGAACCGAAGCGGAAAGGCGGATATGTAACTGTTCTTGGGGCACGTAGGGCCCGAACCCATGCCACCAAAGGCGACGCCCATCTCTTAGGTTCCGACGGTCGGGCGCGGCTCCACGTCGTGGGTTCTGGCGGCAGGGAGCGCCTCCACGTCGTGGGGTTCGGCGGCAGGGAGCGCCTCCACGTCGTGGGGTTCGGCGGCGTCGTGGGGTTCGGCGG
>PFUG01000354.1:17024-17113 GCA_002789955.1 Deltaproteobacteria bacterium CG_4_9_14_3_um_filter_63_12 | reverse complement strand
GTTATCGAGGTCAACTCGACGACGGCCCTAGTCCCTGGGCGCTCCCGTTGTTGCTCTTGATGGCGCAGCTTGGCAGGCGGTGGCGTTAC
>PFUG01000354.1:0-17011 GCA_002789955.1 Deltaproteobacteria bacterium CG_4_9_14_3_um_filter_63_12 | reverse complement strand
ACCTCGTGCGGCTCTCTTGTGCGTGGCAATTCTTGAGTGCGGGCCGGCGAGCCGCCGGCGCTCCCCTTTGTTGCTCTTGATGGCGCAGCTTGGGCAGGCGGTGGCGTTACGGCTCGTGACCTCAGTTCGTGTGGCTCTCTTGTGCGCGGCAATTCTTGTGTGGGCCGGCGAACCGCCAGCGCTCCCGTTGTTGCTCTCGATGGCGCAGCTTGGGCAGGGGGGTGGCGTTACGGCTCGTGACCTCACTTCGTGTGGCTCTCCTGTGCGCGGCAGCAGAGAACACAGAAGAACTCTTGGCGTGACTCGCCGGCACACCAGCAATTCGTGAGCAAGTGTCGGCGAGCCGCTGGCGCTCCCGGTCGCTGTTCTTGGCGTCGAAGGACTGGCGAGGTAACATCAAGGTCGCGTTGTCACTTCGGCCGAGCACATCTAGGTGTGTCCGTCTTGGGTTCCCGCGAGCAACATCGGTTCCATGACCCTTCGGCCAACCCTGGCTACCCAGCCTCCTTGAGCACAGAGAGTCTTCTCGTCACAGGGCAAAATTTCTGACCACCGCCGACGGTGCTCCGGAGGCGGAATTTCGGCCCAGGACCACCGCCAACGGTGCTCCGGAGGCGAAATTTCGGCCCAGGACCACTGCCGACGGTGCTCCGAAGGCGGAATTTCGGCCCAGGACCACCGCCAACGGTGCTCCGGAGGCGAAATTTCTGTCCCAGGCCATCGTCGAGAGGGGAGGGAGCGAGTATGGTGGGGCTCTCGGAAACGGAGGTCGAAATGAGAATGAATGCCATGCTTTTGGCTGTCTTTCTGCTCTTGGTCAGCCCTACTGCTGTCTTTGCCGCCGAGGCTCCCTTTGCGTATGGCGTGACGGAGCAACTCCCCAGCGGCGAACCGGTCACCTTGAGCGTGGTCGCGGCTGTGGACCTCAAATCGATGAGCCTCGAGGTCAAACGTGAGAAGGATGGCGCGTCCTGGACCTTCAAGACCAAGAAGCTGGCGGCCGGGGAGACCAAAGACTTCGAGTGGAAGCAACCCTCGGGCACCTTTCAGTACAGCATGAAGGTCGTGGCGATCCCGGTAGACGGTGACACCTACGACGACACCCTCACCTTCGCGGTCAGCAGCTTCGACGAGCTGAAGGTCGAGCTCGACACCAAGCGCAGCTCGTTGAGCGAGGGAGAGCTCTTCCTCGAGGCGGAACGCCCCATCGCGTTCGTCGAGATGGAGGTCTACGGCGAGGGTCGAAGGCTCCTGGCCAGCGACCGGTTCGACGGTGGGAAACGTGAGGTCGGGATCGGCTGGAAGGATTTGGGCTCTGCGGCGGTGTACGTCCGGCTGCAGGTCTACGAAAACGAGGCGAACACCACGCTCCTGGAGCTCTTCAGCTTGGAGATCCCACACGAAGACGTGGTCTTCGAGAGCAACGACGCCACGCTTCGCGCCGACCAAGAGGTCAAGCTCGAGGCGACGCTCGAGGCCATCGAGGAGGCGCGGCGCACCTACGACGAGGTCTCCATGGAGCTCTTTGTGGCGGGTTACACCGATACGGTGGGCAGCGGCGCCGACAACGTCGAGCTGAGCGAACGTCGAGCCAAAGCCATCGCGGTTTGGTTCCAAGGTCGCCTGAGCGTCGCCTTGCCCATCAGCTACCAAGGCTTCGGTGAGGACGCGCTGTCGGTGCAGACGAGCGACGGCGTGGACGAGGAGAAGAATCGACGCGCGGTGTACCTGCTCTCGAACTCGGCCCCAGGGGAGACGACGGACTTTCCTCGCAGCAAGTGGAAGCGCCTGAGGTAGCGCCAAAGCGAGGTCGTCTCCGGACTGGATTCTGCTGTTCGACAAGTCCGACAGGCGGTCCAGCTTCTGCTCCTGGCCAGTCTAGTCTGGAGTCTGGAGCTTCTGCCGGTTGCTGCCTTGTCTCCTGCTGAAGTTCGACTGACTACTGACGCCAGCCGCGGGCTCCGGACTCCAGACTGGATTCCGCTGTTCGACAAGTCCGAAAGGCCGGTCCAGCTTCTGCCCCGGTCAGATAAAGTCCCGCCGCCCGAAGACGGCTGCCGAGATCACCAGCAGAGCGCCGGCGTACAAGACTCCATGCCCGGCCGCATAAGCGACGTAACTCCAAGGAACCTCCAGGTTGTAGGTCACCTCGCGGGATAGGTTGAAGAGGGTGAGATCCGGTACGAAGACCTCGGCGATCTTGAGGATCCCGCGCATGGTGTCGGACTTGTGGGTGTCCGCGAACGTGCGGATCGCTTCGTGCGCGTTTCCGAGCAAGAACAAAGAGGCGGTGAGCAGACCGCTGAGAAAGGGAGTCGAGAACGTCGTGAAGAGCATGGCGATGGCCGCGACGACGGAGACCTCCACGTAGATAAGAACGAGGGCTTGAAAGAGTGTCGCGTTCAGCTCGATGTCTTTGAGCGCGAGCTGGGCGACGAAGATCGCGGACATGATTCCCAGCTCGACCGCCAAAGTGAGCAGGATTCCGAGGTACTTGCCCAACAAGAACTGCCAACGATGAATGGGTTTGGAGACGATGGTGTAGATCGTCTTTTTGTCGAGCTCTTTGAAGAGCAGGCTGATGCCGGTGTAGATCGCGATCAGCGCTCCGAAGACCGTGATGACCACGATGCCGAGGTCCTTGTTGACGCGCTCCTGCTCGTAGAGCGAGAGCTCTCCGAAGGCGAGCGAGAGCAGGATCAGCAGGACGGCGAAGAAGAGAATGGCGTAAAGAACCTTGCTCCGAACGGCTTCTCTGAAGGTGTTGAGGGCGATGGCATAGACTCGACCGATCATGGCTGCTCCTCGTTCGGCTGAGTGTTGGCTAGGGCTTCGCGGACGAAGACGTCCTCGAGGTTTTCTCTCTGTGGTACGACGCTCAGCACCTCGACGTTGGCTCCGAGGAGGTGTGTCAGGAACGCAGAGACGTCGCTGCTCTCGGGCAGCACGAAGGTCCGAAGTCCATCGTGCTGCTTTTCCCCGAGATTCTGGAAGTCGGCCCGCAGCTTTTCGGCGAGGTCCTCAGGGACCAGTGAAGTGGCGATCTCCGTCGACAAGGTGCGCGGGTTCAGAAGCCTGTTGAGCGGTCCTACATCGACGATCTTGCCCTCGACGATGACCGCGACGCGATCACAGATGCGCTCGACGTCTGGCAGAATGTGGCTCGAGAAGAAGATGGTCTTGCCTGCGGCCTTGAGCTCATCGATGAGGTCGGCGACGTCCTTGCGGCCGATGGGATCGAGACCTGACTGAGGTTCGTCGAGGACGATGACCTCAGGGTCGGCGATGAGGGCCTGGGCCAACCCGATGCGTTGCAGCATCCCTTTGGAGAACTTGCGGAGCTGCTTTCCTTTGGCGTTGGCGAGGCCGACCTTGTCGAGGAGCTCATCGACGCGACGCTTTCTGGCCTTGGCTGGGATGCCGAAGAGGCGAGCGTAGAAGTCGAGGAGCTCTTCGGGCTTGAGGTAGTCGTAGTAGTAGGAGATCTCTGGGAGATACCCGACCTTGCTCCGACTCTCGAGGCTTGGCACTGGCTTGCCTAGAATATCGATTGTGCCGTGATCTTGGCTCACGAGTCCCATCATCATTTTGATGGTCGTGGTCTTTCCCGCCCCATTGGGCCCAATCAGCCCGAAGACCTCGCCCTTCTCAACGGAGAACGAGACGCTTCGCACCGCTAGGACTCTCTTTCGGCGGAATCCCAGCGAGAAGGTCTTCGCCAAGTTTGTGACTTTGATGACGCTCATGACAAACCGCCGCGTTGAAGAGGGTTGCCCATGCTTGCGCAACCTTTTGGCTCACAGCAAGGACTCGTCAGCCCCATTTGAAAACCAGAATGCCTGAGTTTGGCAAGGGGTTCGTGAACGATCTTAAGGGTCTTCGTCGCGGCGCTCACGGGTGGCGCGCTTCAGACCGCATTGAAGACCTCGAAGACCTGCTTGGGCTGTATCCTGGAGTGGATCAGTGAGAGGTCTTTCAACCTTCGCATCTCCACTCGTGCGGAGAGGGCGACCGTCTCGAGGGTCCAGTCGTCATCGGACGCGGTGTATTGGGTCACCAGCAACTGCTCGCCAGACTTGAGCTGGAGCACACTGCCCACTGGAGCCGGGCCAACGACGCGCTTGAGCAGTGAGATGAGGTTGGGGTGGTAGCGTTTGCCGGCCTGAACGGACATGTGTTGCAGTGCGTCGTTGATGTCCATTCCGGCGACCGAGTCCGCACACAGCTCGATGAAGTCGTTGGCGACGGTGAGCAGGAGTGAAATGGGGTGTTGCTTGACGGGGAAATCCATCTTGGGCACGCCGGTTCCATCCATGGTGAGACCATGTTGGAAAGCACCGAGCACCTGCCGGTAATGCCCTTCGTCGGAGTGCTTCGAGAGCAGCAGAGCCATCAGGCTGCGCTGTGCGACGGCCGAGGTGGACTGCTGTCCCACGACGCCTGTGCTCTGTCCGAGGTGGTGCAGCAAGGCGGTCATGACCGAGTCGAGACGATGCCTGGGCGAGAGCCCAAGATACGTGCACAACCCCGACATCACCGAAGCGACCTTGAGCGAGTGCGCGGCGATTCCGGTCTCGCCTGCGTTCATCAGGGACATTCCTAGGAGTAGGTCGCTGCGCTGCTCGGCGATTTCCAACAGACGGATCGCCACGCGCTTGGAGACGTAGCGAGGGGTGTTGGGATTGCCAGCCCAAATGGGGCTGAGGAGCTGGTGCGCCTTGCCCCAAGCCCGGTTGGCATCGAGGAGCTCGGCGAGGTGATCTTCGAGGGGGCTACGAGTCATTTCGCCCTCTCGAGCTGCCCTTGCCGGCGCCCATCAGGCTCTTCTCGAGCGCCTCGAGGTGTTCGATCATCAGAGCGGGAACGCTTTCTCCGCGCTTGTTGATAGAGAGACCCGGTTTGTCCTTCTTGAAGCGGCTGTTCGTCCCATCGAGGAACGCGACCAGAGACGCGTCCAGCTCGTTGACGTGCTCCTCATCGGCCTCGAAGTCTAGCCAATCTAGAGCGTCGAACGCCGAGCCATCGGCCGAGTCGGGCTCCTCCACGGGCATCTCGAAGCTGATGGACGGTTCGTCCTTCTCTAGCGCTTTGACGGCAGTCATCGCCGTTTGAGAGCGGCGCTTGACCTCTGGGTCCAGTGTCTCGAAGGCTTCGCCCCAGAACGGATGTTCGAGTGCGAAACACACCTCGAAGAGCTGGAGCAGCGCGAGAAGGGCTCCATCGTTCGCGAGGGTGGCGCATTGTTTCCACGTCTCACGAGGATCGTCCCCGAGGAACCAGCGCACGAGCTTGAACGGAACGAGCGAGGCGTCCTCTTGCTCGTGAACCCTGAGCGAGAACTCGATGATCGTCTTCGGTGAGCGCAGGCGCACCTTGCAGGCTTGCGCCATTTCAAGGGTGTATTCACTGCGCATCGTCGAGCCTTCGACCAGAAACTCCAGGTTTCGAATGGTCTTGAGCACGTCGCTCCAGTCGCCGCTCGCCATCTGGTCGTTCACCACGCGGCGCAGCAAGAAGACAAAGTCCTGCCCGCCGAGAACCGGATCATGGACGCTCATCGCGGCCATCAACGTCGCCGTAAACTGCCGGCGCAAGGAGCCTTCGGTCTCCTCCCTCATCTCGTCGAGCATCGTCTCGATGGCCGAGTGATCGTCGTAGCGCAACGCCTGAATCGCGCACGGAGGACGCCCTTCGAGTTCGGCCAATTTGGTCTTGAGCGCTTGCTGCCGCGACGCTTCGCCACGGCCGACCAAGTGCAGGAAGAGCTCAGAGATGTGCTTCTCCTTTCCCCCTGCAGAGCTCAGGTATTTGGCCTCGAGGCTGGTCCGGACGATGCGGATGGAGCGCGGCCCCATCTCGTACCAAAACGAGATGAGGTCGGCCTCGGGGGTGGAGGGTTTGGCGGCGAGCGCTGTGGTAACCTGCAGGAACTCCAAGAGGTCGTCCACTTCGAGATCCGGGAGAAACATGACCTCTCGGACTCCGGCGTTGGCCAAGGCCGTCCCCAGGGCGGATTGCGAGAGGTGGCCTGCGCCAATGCTGATCTCCCCAGACGCGGAAATCTGCAGCTCGACTGCCCCCTCCCGGGTCAGCTCCTCTCGCAGCTGCTTGTACAAGAGGTCGAACTCCGGTCCTGCCGCGCCCTTGTTCAAATCGAGTGAGAGGCACTTCGACATCGATGCTAGGACATCGTGTAGGACGGCGCTCATTACCTTTTGAAAGGGGATCACTTCGCGCTCACTCCTGCTCCTCGAGCCATGTACCCGTCTCGCTATTGGACCTCGAGCCTACCTGTGGGTGTCGACGATGTCGACCTCTCAATAGTAGCGGGTCACGTCCTCGGGTGCCTTCACTCGATACGTCCGACCGACGTGGTCAACCAGATCGAAGAACGCGGACTCGAACGCAGGGCCAGGAGCCTCGCCGTCCGGATAGGCCACGTGATCGCTAAAGAACGTCCCCTTCACACACTCGGCCTCGCTCACGTCGTTGGCGTCCTTGCACCCCTTGTCGGTGAGATCGGTCATCCCGTCGCCGTCGTTGTCGAGTCCGTCGTTGCAGATCTGGACGTCCGTGTCCCCCGCTTCGTTCAAAGGCGTCGTGGCACAGTTTGGATCGCCGGCATCGGTGACGCCGTCATTGTCGTTGTCGAGCCCGTCGTTGCATTGGTCCACCTTGTCTTTGCCGCAGAAACCCTCGGGGAAGACAATGATCGATTTCGGCCACTGGCCAATCGCTTGGAAGTTTGCGAGCAACACACCAGTGATGGGAAGGTCTTCGGGCCCCTGACCGTAACCGTGGAGCAGGTAGAGGACTGGGTAGCGGACGTTGGCGAACTCGGGCTTGTCGTAGTTTGGCGGCAGACTGATCCCATAGGTCACGGTCGCGCCGTTCATCGCTGGGCTGATGAAGCTCCCGACCTCGCTCGGCGTGGTGTAGGGCGGCTCGACGATGGTGTAGTCGCCGTTGACCCAGAGGTTGCTCAGGTAACCGAACATCGTCGTGAAACGCTGCACCGCCTGGCTGTTGGAGCCCACGTGCTTGCCGTCGCCATCCTCGATGAGAGGAAGCGCCGCGTAGGGGTCACCGTAGCGCATGAACACGTGGTCACCCAGGTTGTCGAAGTCGAGTCGGGTGATGTTGTAGGAGTCGCCGGGTTGCAGCTGCGCCAGCTCGTTGAAGGTGTCGTACATCCGCACGTTGCCACCGGCGGCCTGGAGCGCCCCGGTGAGCTGCAGGCCCGCCACGTCGAAGTTGAACAAATCGCGCACGCCGCCATCGACGTAGAGCGTCAGATGGTTCAGAGCGTCTGGGTCGAGAGCCTCGAGCGACCATCGAGGGGACTCCTCGAAGAGCTTCTGAAGATTTGGGTTGTAGTCGAACTTGGCGTTGCCTTCGCCGAAGTCGTAGGGGCTGTCCGAGGTGCCCTCGACGCCATCCAAGCCAAAGTCCTGGTAGGGCTCACCTTCGTCGAAGAGCCAGTTGCCTTCGCTGCCGTGTGGGTTCGTCAGCCAATCGTAGTCGTCGTCGGCCGGGTCGGGGTTGCTCATTGGGTCGTAACCCGCCTCGCTCTTGCTGGCCAACCCGTCGCTGCCCAGGTCTTCATAGGGCTCGTAGGAGTTGCGAATCACCGGCTCGTTGGCGTCGCGACGGCCGTCTCCGTCGAGGTCGACGGCGAGCAGCACGTCCACCGCCTCGTCGTGTGCCTTGGAGTCGTCGAAGAACCCGTTGGGAGCCCCGTCCTCGCCGTCGCAGAAGGCGATGACCGGAAGGGTCCCATCGGGATTGTATTCATCGTCGAAGTAGCCCGTGGCGATGGTGAACGTGGTTCCAGGCAGCTCAAGGCAGCGCTCGGCCTCAGGTCGGAGCAGCTCTGAGCGCGGCACCCCGGCCGGCCGGTAAGGGCTCTCTGGGTTGTAAGACGTCGTGTTACCGAAGGCGTAGGCGAGGTCGCGAAAGATACGGACGTACTCAGTCCGATCGAAGCTGCCGCCGTTGCCCTCCCCTGAGGGAGAATGCCAGCCGTTGAAGCTCATGGAGAGCTCGTGCTCTTGGGTGTGCAGGGGCGGTGGGCAGTTGGCGCCGAACGCTGGTGCGTTGCAGAAGCCGCCGAGACCTTGGTCTCGCAGGTAGTGCGAGAGGTAGATCCAGTCCGCTGCGCCACCGAGCGCGCCGATGGAGTCGAACTTGTCGGGGAACCGGAGGCCCGTCATCAAGGCCGCGCCAGCGCCCATAGAGATGCCGGTGATGGAGCGATAGGTCATGTGCCGCTGATAGGGCTGACCTGCGTTGGCCGCCACCGCCAGCTGGAAGACTCCCAGCTCCGTGGCACGGAACGTCACGCGGCCTGCGTCCAGGTCTTCCTGGATGTTCGAGAAGGGGGCGCTGTAGATGCGTCCGCTGCTCAACCGCTGCGTAAAGATGCGCAGGTGACGAGGGGCGGCGTTGGTCGGCATCAGGTCGGAGCGCAGGGGCAGCGTGAGGTGAATCCACACCTGGTTCAACATGCCGTCACCGGTGAGATCCTCTTTCGAAAAGTAGGGGGCGTCCGCGGCGAAGCGCACCGCGGGTCCGACGGCAATAAAACCCTCGGGCACGATGTCGACGCCATTGCCGCTGATGGTCACTTCGCGCGCGGCGGAAATCTGTTCGCCGTCGATGGACACCGCCGCCCCTTCGAGGTCGAGCTGCTCAGAGCCGGTCGCCTCGACCTTGCTTCCAGCGGGCTCGAGGTTGCCGGTCACACCAGGGCCAAAGAGGAACCCCTCGAACGCGTCGGGGGTCACATCGACAACCCCGTCGACCTCGGTGGTGATGGTGTCGGCGACCGTCGCATCGGTGGCGTGACGTTGCTGGATGCCGTCGTCGCACCCGGCGAGCAGAGCCAAGAGCGGGGCGAGGACAAACCACAAGTTGCTTTTACTGCGCATGACTTCCACTCGGTTTCCAAGACATCGAGGTTCCCTCGAGCGCGACGGGTCGCTTCTCGGAGAGCCCTGGTTCGGCCATCGGACCGCAAGCGTCTCCTGCGGGCCCAACACGAAGTTTCAGCCGTTTACCAGCGCAAAACTCGTAGAGGTCAATTTGTAGCGCAAAACCACCTCGCTGGCTAACAGCGGTGCACAATGCCGGCATTTTCTTGCAGTCCGAGGGTTACCCGAACCGATGGGTCGTCCTCAAACGCGCTGTGTACAAGGAGCCGACGAACTAGTGTAACGCTTCACATGTGTCCGTGCCTATGAGCGTGGCCTTTCAGGGAAGCAGGGCTCTGCCCTGACCCGCCGGGGGACTTTGTCCCCCGGACCCCCAATGACTTTCTTTTTTCTGTAATCAACAACATGCCGGTATTTTTGAAGAATTCCTGAGGATTGGGGGGCGCTCCTTGCAGTCAATAAACATGGAGAGTCATGACGGTTTACACTAGCTGCCCATGCCCACCCAGGAGGTCCCGTCGGGCCCCACCTCTTTCTTCCAGATGGGGACGACCTCCTTGATGCGGTCTATGGCGCGGGCACAGGCTTCGAAGGCGACCGCACGATGCGGCGAGCTGACGGCGATGACGACCGCAGCCTCGCCGATCTGGAGCACGCCTGTGCGGTGGGTCAGGGCGCATTTGACGTCGGGAAACTCTTGCTCCACCTCGTCGATGACCTGCCGCAACTTCAGCATGGCCATCTCGGGATAGACCTCGTACTCCAAATGCTCGACGGCCTGGCCTTTGGAGTGGTTGCGCACCACACCGCGAAACACCACGACGGCGCCGGCCTCGGGGCGCTCGACTCGGGCGGTGATCGCCGCTTCGTCCAAAGGGGAGTCGCTGAGCAGCAGGTCGTCGGCCGACGAGCCGCCCGCGACCGGCGGGATCAGCGCGATCTCGTCGCCCTCCGCGACGAGTTGGTCGGCGTCGACGAATTCGAGATTGAGCGCCAGGCGGATGTAACGACGCAGGCCCACGAGCGCAGGATGGCGCAGGCAGAGGGACTCCCACACCGCCTCGACCGTGCTCCCTTCTGCGAGCTCCAGCGTCTCGCTGGACGCGCCCAGACGCTCCCGCACGCCGGCAAAATAGCGGACACTGACTTGCATGATTCCTCGGACTGAATGGGTCTGACTACGGGACCTCGATCTCCAGCACGATCCCGAATCTCAGCGCGAGCATCTGCTCTTCTTCGCTGAAGCCGCGGTAGAGGAGGTTCGGCTGGACGTCCCAGTCCAAAGTCACGCGCTGGTCACGGACCATGTCGCGGATGTCTTCGCCGTAGAGCACTTCGAGCTCTTTGACCGACTCGCCCGGCTTGAAACCGCCGCCGGTGACCAAGTGCAGGATCTCTCCGGTGTCGGGGTGCTTCATGGTCACGTCGACGGAGGCGATGAAGGAGAGGTCTTGGCCCTCGGGGAGGTCGACCGAAACCCAGGCGCGCTGGATGCGTGCGCTCTTGGCGCCGGCGACGTCGCGCTCGAACTTGAAGCGTTTCGAGGTCGCGTGGGCGACCTGCGCTTCGGTCGAGCTCATCTCGACGGTGGTCGAGATGGAGTCGTGGAAGACGTTCATGTTGCAGCCACTCAGGAAAAGCAGCGAGACCAACGCGGCGAAAAGGAGGAGCTTTGGCGGTGATGACCTGAACATGAACTTTCTTTGGCCTGACGAGCGACTCGTCCTGACGAAAAGACGGAACTCAACATACTCAGCTCGCTCGACGGCGTCGAGCGAGAGTGCGACTAGTTTGGTTGCAGCTGGCAGACGTTGTCCCCGTTGAGGTTCGGGTAGCAAATGTAAACCGGCGACGACTCGCAGCAATCGGCGTTGGTGACGCAGGTGTCTCCAGGCAGCGAGCACTGATTGGCGGGGGTGCACTTGTTGGCCCCATTGCCGTCGGGCAGGCAGGTCAGACCGAGACAGCAGTCCGAGTTGGTGCTGCAGTCTTGGCCTGAGGCCGAGCAGGGAGCCGGAGCCCAATAGCCCGTGATGTTGATCTGTGCCCAGTCCTGCCCTGGCAGCCAGAACGCTGGGTGGCTGCCGTCGGTCCCAGTGGTCATGTTGGTGTCGATGGCCATGACCCAAAGCTGTTTGGTCGCCGTGATGTGCCCGTAAGGCGCTGAGTTGTAGAAGAGCAACCAATATTTTCCGCCCTCGATAAAGGGACTGAAGGACGGCACCACGGCGCTGCCATGGGGCGCGCCCTTGAGCATCTGGGTCGCGTCGCCGGTCAATGGATCGACGAGGTGAATGTTGGCGGGTGCCGTGCCGCGGTTGTCCGGGCCGGACCCCACCGCGATCCAGCGCGAGTCCGGAGACCAGCTGGGATAGGAGAGCGTGTCGTCGGTCCCACCGTCGGGCCCGCGTGTCTTGAGCGTCGTGGGGTTGCCGAAGGTCTGGGTGAGGGGATCCCAGGGCATCGTCATGAGGTCACCCGCGGAGTACTGCCAATCGACGGTGTCGTAACGCAGGATGTAGGCGAGGGTCGAACCGTCCGGGCTCCAGTTGGGCTGCGTGGCCCACATGCCGTTGACCCGAGCCTGAGGGATGGGCCCCAGTGAGGCGACCCCGCCGACGATGTTCGGCGTCACGTCGGCCAGCCACATGTCCCCATAGTAGACCGCAGCGATGCGGTCGCCGGTGGGGTTGAAGGCCATGAAGTCCCATTGCCATTGGGACCCATTGTCGACGATCGAAGGTTCGGGTGCAGCGGTCCAGGCCAGGCCGGCACGGGGGTCGCCGCCGCCGTTGTACATAAAGGCGAGCCGAGAGCCGTCGCGGGTCAGCGTATGGCAGCCGCGGCAGTTGCCGCTGTTGGCGTTGGTGGTGAAGACCGCGGAAGGACAATCGCTGTCGGCCCCGTCGATGGCCCCGTCGCCGTCGTTGTCGACGCCGTCCGTGCAGTTCTCGCTGGCGTTGGCCGTCGCGCCCTCGTCGATGCGCATGATGTCGCCAGTGGCCACCTGCCAGTAGTAGACCGAACCCGCCAGCTTCGCGTCAGCCGTGTACACGACCAACTCGCTGCCGGCAAAACGCTCCGCGGCCGGATCGAGGCTCTGCTTGCCGTAAATGTTGATGCGGATGGGCTCGCCGTAGCCCGCTCCGATGGCTCGCCATTGCGCCGGACTGGGCATCCACTGGTTGATGTTGGTGTAGACCGTCACGCTCACTTCGTTGCCACGGGTGAGCAGCAGCTTGAAGTACGCGTTGCCGTTGACGTTCCACTGGAAGAGCGGCGCCGACATGCCGGCCGGGAACATGGTCTCGTTCTCTGGGTACTCCCAAAGGGGGCCGACGCCAGCGTTGAAGTTGCCTGAGTCCAGTCCGCCTTGGGTGGTCGGATCCAAAGTCCCACTGGTGATGTTTTCACTGAGTTGGACGCGCACGTCGCGGTTCACCGACTGGTTGGCGTAGACCGCATTGACCGTGATGACTCCGCCCAAGCCGCCCGTCGCACTGACCAGGCCTGTGTTGTCGACATTGGCGATGAGGGGCTCGTCGCTCGACCAGAAGACGCCGTTGTCGATCTGTCGAGTGCTGCCGTCGGAATAGTCCATGAGGAAACGCAGCGGTGTCGCGGCTGGCACACCGATTTGCGTCGAGATGACCACTGTCAGCGGCTCGATGTGTGCGCCGACGATCGTGGGTCCGACTTCGGGGACCGACGTGTCTTGCGGCGGGCTGGTCGTGTCGGCCACGGTGTCGGGCTGTACGTCGGTGATGTCGTTCTCTGTGATGGGGTCCGTGTCGAGCGCCGTATCCTGGGTGATGTCGGCGGTGATGTTGGTGTCCTCGGGGCCCGTGTCTCCGTTGGTGGCGTCATGGCGTTTGGTCCCTCCCGTGTCGGCTCCGCAGGAAGCCAGCATGAAGGATAGGATGACGACCACAAGGCCCAGGCAATTACGTTTGGCGTTCATGTCTCTCTCGTCGTTCTTCGCGCCTTGACACCCACTCCCGTGGCGTTGGCCCGAATTCTCGATGGGTTGCCTGGAAGGGTAGCCGGAGCCGTGTTCGGTGTAAAGCACTGCATCTCGCCGAAGAGTTAGGATATTACTGGGTTTCCAAGAGGGGCGCGGCGCGGGCGGTGTTCCTGCGCGCCTTTGCTGTGTCGAGAGCCGTGCCGCACATTGACAGCAGCCTCCCTGGCGCGAGAGACTTCCCAACGAACTTCGTCTCTGGGTGTTGATGGGATGCCGACGGCTCGTTTGACGAGCCAGTCGCGCCTCTCTGTTGCGTCCAGCAGACGGGCGATAATTGGTAGCGGGGAGCTGCCTGGGGCCGTGGGCACGGTCGCGGGTTCACGCATGCCGTTAGCACCGCGGACTGGCGATGACAGACGAAAAGAAACCCCCTCGAGGGCC
Organism: Deltaproteobacteria bacterium CG_4_9_14_3_um_filter_63_12; assembly: GCA_002789955.1. Taxonomy (GTDB): domain Bacteria; phylum Myxococcota_A; class Bradymonadia; order UBA4248; family UM-FILTER-63-12; genus UM-FILTER-63-12. The sequence goes on along the minus strand of PFUG01000354.1, from coordinate 3,673 downwards.
GGATGACGACGAGCCGAAAGAGGCCGACGCAACCGCATCCGGAGACGATATAGACGAAGAGAGCGACCCCGAAGGGGCGGGAGACAGTGCCTCTGAGCCCGAGGAAGGCACCGAAGGCCCCGACGAGGCCGACGAGGCCGATGAGGCCGACGAGGCCGACAAGGCCGACGAGGCCGAAGGCTCCGACGAGGCCGAAGACGTCGAGATCGATGGCGCCCTCGCCGACGAAGCCATCGCTCAGGCCGTTGATCCTCACGGAGTCTCGCCGATCAAGCGACCGCCTTGGCCCACCGAGCCCGCACAGTGGGTGACCCAGAACTTGGCGCTGCGCTGGCTCGACTTCTCCATCTTCCAAGTAGAGCGGGCGCTGGTCGTGGCCGCCTTGGTCCTCATGAGCTTGATGATCTTCCTCGAGATGCTGCACTTGGCGCTCATGAGCGACGAGAGCAAGTTGGCCGAGTTCTTCGTCAACATGAGCAACAAGTTCGCCGAAACGCCCATGAGCCCAGACGGCGTCGTGGCGTTCAGCGGCTGGGTCGTGCGCATCGAGTTCATCCTCTTCCTCTTGCTCTGCTACGGCGCCGTCGCGACGCGGCTCAAGGGCCGCAGTCACGTCGTCAAACTTGCAGGTGCAGCCGTGGTCTTCGGGGTGCTTTATGGCTACGCCGAGGTCGTGCGCAGCCAGCCTAGCGAGCTGGCCTATACCCTTCTCCTCGTCGCGACCTTGGTGTACGCCGTTGGCGCCTGGCTGATGGCCCCCAGAGATTCGGCCAAAGCCGTCGAACTGCGCCATGAACGCTTCGGCGTCGCCGTCGCCATCGCCGCCATCTCGCCGTTGCTGCTCTATCTCTTCCACAGACTCCCAGAGGATTACTCCTTCGCCCAGCATCGAGCGCTCTTCTTGCTGCTCTGGGTGGGATTCCTGGGAGCGAGCATGGCGACGTATCAGAAGTCCCACCTGCGCATCGACTTTGTCCGCAAGTTCGTGCGCGGACGCCGCGCCTCGAGGTTCTACGGCGCCGCCTCCAATGGTTTGGCGCTGCTCTTCACCTTGGTGCTCTTCACGCTAGCCTACGACTACGTCTTCAACGCCGAGACTGGAATGAAGACCATTCGCTCGGCCGAAGGGGCCGTGCCCGACTGGCTCAAGGTGTTGGCGCTCCCGGTCTCCATGGCCATGATGTGCCTTCGCTTGTTCTTTCAGATGCTCGAGGACCTCGTGCTCGGCGTGCTCAACAAAGAGAAGAGCTGAGCCCTGCATGTTCCCTGTCGCCCGTCCCCTCCAGATTTCAGTCGGCTAGACCGCAACCCCCTATCAGGCCATGCACCAAGTCAACCAACTCCTCATGACCGGCGGCATCACCGAGTGGCTGAACTCCTTAGTCACCCTCGAGTTTAGCTGGGTTCTGCTCGCCCTCCTGGTCGCCGTCTTGGCGGCGCTGGGTGAACCTCTTTACGTGGTTCTGGGCGCGATCACCGCCTACCTCATGCTGACCTTGCCCGACTTTCCGCCCATCAAACCGTTCACCGCGTCGCTCAACTCGATTATCGAGGAGACGCGGGTCATCTCCGACAAGGTCGAGCTGTTGGCCATCCCCTTCTTTGTCTTGGCCGGCGCCATCATGACCAACGGGGCCATCGCCGAGCGCCTGGTCAACGTCGCCCGCGCCGCCTTTGGCTGGCTGCCTGGCGGCATGGCCATCTCCGGCGTCGCCGCCTGCATGTTCTTCGCGGCCATCAGCGGCTCGAGCCCCGTCACCGTCATCGCCATCGGCACCATGATGTACCCCGTCCTCATCAAGGACGGCTACTCCGAGCGCTTCTCGACGGGCTTGCTCACCAGCGCCGGGAGCTTGGGAATCCTGATCCCCCCGTCGATCCCCATGATCGTCTACGTCATCGTGCAAGGGCAGCTCGAGCAGGGCTGGTCCCTTCCCATCGGCCCGGACGGCAAACCCGCCTACGGCATCCTCGCCGAGTCCGGTCTCGACCCCGTGGGCGCCCTCTTCCTCGCCGGCGTTGGGCCGGGCATCTTGATCGGCGTGTGCCTGGGTCTCTTTGCCTTCGTCGAGGGCAAACGACGCGGCGTCCCGACCACGAAGTTCGATTTCTCAAAATTCATGACCGCACTCAGGGATGGCTTCTGGGCCTTGATGTTGCCCGTCCTCATCCTGGGCGGCATCTACACCGGCACCTTCACCCCCACCAAAGCCGCCGCCGTGGCCGTGGTCTACGCCTTCATCGTCGAGGTCTTCATCCACAAGGGCCTCGAGCTCAAGGACATCCCGCGCATTTTCTCCGAAAGCGCCGTCCTCATGGGCGTCCTGCTCATCATCATCGCCATGGCCCTGGGCTTCAACCGCTACCTGGTCAAAGCCGAGGTGCCCGACATGGCGGTCGAGCTGATCCTCGGCTGGAAAATGAGCCCGCTGGCGTTCTTGCTGGTCATGAACCTGCTGCTCTTGGTCGTGGGCTGTCTCATGGACATCATGAGCGCGATCCTGATCGTCGTGCCTCTGCTGGCCCCCATCGGTCTGGAACTCGGCATCCACCCGATCCACTTGGCGATCATCTTCATCGTCAACCTAGAGATCGGCTATCTGACCCCACCGCTGGGGCTCAACCTCTTCGTGGCCTCGACCATCTTCAAGAAACCCATCGGGGAGGTGGTCATCAGCGTGATTCCCTTCACGTTGATCATGTTGTTCTGTCTGGGTTTGGTCACCTATGTGCCGACGGTCTCTTTGGGTCCGTTGGCGATGATGGCCGGCAAAAGCCCCATCGTCGGCTTCCCTGAGACCGTCACCCGCGCAGAGGCCGAAGCGCTCCTCGAGGCAAAAGCTGACGAGCCCATAGGCAGCGAACAGTCTCTGGGCCAGATCAACAAGGCCGTCAGCGGCGGCGAGGCCGGCGACATCCTGCTCAACGATGAAACCGTGCCCGACGACGCCCTGATTTCCTTGATCGACGTGGCCGAATCCATCAGCGGCGAGGAGATGAGCTTGCTCCTCTCCAAACACGCGGCCCTGGGCGACGAGGCGTTCAACGCCCTGTCCGACAGCCTGATGATGATGGAAGAGGCTGAGCGCCAGGCGTTCATGAAGGTCTTGCCCACGTTGTCCGACGAGGAGCTCAAGGCGCGCATCGCCGACGACGTGCTGCTGCCCGAAGGCGGAGGCAGCGGGCTCGACGATGGTGGGAATGATGAGGATGACAATGAGGACGGGGACGCGGTCCCCAACGGGGAAGACGCACCGCTGATGCCCACGGACGACGACAAATAGGACGGTCCCGAGCCGAGAACCCACAACCCCCAGGGCGTTGCCCTGGGCTGGTATGGTCGGCACTTTCAGGGCCGGTTCGTGACCGCCCAGATGTGACGCTGCTCACCTCACGACGAAGCCAGAACCTGGGCCTCCGCCCGGAAGGGGCGGCCCACAGAATCAGCCCAGTGCGGAGCGCTGGGCCGCGCGTTCGACCGCCCGAACCCACGACGGGGAACCGCATCCGACCGCCCGAACCCACGGCGGGGGACCGCGTCCGACCGCCCGAACCCACGACGGGGAACCGCGTCCGACCGCCCGAACCCACGACGGGGAACCGCGTTCGGCCGCCCGAACCCACGACGGGGGACCGCGTCCGGCCGCCCGAACCCACGACGGGGGACCGCGTC
>PFUG01000374.1 GCA_002789955.1 Deltaproteobacteria bacterium CG_4_9_14_3_um_filter_63_12 | reverse complement strand
ACGTCCAGAGCGTCGCCTTCGACGCCCTCGACGTCACCTCCGCCCTGACCTGGACCACGCAGCACCTCCAGCGCGACTCAGCTGGACGTCCCACGACCTGGTCTCTGTACGCCGGAGACATTGCTCCCGACGCGCTGATCGCCAAAGAGACGCGCCTCTACCGCAAGGACGATCGGGTTCTTGCCGGGGTTCGCTCCTGGCAGGCGCCGTCGGCCAGCGGCTCGCCTGAGCTCACCTGGGGCGCGTTGCAGATTGCGGGCTACGATGGTAAGAAGCGCCTGACTGGGCTGCGGCTGGCCGAGGCGAGCACCTCTGCTTCGGTGGCCAACTGGGAGACCTGGCTGAGTGACGACGCAAACCGGGCGAGTCTCGAAGATGTGGCTCAGGAGCCGAGCGCCGTGACGAATGAGCCGATGTTGGGCGGCGCTTGGACCCGCTTCGAGCGCAGCAAACTCGGGACCTTGACCGCCGAGCTTTCTTGTGCCGCAGGCCTCCTCGCCCTCGTGTTGGCCGGCGTCGCCATCGAGGTCACCCTCACTGCGCGGGCAGGGCCGTCGCGCGCCGGTCCCCAAGACCTCGGCGCCTTGAACAAGAATGGAGCTCGACTTCGAGAGCAGTGTCCGCTTCGGGGAGGGCGGTGTCGGGACCAAGAGCGACAAGAAACTGGTCACGCGGTCTCGGGGTGCCGGAAAGAAGAACGCATGGCTGGCTGCTGGCGCCCAACAAACCTTTTGCACCCAAACCCAGATCTCACTATCTTCGTCGGCACAGATGCGACCGATGCAAGCGCCACGTTCGAGTCCCCCATAGAGCCTCTCATCAGGAGACCTGCATGCGAACCCTCCAAGTCCTCAGCGCTCTCGCGCTCCTCGCTCTACTCGTTCGTTGTACCGGCGAAGCGATCGACATCCATGAAGGCCAAGTACAGACGCTGGTCGGCAAGGCGGGAGGTGTCGTGACCTCGCTCGACGGCAAGCTCGAGATTGGGATTCCGCCAAACGCCCTAACCATCGACACCATGATCACCATCACTCCAAGCGACAGCGTGAGCGGCGCGATTGGCCAGCTCTACGAGCTCGGGCCCGCGGGGACCCAGTTCGCCAAGCCTGTCGTCATCGCCTTCGAGTACGATCCGGGCAAACCCGCCTCGCAGCTGCGCGTGGCCACCTACGACGGCTCCGCCTGGCGAGCCCTCGCCGACGCCTTTGTTGATGAGGGCAAAGGCGTGGTCTCCGGGACGACCACCCACCTCTCCCTCTTTGGTGTCATCTACCTCCCCTGCCAGGACAACAGCGCCTGTCCGTCCAACATGACGTGTGCGTCGGGCGCCTGCACCTCCTGCGGCCAAACCGAGCTTTGCAACGGCATCGACGACAACTGCGACACCGTCGTGGACGAAGGTTGTACGGCCTGCACCGACGCCGAATGCGGTTCTGGCGCGGCGTGCGTCAATGGGGTCTGCGTCGAGGCGCGGTGCCAAGACAACACCGACTGCGCCGCCTCCGAGTTTTGTGTGGCGGGAACCTGCGTGGGTGTCGGCTGCACCAACGACAGCGATTGCGCGCTGGGCAGTGTCTGCATGGGCAGTGCGTGTGTCGCCTCCGACTGCAGCGTCGAGGCCTTCTGTTCGGACGGCGCGGTGTGCATCGATGGGAGCTGCCTACCGGCCAACTGCGTCAGCAACAACGACTGCCCGGAAGGCCTCGTCTGCGATGCGGAGAGCAAGGTCTGTTTGCCCTTTGGCTGCCTAGACAACAGCCAGTGTGTGCCTGGCGAGTCCTGCATCGGAGGAATCTGCCAGCCCGGCGGCTGCCAGTCCGACCAGGATTGCCCCGGCAGCATCTGCGACGTCACTGTCGGCCAGTGCGTTGCAGGCGGCTGCTCCACGGATTTGGACTGTACGAACCCCGAGGTCTGCGACATCGCCACCTCCACCTGCAACCTCATCAGCTGCAACACCGCGATGGAATGTGGAGCTGGACAGGTCTGCGTCTCCGGGCTGTGCAACTCGACGCAACCTTGTGGCAACGACGCCGATTGTGTTTCTGGCCGCTGTGATCAGAGCCAGGAGATCTGCGTCGCCTGCCTCGACGCCACCGACTGCCAAGGCCCAGGCGAGTCGTGTGTCAACAACACCTGCATCCAAAGCTCTGGATGCACCTCGGACACTCAGTGCGCCAGCGGGCTTTGCGACGCCAGCAAGGGAATTTGCGTCGACTGCCTCTACAACTCCCAATGCGGCGCCGGATTGGTGTGCCTGAACAATGCATGCAAACCCGACAGCAGCTGCAGCCCGCAATGCGCCACAGGCAAAGTCTGCAACCCGCTCAACGGGACCTGCGTCGAGTGCATGAGCGACGCCGACTGCCAGGCCGGCAAGACCTGCACGACCGCCAACTTCTGCAATTAGCTCATCTCCATACGAACGACCCCTTGCCACTACGTGGTGAGGAGTTGTTCGCGTTTGAGCATCGGTTTCCTGCTCGCGCCCGAGCTGCTACAAGCCGCCTCGAATCCGTCCGTTTTGGGGACCCAAACCAAAGGAGTACGGCTGATGAGCACGCGACACGCAGGGATTGTCTGGATTCTGTCCACACTCCTGATTCTCCAAGTCACGGGCTGCGACGACAGCGGCGGAAACACGTCGGACGTGCTCCCTGACTCCTCGGGCGACACCTCGCTCGCCGACTCAACCGAGCTCGAAGACACCGACGCCGACACGACCGACGCCGACACGACCGACGCCGACACGACCGAGGTCTGGCAGCCGCCGGCCGAGACGCCCTTCCCGTGGGCCGGCGAGGCCACGCCAGCGACCTGCAGCGACGGCGTGGACAACGACCACAACGGCTACCCCGACTGCCAGGATTTTGGCTGCGCCCGCAACCCCGCCATCTTCAGCTGTCCGCAAGAAGCGCGCTCCGAGTACAGCCCCGACGCCTGCCAGGACGGCAAAGACAATGACCAGGACGCGCTGGTCGACTGCGCCGATCCCGATTGCTTCAAGAACCCGTTTCACCAAATCTGCGACAAGCCCCAACAGGAACAAGACTGTACGGGCACGGTCGACACCGACGCCGATGGGTTTGCCGGCTGCGCCGATCTCGACTGCCTGATCGTCGAGGACACCTGCGACAAGAGCGGTCTCGTCCGGGTCCTCTTCGACCAGACCGCCGACGAGACCTCGGCGCTGGGACCAAACTCGGACTGGGTCGTGGACTCGTGGGGCCGCGTGCCGCAACCCTCGAACCCCACGGGCCCGAACCAATGGAGCGGCGCGCTGAGCTCCTTCGGCTACGACCTCTATGCTTCGGGCGACTTCCTGGTCGAGAGCGCCATCTCCTGGGGGCCGAGTCTTACCTACGGCGACGCCAGCAACCCGCAGGATCTTTCGAACTATGCGGTGCTCGTCCTCTTCGAACCCAGCCGTCAGCTCAGCGCCGCCGAGAAGGAAGCCATCATCCGCTTCGTGCAAGGCGGCGGCGGTTTGCTCGCCGTCGCCAACCACTTGGGCGCCGACCGCGACGGCAACGGCTTCGCCTCGCCCCAGGTCTTCAACGATCTCTTCGACGACAACCCCGTCGGCGCCGACCCCTTCGGGTTGCGTTTCGACGAGGTCGACCTCGACGTGACGACCCTGCTGACGCGTTTGGCCAAGGCCGAGCACGCCGTCCTCGCCGGACCCTTCGGGACGGTGGGCCGCATCGGCTTCTACCAAGGCTGCTCGGCCCACTTCACGGGCATCGACGGCGTCGGCCTCATCCTCTTCGACGACTCCCCCGATGAGCGCAGCAAGCTGGCCGTGGGCGCCATCGAGTTGGGGGCGGGGCGCGTGGTCTTCGTCACCGACTCGGCCATCGGCGGCGACGGCACGGACTCGCATGGAACCGTCAACACCGCCCACGACTCTTGGGACAATACGGCCCAGGACAACCGCGCGCTCTTCCTCAACGCGGTGACCTGGCTCGGCGCCGCGCGGTGACAAGCCAGGCGTGACCTGGCTCGGTGCCGCGCGATGACGAACAAGAACCTTGCGCGAAACCATCCAAAAGACGCCGCTCACCCAAGGGTTTCAAGACAACGTCAGCCCCTTAGCGAGGCCATGTCGATGGAGAAGCGGTACTTCACGTCGGCCTTGACCAGCCTCTCGTAGGCTTCGTTGAGCTTCTGAATGGGGATCACCTCGACGTCGGCGGTGATGTTGTGCTGGCCGCAGAAGTCGAGCATCTCCTGAGTTTCAGGGATGCCGCCGATGAGCGAGCCAGAGAGGCTGCGGCGTCCGAGGATCAGCGCGAAAGCGGCGACGGGGAGGGGCTTCTCCGGGGCGCCGACGAGGGTGAGATGGCCTTCGAAGCCGAGCATGCTGAGGGTGGCGTTGAGGTCGTGCTCGGCGGAGACGGTATCGAGGATGAAGTCGAAGCTGCCGGCGTGTTTTTGCATCTCGGCGGCGTTGGTCGAGACGACGACCTCATGGGCGCCGAGACGCAGGGCGTCTTCCACCTTGTTGGGGGAGGTGGTGAAGACCACGACGTGGGCGCCGAAGGCGCGGGCGAACTTGACGCCCATGTGACCCAGCCCACCGAGGCCGACGACGCCTACCTTCTTGCCCTTGGTCACGCCCCCGCGACGCATCGGCGAGTAGGTCGTGATTCCGGCACAAAGCAAGGGCGCGACGCCGGCTAGGTCGAGATTGGTGGGGACGCGCAACACGAAGTGCTGGTCGACGACGATGCTGTCGGAGTAGCCGCCGAAGGTGACGCCGCCCAGGTGCTTGTCGGGCGAGTTGTAGGTGAAGACCCCGCCTCGGCAGAACTGCTCCTGGCCGGCTTCGCAGGCGGGGCAGGTGTGGTCCGAGTCGACCATGCAGCCGACCCCGACGAGGTCGCCAGGCGCGAACTTCGTGACCGCGGCGCCGACCTTGGTGACCCGGCCGACGATCTCGTGGCCTGGGACACAGGGGTAGGTGGTCGCCATCATGGCGCTCCACTCGTTGCGGGCCGTGTGCACATCGGAGTGACAGATGCCGCAGAAGAGGATGTCGAGCTGCACGTCTTGTTCGGTGGGGGTGCGGCGCGGGATGGTCGTCGAGGTCAGGGGGGAAGTGGCACTGGCTACGGAATAGGCTTTGGCTTGGTGCATAGGGGGCCTCTGTTGAATTCGGTGAGTTCGCGACGGTGAATTGCCTCCGTCGTCCGCTTGGCAATTCGCTCGTCCAAGCTGAAACTTCAGTTCATGGTCTTTTGCTTTGCGTTCGAGGAGCGAAACGTTACTCCTGAAAACCGAAGGCAGGTAGACCAATCCTCGAGATGTTTTGGAGCGACGTCTCTACGCTGGCACCTGGCTCCTCAGCCCACGGCGGATTACCGTTGCGGCCGATTCGTCCTGTGGAAACTCCCATGCGCCTAGTTCTCATCAGCGACACCCACGGCTATCACGAAGACCTCGCCCTCCCCGACGGCGACGTCCTAATCCACGCCGGCGATCTGAGTTCTATGGGGCAGCCAGAGGAGATCGCGCGCTTCGGCGAGTGGCTGGGGCGGCAGCCCCATCGCCACAAGGTCGTCGTCGCCGGCAACCACGACTGGGGGTTCCAGCGGGAACCCCAGAGGGCTCGTGAGCTCTTGGGGGATTGCCACTATCTCCTCGATTCTGCCTGTGCGATCGAAGGATTCCATTTTTGGGGCGCGCCCTGGCAGCCCTGGTTCCTGTCCTGGGCCTTCAACCTGCAGCGTGGCCCCGAGCTCGCGGCCAAGTGGGCTCTCATCCCCAGGAACACCGACGTCCTCGTCACCCACGGGCCGCCTTTTGGGATCCTCGACCGCACCCACAGCCACCAGGACGCGGGTTGTGCCGACCTGCTCGCCCGCGTGCAGGTCGTCAAGCCCAGGCTGCACGTCTTTGGGCACATCCACGAGGCGCGTGGCACGATACAGGTCGGCGAGACGATCTTCGTGAACGCGAGCTGTTGGGACGAAGGGGCGGAGGCCATCGTGGTGGAGCTGGCGGGCAGGTAGCTCGGCCCTCACCCCCCGGCCCCCTCTCCCACTTCGTGGGCGAGGGGGAGTCCTGCGATTGCGGTCAATTGGAGGTCTGGGTGGGATCCAGTCCCGATGAGAAGTCTATTGAACCAACCGCAACATCTTAGAATCACTGACAGAAGCCCCCCTCGCCCACGAAGTGGGAGAGGGGAAGGGAAGGGGTGAGGGCCTGCGGCAAGCCCGGCCGCAGGCCTTCAGAGACAAAGAATTCACTCCTGCGCCAGCTCCATGTCGACCTTGAACACGAAGGGGTAACTCACCACCGTCCCGTTCGGCGCCCCGGCATCCTCGAAGGTCCAGTCCTCGACCAGATTTGCGACGCAGGCCTCGAGCGCCACCGAGCCCAGCGTCGAGTTCTCGAGCTGTACGTCGGTCGTCTCTCCACCAGCCCCGAGGACGAAGCGCACGACCAGCTTCCCTTCGAGCGTGGGCTGTTCGGCCAACGCGGCCTTGTAGCAGGCCGCGATCGCTGGCTGGTGGGAGCGGACACTGCTTCGTATGGCTTGGGCCAGATCGTCGGCTTGGGCTGCCGTGCCGAGCAGTGAGACGGTCAAGAGGGCGAAGAGAGCGGCGGTCATTGGCTTGCGGTTCATGAGATCCCTCGTCGTTGGGGTCGCGTTCAGCGGCCGGGTGATGAACAGGCTTCGTGGCCTTCAAACCTCTGGTGCGCGCCGCTGGAAATGTGACGAAGATTTTTGCGCATTTCCTTTCGAATCTCATTTTATTAAACAAAAACATAATGTTGCTCATCTCTCCGTCGGGCCGAGGAGATGACGAAGTCGCTCTGCTGTGTTACCGCTGTGCGTCCCATTCCCCCTCACCCACGACACCATGGCCCACGACCCAGACAAGCTCAGCACAGGGAAGTCCAACGCCGACGAGCTCATCGAGTCGGACACCATGGACTCTGCCTCCTTCGGCGAGACGGCGGACAGCTTCGAGCGCGAGCTGGGGGCTGCCTTGGCGGTCGACGAGGGTCCGGCGCTCTTGCAGCTCGAGGGCCGCGTCATCGCTGGACGCTATCGACTCGAGAAGCTCCTCGGGCGCGGCGGCATGGGGCAGGTCTATCGCGCCACCCACCTGCAGACGGGCGGCTTGCATGCCGTCAAGCTCTTGCTCCCAGGAAACGCCTCCCGAGAGAAGGTGCGGCAGCGCTTCCAGCTCGAGGCCAAGAACGCCGCCGCCCTGCGCCACCCCAACAGCGTCCGGGTCACCGACTTCGGCTTCGACGAGGGGCTCCTCTACCTCGTCATGGAGCACGTCGACGGCGAGTCCTTGCAGGACGCGCTCGAGCGCACCGGACCCTTCAGCGAAGCGCGCACCGTCCACGTCGTCAGCCAGATCCTCAAGGCGCTCTGGGAAGCCCACGAGCACCCCAAGCGCATCGTCCACCGCGACATCAAGGCCGCCAACATCTTGCTCTCGGAGGTCGAGGGCAACCCCGACTTCGTCAAGGTCCTGGACTTCGGCATCTCCCGCGCGCTGGACGCTACCGGCGCCGACACGCAGGGCATCGTGGGCTCGCCGCACAGCATGTCACCCGAGCAGTGGGAGGGGCGCCCGGTCGATCCCCGCGCCGATCTCTACTCCGTCGGCTGCCTGACCTACGAGCTGCTCGCCGGCGGCTCGGTCTTCGAGGGCGGCAGCCTGAGCAGCCTCGGCTATCAGCACGTCCATCAGACGCCGCCGCCATTGGGGGAGCGGGCGCGCGGGGTCTCGGAGCACCTCATCGCTTGGACCGAGCGCATGATGGCCAAGAAGCCCGAGGACCGCTTCGACAGCGCCCGCGCCGCGCTGTTGGCGCTCGAGCACGATCAGGCGTCCCCAGAGCCCCGAGATCTTACATCTCAGGGAGCCGAACTCTTTCCCAAACGAGCTGGGTTCCGCGGGCCACGTGTGCTGGCGGTGTTGCTCGGGCTGGTTCTAGCGGTCGCGCTGGGGGGCTATTTCATTTGGCGAGCGGGGGGCGACCAACTGCCGGACCGCTTGGACAGCCAGAGCGGGACCCCTCGAGAGGCTGCCACCGCGCCGGCTCCGCGTGTCGTCCCGCCGGTCGCAGAAGAGGCCGCTGCGCCCGAGGTTCTCAGGCTGTGCGACCCGTCGCCGAAGTGCGAGCTGCCCAGCCGCCGTTGGTGCAACGCCGAAGGGCAAGAGCGGGCTTGTTGTGGCGCCGGCTTGGTGCCTGACGGCAGCGACGGAATCTGTGTCTGCGCGCCGGGCGGGACCCGCATCGAGGAGGCTCAGAGCGCAGGCTGTGAGGGTCCGAAGAGTGACGCCAAGAGCTCGGTCAAGGCGACGATGGTCGGCCTCAGCCCGAAGTGGAAAGTGTGCTACCAGAACGAGCTCGACACTTCGACGCAGTTGCAGGGCAGGGTGGTGCTGGGGTTCTCGATTGGGCCGCACGGCGAGGCGCACGGCGTGCGGGTCAAGGAGGGAACGCTGCCGTCGGCCGAGGTGCAGCGCTGCATCTTGAACACCGTCACCGAGGCCCGCTTCGAACCGCCGACCGACGGCTGGGTGGACATCTCGTACCCGGTCACGCTGAAACTCGATCCCTGACGGACGGATGGCCATGGAACCCAAGGGCATTGATGCGCTGCGAGCGCTTCAAGAGGCCGGACACAGCGAAGCCGCCGTCACCGCCATCCTCGAGCAACACGGAGGCGCCTTCTACGGCTACATCGCCTCGATCGTCGGCGACGAGAGCCTGGCCGCCGACGCCTTCCAGCTCTTCTCGTTGCGGCTGTGGCAAGCCTTTCCTGAGTTTCGCTGGGAGAGCAAGCTGACGACTTGGGCCTACGCCATCGCCCGCAACGCCGCCTACGGCGCGCTGCGCGATCCACACCGCAAGCGCGCCGCGGCCCTCGGCACCGCCGAAGAGCTCGCCATCGCGGCGCGCCTCACCCGCACGACGACGGCGATGTGGGAGCGCACCGAGGAGAAGCAGCGGCTGTGGACGCAGATCGAGGCGCTGCCATCAGAAGACCGCGAGTTGCTACTGCTGCGCGTGAGCAGCAAGCTGTCCTGGGCCGAGGTCGTGGCGGTGTTGACGCCAGAGACGGTCGAGCCTACCGAGGTTAAACGCCAAGCGGCGGTGCTGCGCAAACGCTTCGAGCGCGTGAAGGAGCAGCTCAAGCTGGCTCTGCGATGACGCTCACTTCGAAGAAACCCTCCGCGTCTTTGCGCCTTGGCGCCTCTTGCGATGA
>PFUG01000508.1 GCA_002789955.1 Deltaproteobacteria bacterium CG_4_9_14_3_um_filter_63_12 | reverse complement strand
GTAATCAACAACATGCCGGTATTTTTGAAGAATTCCTGAGGATTGGGGGGCGCTCCTTGCAGTCAATAAACATGGAGAGTCATGATGGTTTACACTAGCAGTCCAGAGTCAGGCGGTGAAAGGGTTTTGTAACGAAGGCACGCGAGACCTTATCGTGGCTCGCCCGAGCCTCGCTCAAGGCCTTGCGCTCCGCTGCTCGCCCGAGCCCCATATCAGCGAGGCGGCGCTGACAACGCCTCTCTCGCCTCCAGCCAAGTTGCCGGGACTCCATCTGTGGCCGAGAGCGCGACGACGCCGCCGACGATGGCGCAGGTGGTGTCGCGGTCGCCGAGCCCGCTGACGGTCGCCCACATCGCGTCCTCGAATGACGACGGGTGACGCATCGCCGCCCACAGGCAGAAAGGAACGGTGTCTTGGGAGGAGACGTCGTCTCCGCTCCCCAGCTTCCCAGCGACCTCGTGGGCGGCGACCTCGGAGGACAGCTGCCGGGCCTCCTCGATTCCTTCTCGGGTCTTGGATGGCGGACAAATCTGCAACGTCCCCTCGAAGACTGCCTCACGAAGCTGGTCGAGCGGGGCTCCTCGGTGTTGCCAGGCGAGGGCCGTGGCGACCGCGACGGCGACCGCGCCAGCCTTGGCCTCTGGATGGGAATGGGTGACCACCGCGGAGAGGCTCGCTTCGGCCGCCGCGCGCTCTTGATCGTCGGCGAAGTAGGCGCCGATGGGGGCGACGCGCATGGCCGCACCGTTTCCGTAGGAGCCGTTGCCCTCGAAGAGCGAAGGGGCGACGACAGACCAGTGCGCGCCAGCGTCGACTCGCTGCAAAAGGCGACGGGCTCCGCCTCCATAGCCACGCCAGGGCTCGGCGCGGTAGCGCGCAGTGAAGGTGTCCGACAGCGCGTCCTGGTCGACCCGCCCGTGCTCGGCGAGGACGTCCACGATGCTCAGGGCCATGGCCGTGTCGTCCGTCCAGCGCCAGGGGGCCATCGGAACCTCGCGCGCCACAATGCGTCGAATGGCCTCGCCTGGAGGGCCAAAGAAGCGCTCGCCGAAGGCGTCACCTACGGAGAGGCCGTCCAGGCTGAGACGGGCGCGGGCGAGGCGTTGCGAGTGGTCTGCTGCTTTCTGGCTCGGTGACATGGGGGCTCCGTAGGATTTGAGAATGCGCACCTCGAACCTGACTGCCGTTCAGCTTGGCCCTTCGAGGCCAGATTTGAGGGGAATTGGCTGCAGAACTCAAGTCTCACGAGCGTCGACGAGTGGCCGAATTCTCTTGCTGTCCGTTGACCTCCAGACATCGAAATCGTTGGGGTTGGCCGCGGAGAGAAGCCAGTTACCTTCGAGTGTCGAGAAAATTCTTTTGCTGGCCGTTGACCGCCAGACATCGAAATCGTTGGGGTTGGCCGCGGAGAGAAGCCAGTTACCTCGAGTGTCGAGAAAATTCTCTTGCTGTCCGTTGACCGCCAGACATCGAAATCGTTGGGGTTGGCCGCGGAGAGAAGCCAGTTACCCTCGAGTGTTGAGAGAATTGCGCTCGCTCAGTTGGGCTCGAATCGCCCCCAACGCCGCAATCCCCCGAATAGAGCGCTTCGCATCGACGTACTCTTCCAAGTCCAAGACCTCACCGCTGTCCCGATTTGCAGCGAGCCACGAATTGACGATCGTGGCCTCTGCGAGATCGCGCGTTGGGACGCGAGTCTGATCGCGCGTAGGGACGCGAGCTGGCTCGCTTTGAGTCAACTCTGTTCCGAGTAGCGCGCGAGTCTGCTCGCCGGCCGAGGCCGCGAAGATTTGCTCCAACGCGCACTCGAGAGGGGACTCGTCGGGCTCCTCGAGTCCCAAGTTCCAAGAGATCGAGGCCAAAAATCGTCCATCGAGAACAAAGGCGAGCTCGACCTCGTGTGGCTTCAGAGTCTCGAGAAAGACCACGCAGCACTTGGGCGCCTGCACATGCACACGGGCGCCAACCTCGCGCTGGCTGTTGTAGCGCGGCAGCTCGTCGCGGATCGCTCGGTGTTCGGCCAGCAGCGCGCGCAGCTCGGAGCCTTGCTCTTGCCAGGTCACCTGTGTCGCCGCCGCCATCAGCTCGACGTACTGTCGTCGCGGGTCTCCGCGAAGCTGGAAGTAAGAACGCACCCGCACGCCGAGGTTCTTGGCCTTCCCCACATAGAGCAGCGCCCCGTCGCGGGCCCAGAAACGGTAGATTCCTGGCTTTTCGGGGATGGCGTAGAGGGCCGCTGCCGTGATCTCGACTTGGTGCAAATCGAAAGCCGGAGGCGCTTCGCCGTCCAGCGCAATGCCCCACTCGGCCATCCGCTCGACGAGCCGCCAGAGCAGCAGGGCCTCGGCGACCAAAGGGGTCTTGGCGGCCACTGCATTCGGCAGGTCCAGGGCCGCACAGGCGGCTTCGAGGGGGGCTCGACGCGGCGCCCAGCGTCCGGCGGCGAGGCCGACCGACACGTCGGTCAGCTCTACGTCCAAGACCCGTCCAGACGCTTCTTGCAGGCTCGCCATCAGGAACGCGACGCGGGGCAATTGCCCAAAGCTCAACAACTCGGTGCCCTCGAGCTGACCGCACAGCGCGGGGGCGAGCGAGACCAAGCTCGGGGCCGTGAACAACGTCCTTCCGTCAACGCCCAAATGGGCCTGAGTGGCCTCGGAGAGCGGCGCCGAGGGCCGAACCTGCGAATGCCAGAGCGTCTCCTTCTGACCACAGAGCGAGACGCACGCCACCTCGACGACCTGGTCCAGACCCCGCTGGTAACCGGTGGAGCGCACGGAGAGCGCGACTTGGGGACGCGGCCGGCGCAGAGTCGAAGCCAAATGCCAGCGCCCGGCCCGCTCCAACACGGCGAGCCCGGCAAGCGTGCCCGCAACCACGCGGTCGAGGAGCGCGTCCGGGCCTGTCAACCTCAGGGCATCGCGGGCGATCTCCAAGGTGCTGGCGCCGTCTGCGCAGTGTCTCAGGTAGGTTTCTATGCGGTTTCGTCCATCCATCGGGGTTTTCGCGCTCTACTTGGAACCGAGCGGGCTCGAGCTGAGCCACCGTGCGTCCCTACGCGCGTTCAAACCACCATAACTGAACTCATGAACAGTGTCACGTCGAAGGCTCACTCGCCGTCACCATCGCGCGGTGTCTCGCGTCTGGACTCTGCGTTTCGATGCGGTTCTGATGGCGAGAAGCTTGTCTGCAACCTCGTTCGAGAGCTGGCCATGTCATCCAGAGCTTTCCCCATCTTGCTCCTCCTGTGCGCCTTGATGCCGACCGCCTGCACGTCCGCAAAGGAGGCGACAGAGCACGAGCGAGGGGATGCACAGGTCGGTGCAGCCTGTGTGTCGACGAGTGACTGCATCGCTGGCGCCCACTGCAACCTCGGCCTGTGCACCACAGGTCCCTGCTCGGGGGCAATGATGCGGCAAAGCCCTGGCTTCTTGGCGATGAGCCGAACGCGCTACGAGTATGACGCCCTCGGCCGCGAGGTGGGGATGTGGGAGGGCTCTTGGACCAACGGGCAGCTGGAGTGGAGGCCAGTCCGTACTACCCAATACCCGACGCGGAGAACCGCGGCGCGCACGTCCTACCAACCTCCCATGAGCTCCCTCGCAGAACTCGCCCTCGACGCCCAGGAGCGCATCCTCCTCATCGAAAACCGCGACGACGAGGCGATGCAGATTCGCTTCGAGTACGACGACAAATGCGCCTACTACTTGACGTCGACGATTCGCGCCAAGGGCGAGGTGTTGGCGACGACGAAGGCCGAATGCAAAGACGGGCGACCGATACTGGAGACCAGCGACGGCGAAGAGGTCCGGCATTGGACCTACGACGACAAGGGCCGCGTGCTGGAGATCCGCTCCCCGCATTTCAAGACGGTGAAGCGCTTCAGTTGGTTTGGCGATGAGCCTGGGCCCGCGGTTTACGAGGAGGACCGCGGCGCCGACGGTACGCTCGAGGAACACGAGGTGTTGGACTACTCGTGTGTCCACGTCGAGGCCGACGGTGTGCGTTTCGACGAGGTGTCCGAGGATCATCTTCCGCCGCTGTTGCCCGGACGGCTCGCCCGTTGGCTCACTGGAGAATGGTTCGAGGCGAGCACCGGCGATCGGGCGGAGCTCGACCTGGCCGCGGGCCGGCTCAATCTCGTCATCGATGGGCGGGGCGCGACCTACGCCGTCGAGCTCGTCGTCGAGTCGCCCATGGTCGTGGGCCTCGTGGCGCCGGCCTCAAATCGGTCCTTCACCCTCGTGCCAAGCTCAGACCGTCTCACGCTCGTCATTCGCACATCGGACAGCGGCGCCCAGCGGGTCATGAGCCTCGAGCGCCGCTGACTCAAGGAACTGGGCGCGCGAAGCCCCCCCGGAGGAAGAGCTCATGAGGCGTCTCGGGCAGGAACTCCTTGCCATGAACCGAGATCGTGATGCGGTCGGCCTCGCGGGTCACAATGCCCTCGAGGGGATCGGCGCTCAGAGACCGGAAGTTGTTTCTGCGGGAGCCCTAAGCCGCTATGAGTTGAATCCCGAGGCCGATTCAGCGACACACTCGCAGAAACCCCAAGGGCTCGCCCGGTTGCCAAGAACCCAGCAGATGCTTATCACGAGACACGAGCGCGCCAACCGGATTTCGCGCGCGACTCGGAACAGAGGAGGCTCGAAGCGAGCTGCCTCGCGTCCCTGCGCGCGATCGCGCGTGTGAACCTGGTCGACTGGAGAAACTGGTGCACGACAGAAAACGCCGAAAATCCCCTGTTCGTGGGGTCATCATCAAGAACGAGGCGCAGATCGCGGGGATCCGCAAGGCCTGCAAGGCCACCAAGGAGATCCTCGACGGCATCGGCGAGCACATCAAGCCTGGCATCACCACCGAAGCGATCAACACGATCGTCCACGACCACACGCTGCGGCTCGATGCCATCCCAGCGCCGCTGAACTACCGCGGCTTCCCTAAGAGCGTCTGCACCTCGATCAACGAGGTGGTCTGTCACGGTATCCCTTCGCCGAACGCGATCCTCGCCGAGGGTGACATCATCAACGTCGACGTGACTTGCATCGTCGAGGGTTACTACGGCGACGCCAGCCGGATGTTCACGGTCGGCAAGGTCTCCGACGAGGCCCAAAAGCTCGTCACCGTCGCCGCCGAGTGTCTGCAGATTGGCATCGAGCAGGTCCAGCCGGGCAAAGACTTCGGCGAGATCGGGTTCCACATCGAGAAGCACGCGCAGGAGAATGGCTACAGCGTCGTGCGGGACTTTGGTGGCCACGGCATCGGCCTCGGTTTCCACGAAGAGCCCCACGTCTTCCACTTCGGCTCGCGCCGTCGTGGGATCCGGATGAAACCTGGCATGGTGTTCACCATCGAGCCCATGATCAACGTCGGCGTCTACAACGTGAAGATTCTGTCCGACGGCTGGACCGTGCTGACCACCGACAAGAAGCTCTCTGCGCAGTGGGAGCATACGGTCGCGGTCACCAACGGAGGTTGCGAAGTTCTGACGGGCTAGCCGCTTCTCTTCTCTTCTTTCGTGCCATGATTATTGGTTCGAAACCGTTTGCTTCTGCGACGGTGTTTTGCCGGATTGCGACGGGAGAGAGGCCATGAACATCCGCTGTGAGCATTGCAACCAAGTGAACCGCGTCCCCGATGGCCGGCTGCACGGCCGCGCCAACTGCGGTCGTTGTAAGCACCACATTACCCCTCCGGCGTAGGAACCGGCATCGAGCCCATGACACGGGCGTGGAGGTCGCGGATATGTTCGTCAGATGGAGAATCGGTGTGCTCCTCCTGGGAGCGATGGTCGCCCTGTCCGCCGCGGGCTGTGACGACGACGCCCCAGGGCAATTCGCGTCCTGACCCGTGGGCAGCGAGTCTTGCGACGGGGTTTGTGTCGTCACCCAGAGCAGATCCGAGCACTGTGGGGCTTGTGGGCAAACCTGCGGCGTTGGCGAGCGCTGTGAGAGCGGGGTGTGCCTCTCCGCGTGCCAGGGAGGGACGCTGGAATGTGGGGGGAGCTGCATCGATCCCCTGCGCGACGTGGGCAACTGCGGAGGCTGTGACACCGTGTGTCCTGGTGCGACGGAGCCAGGCGTCGCCTGCGGGGACGGCGAGCTCTGTGTCGCTGGAGTCTGCCAGGCGTCCTGTCAGCTTGGGTTCACGGAGTGCGACGGCCGCTGTGTCGACACGACCATCGACCCGAACAACTGCGAGAGCTGTGGGGTCACCTGCCCCGGCGCCACCAACGCCTTGGGGTTCTGTTCCGCTGGAGTGTGTGGGGTCGGCTGCGCCGACGGCTACGCTGACTGCAGCCCGGATGGCAGCCCAGACTGCGACGTCCACGTCGACGCCGACCCGACGCACTGTGGGGCCTGCGACAACCTCTGCCCAACCTACGCCAACGCAGCACCCACTTGTGACCTCGGGACCTGTGGCAGCGTCTGCCTGGCGGACCGAGGCGATTGCGACAACGACCCGACCAACGGCTGCGAAGCCGACCTGCTCTCCGACGCCCTGAACTGCGCCGGGTGCGGCATCGTCTGCGACGTGGCGACCCCCACCTGCGTTGTGGGCGTCTGCACCTTCATCCCCTTCAACACGGGCACCTTCACCACGGCAGGGGCTGTGGGGCGTTTCGGTCCTACCCAAGCGATGCTCGACGCCGCTTATGTGGGGACCGAGCTGGAGGGCGAGGTCACCATTGGGGCGCAGCCAGGGATCCAGCTCTGGACCATTCCAGCCACCGCAACCTACCGCATCGAGGCCTGGGGCGCTCGCGGCGGCACTCAAGGTGGACAACCCAGTGGGCTTGGAGCCCGGCTGCAGGGCGACTTCGCGCTCTCCGCTGGGACCACGCTCAAGCTCCTCGTTGGACAGCCGGGCGCCGACATGAGCGGCGGCAGCGGAGGTGGCGGCTCCTTCGTCGCGCTCGCCGATAACACCCCACTGATCGTCGCGGGCGGTGGCGGTTATTTCTACGTCTCGGCGATCTCGGATGCGTCGCTCTCCACTTCTGGCAAGACCGGCGATGGCAGCAACCCAGGCGCTGGCGGAGTCAACGGCAACGGTGGGAACGGCGCCGTGAGCACAGGGCCCGGCGGTGGAGGCGGGTTCTACAGCAACGGCACCTGGGGGACCTACAACGGGGAACCTGGCTTTGCGTTCGTCAACGGTGGCAACGGTGGTCACGACGAGAGCAATGGGGACACGGTTGCCGGAGGCTTCGGCGGTGGCGCAGGAGCGGGAGCGGGAGGCCACGGTGGCGGCGCTGGCGGTTACTCAGGGGGTGGCGCCAGCGGCAACGGCGGAACCGGCGGGTCTGGGCAGCGCCCTGCCTCCCGAATGACTTCGTAGGGATGCTCCTAAGGAGTCACCGGCTTCGGGGCCTCCATGCGGTCGCCCACTTGCAGCAACTCCTCCTCGACCTTGGCGCGCTCTTGGTACAGCGTGCTCATTTGCTGAGCCATCGCGCTGTCGTGCTTGGCGGAGGTCATTCCCATGTCGATGAACGCCAAGATGACTTCGGCGTTGCTCGTGCCGCCGCCAAACTGTCCGCCCTTGACCTCGAACCCCGCCTCGCTGTTGGCGACCACGACGGTGGTCACGCCGACGAGCTTCATCATCTCGGCGAGCCGCTTGTTCGAGGTCTCTTCTTCCTGCTTCTCGAGCTCGTCGATCTTCTTCTGGATCTCCTCGACCTGAGCGACCTTCTTGGCCATCTCGGGGTCGTCTTGTGGAGGCGACATCATGGGACGGGCCTCGCTCGCCTTGCGTGCCAGGAAGAACCCGCCGATGAACGAGGAGTCCATCTCGAAGACGCCCGCCGAACCACTGGAGGCCAGGAGCTGCTTGCGCGCAGCCGGGAGCGCGTCGGCGTAAGAGGTGGTCGGCTCCACACAGCGCGCCGCAAACTCCTTGTCCGTCGAGGCCGTCAAGAGGCCGTTCGCCACGGTGATGTGCACTGTTTGCCACTCGGGGATCACGGCGACATAGTTCTCTCCGTCCTTCTGGAGGACCTTCGAGATCATCGGATGGGTCGACAGCTTGTCGAGCATCGCTCGGAAAGGAGCCGTGTCGCTGAGCGCCACGACGATGTTGCCGCCCAGCGTCTTCGCCGGATTATCGGCGTTGAAGTCGAGCTCGCCCGTGACCGCCATGCCAAACTCGCCGCTCACCGTCGCGAGCAGCGCGTCGATGTCGATGTCGAGCTCTTTCTGAACCTCTGCGCGCATCTCCTCGTAGCTCTCGCCCTCGGTCGCCATCATCCCCGCCATCAACGCCTTGTAGGACGGAACGTCGACGTTCGCGCCGAACAAGAAGATGGGCTTCTCCTTAGTCGCGCGGACGATCAATGGCGCGTGGTCGGTGTTCTTGAGCAGCGACCGGATCTTGGAGTCCGGCACAAGTCCTTCCTCGAGCTCGAACAGCAGGCTGCCATTGGCTGCATCGAGCCCAAACGCGACGAAGGTGATGCCGCCGAGCAAGCTCTCGAGCATCTGCTTCTCGCTGGCTTGCCGCCCGGCCACCCGCGCCACTTCCTTCTCCCAGAACGCGATGTCGTCGGCGTTGCCTTCGCCCCTGGCGCGGTCGAGCTCAAACTGCGCCCAGTTGTTGTCCGTCTTACCCAGCTCGGCCTTGACGAAGTCACGCACGTCGACCCAACCCGCGAGGTGCTGCCCCTGGCTCAAGGCGGCCGCGCCCTTCATGAACTCCGAGTTCGAAGTGAGGCTCTTGTCGGCTGTCAAGGTCGCGATCTCGTCGACCACGACCATGTCCTCGGAGGAGTTGTTCGAGAAGACCATGAACACCCATTGGTCCATGATGATCATCGCCACGCGGTCCTTCTTCTCCGAGGTGATGACCACGTTCCCGCCAGACTCGCGCTCCGACAACGTGGCGCCGTTCTTCTCGGCGGTCGCCAGCGCGAAGTTCTTCAGCGCCGTGCCGTCCGTGATGGAGGCGTACACGACGAAGACCTCTTTCTCGAAGTCCAGGAAGGCGAGCCCCGCTGGTCCCGCAACGTTGAGGCCGATCTTCGACATCTCGGCGGGGTCGAGCAGGTTGCTCCCAAGTTTCTCCGTCGCCTGCGCCACCATCATGGCGTACTCGGCGGCGTACTTCGCCTGGATCTCCGAACGGCCCAAGTCGTCGAGCAGCTGCAAGAGGCTCGTCGTCCCCACCACAGCCTTCGCGCGGGCGGGAATGTGTTGCATCGCGCTGATTTCGGCCAGCGGCACCCCAGGCGCCCTCTCCGCGGTCGCCGCCGGGGCCACCGCGACGGTGTCCACGGGACCCTCGTCGAGCATCGGCTCTTTGGCCTCGGTGGGGCCGTCGCCGAGCATCGGCGCCTTCGCCTCCTCGTTTACTGCGGCGGCGCCCTCTTTGGCCTCGCCTTCCTTGACGGCTCCTTCACCCTCGGAAGACTCAGCCGTCGCCTCTTCTTTATCCTCTTTGTCGGCAGGCTTCTCACAAGCCGCCACGAGGCT
>PFUG01000455.1 GCA_002789955.1 Deltaproteobacteria bacterium CG_4_9_14_3_um_filter_63_12 | reverse complement strand
TAGCCGTAGCCATAGTCCGTGTTGACGGCTGGCGTCGACGAGGGCGAGGGGAACTCGTAGACGACGCTCTCCTCCATGGCCACGAGGTCCACCGCGTGCACCTCCGCCGGCCGCTGGGTGTAGTAGTCCGTCGAGTGCTGGTCGGTATTGCTGTGAAAGACCAACCACTTCCCCTCGCTGTCGAAGGCCGGACTGGGCGTATTCGAGTAGGTCGTAAAGGTCGCGATGTGCTCGAGGGCGAAGTTCTCGAGCGTGGGCTTGGTCACCGTGGGTTCGGCGCTTCCATCGAGCGCGCGGCGGACGGGCTGTCGCGCGGCGACGAAGGGCGGCGGCGAACAGGCCAACGCCGCAGTGAGCGAGAGCAGCGCGAGAAGGCCGAAGATTCCCACGCTCTGGACGGTCAGGAGCCGGGTGTTTTGGAGTGAACCGACCATTCGAAAGCGTCCCACAGGCGAGTCGAGTGCAAAACGGTGAGGGCATCGTACCCTGGGTGCGCGGTTCTCGCCACAGAGCAGGCTGCGAATCGCTCGAGGTGTTGTGGCCGCTCACTCGATGGTGGAGTTGATGACCTCAATGGGGGTGTCGTCGTGGTTCGAGATCTGTGGGTAGGTGGGGTACCAAGAACCGCCCGTGTTGTTCGTAATGAGGGAGTCTTCGATGCGCACGTTGCCGGTGTGGTTGTTGGTCACGAAGAAGATGGCGCTGCCGTGTTGGACGACCGTGTTGTGCTCGATGAGCACGCCACACAGCGACAGGGTCATGGTGTTGCCGTCGTTGTAGATGGCGCCGCCGCTGCCACCGCCAGGGGTGCCGGGTTGCGAGGGGTTGCCACCGTTGCCGATGGCGTCGTTGTAGGAGAAGAGGCTGTTGATGATCGTCCAAGAGACGCCGATCGAGCTGATGCCGCCCCCGTTCGAACACGTGTTGCCATACTCGGGGCCGCCGCCGAAGGTGCTGTTGACCACATAGACGGGCAGGCCCTGCGACTGGCTGAAGACCCGGATTGCGGCCCCCCCCACGTCGGGGCCGGTGTCGGCGCAGACGTTGTTGAAGAAGCGGCTGTTCACCACCTTGAGCCGGCCGCCCCTCGCCCAGATAGCGCCGCCGCCATCAAACTCGCTCTCGCCTTTCGAGTTGGCGTCGATGAAGGTGAGGTTCTGCACGGTGAGCTTGGGGTGGTCCTGGTCCTGGCAGTGTGAAGTCGTCCAGACCTGGGCCTCGTCGCAGGTGTTCATGTACAGAATGCGGTGCGCGCCGCCGCCGCTCAGCGTGACGAGCCCGCCGCCGTCGATGACGATCTTCGAGTCGGGGCCGACGCCGGTGTTGTTGACGATCTTGGCGGTCTCGTTGAGCGTGATGGTGACGGGGTCTGGTCCGCAGTTGAAGGTGATGACGCCACCGCCAGCCACTGCGCTCACGAACGCCTCGCTGGTGCACGACGCCGGCGACCCCGTGCCCACTGTGCGGGTCGGGCTGGAGACGTCTTCCGCCGTGGCTCCGGTCGGTACGGCGCAGCCGCCAGCGGCGTAGCCGGCAGGGGGGCCGTCGGTGGGGTTGGTGAGGTCCGGCGAGGTCGTTGTGTCCGCTTGCACGTTCGTGTCCGTCGTCGGCGTCCCATCAGTCGTCGCCGTCCCATCGGTGGCGAGGTCGCTGGTCGTTGTGACGTCCGAGCCGTTGTGGACGTCGCCCGGCGCGGTCTTGTCGTCGGAACCACACCCCAAGATCATCAACACCGCGGCCAAGCCGAACCCGATGCACCTGTTCATTCTGTCTCCTGGGACCGTCCGAGGTCTCTTGATGCTCAAAGCCAATGACGGGATTTGCCGAGCGGACGACCGATTTTCGCGTAATGACTGATTGAATTATCCCAATTGAAGCGCGAACGGGGATGAAGAGCAAGGGCTCTGGCCTGGGTCATTAGCCGTCTGGGCGAGGTCAGGTCGGGGTTGCTTGGGCTTGGGAGTAGGGGCGGCGATGGCCCCCCCTCCCTCGAAACGGGCCCGGGCGGGGAGGAAGATTTGCTCCGGCGCCATGTAGCGCGGGGTTCCGGCGCGCCGGGACGGCCAATCCGAAGTCGAGGAGCTTGACCTGCCCATCTTCTCTGAGGAAGACGTTGTTGAGGCGTTGCGCTCGATGGTGGCTCGGTGCTCGATGGTGGCTCGGTGCTCGGTCTTCTTTCCGTCCTTGACTTCGACTTTGGCGTCAGGGTGCAAAGCCTTGTGCATGGGGATTCAGTCGAGCTCGGCCGGCGTCACGCCCAGTGTGCCCACAGGCTCGACACGCAAACCCCCGACCTCACGAGAGACGGACACCACGACCTCACCTTTCTTACTGCTGACTACGAGTTCCCTGGTGGCGTCACCCGCACTCACACTCACCGTGTCTCCGACCACCGACACCTTGGCCTCTCGCACAACGAAGCCGGCGTAGAGAAGGGTGGGAGTCTTCTTGTCGGCGCTCACCACCAACACCGCCCGCGCCGTGGTCAGGTCAAGGGACGCCACGAGGGCGATGGGCTTGCCTTGGGCATCTGGGACAGGCCACAGTTGTGCGGAGACATGTGCGCTGGGCTCGAAAGTGAGCAGGGTAAGGTCGCTTTTGCGTTTCCCGTTGGCGTTGAAGAGCTCGGCGCGCACCTCATTTGCGCTCTCGAGCAGACGCAGCCGATACCCACGGGGTCGCGCCAAGACCTGACTGACGCAGTCGCCAGGCTCCGGCAGAGGTGCGGTGACGAAGAAGCCCTGCTTGATGTACGCGTCCGCGACTTGCTCCGACACCGCGTCCGCTTCCTCCTTTGTGGTGGTGCGGGCGGCGATGACACTCACGTACCCCCACTCGAGCTCCTCGAACTGGCGGCTGTTGTAGACCGCCGACTCGGCCAGGCCCGCCTCGCGCAGCTCGCCCGCCCGCAGCTCGCCGTTGCGTCTCGCGTTGGGCGCCGTCTCCGACCAAGAACCCGCGATCACGAGGAAAGGACGGTCGTCGTGGATCGCGTCGGTGGCGAGGGGTGGCGGCGCTGGGGCCGGCTGCGACGGGGCGATGGGCACCTCGAGCCGCTTGGGCAGCTGGTCATCATACTGGCTTCCGTCACAGTCGCTGGTGACCACGAGCTCAAGGCGTCCATCGCAGTTCACGTCCTGAAACGTTGCCACCCCATGACACTCGAATTTCTCATCGTCGAAGTGGCTCTCTGCATTGTATTCCGCGAAGGCGAGCCGATTGAGGGAGGTGTCGAAGACGACCAACGCGGTCAGCGTAGGCCCCTCGACCTCGCAATCCTGATCGCCTTCAACGTCCCCGTAGTCGCGGCAATGGCCCTCCGTGGAAAAGAGATATTGCGCGATCAACTCAGGGTCCCCGCCATCAACCAGATCGTAGGCGGTCAGGCGGATGAGCTCTGGAGGCCTACCAAAGGGGTCGAAGCCACCACTGAAGTCGCCACGCATCAACGGCACCCCGACCGCCTCGCCGACAAGCATCAGGTCTAGGTCGCCGCTGTCTCTCAGCGTCACCGGGGTATAGGCGTGGCCCGCCACCACATAACTTCGGTCGGCGGCCTTGTAGTCGCGGTCCTCGAGGTGAAGGAGCTCGGGCTCATCGACGGCGTCCTTCACGGCTTCGGAGGTGGTGGTCGTCGCAGGTTCTGGGAGCTGAGAGAGCGTCAGGGTCGGTCCGGGCTCGCAGTCCTGTGCGTCAGCCACAGAGGCGAACACTGTGGACAACACACAGAGGACATCAGTCAGCACAAGCAGTTGCCAATTCTGCATGGTCATTCACTTTCCCAGGTGAGCATCGCTGCCAGGCATGGAGTGTTATTATCACACGTTCGGTATGCCGGAGGAGCGGCTCCTCGAGGGTGCGGTGCTACGCCTCGCTCTCGCCCTGGCAGATGTGCGCCTCGACGCAGCGCCTCGGAAGGTATTCCTGCGTGAATCCTAGGTCCACGTGGTCGGCCGCCGAGCGAGAACAGAATCCACGCCAATGGCCATGCGCCAGATCGCCACAATCTGCCCCGCCACTTGTCAAGGTCGACTCTCCTCGATAGAACTTCACGCACAACCCAACCGCGTCAGCAGTTTCATAGGAGAACCCCATGCGGAGATTCACTGTTGAAGGCACCCGCGACATCACCATCGAGAACCTGGGCGACTACAGCGACGCCGTCGTCGCGGCACTGTCCGCCCGCCCCGACCTCAAGGATTTGGTGCCGCGTTGGGAGGAGCACCTCGCCAAGTGCGACGCCCAGGAGGCCCAGAAGAAGGCCCGCCGGCGCGCACTAAACCGCGCCCGAGTTGCCTACGGCTTCGCGGACGTCGAGTTCGACAGCGTGGTGAAGGCGACCTCGGGCGAGACCTATCATCTGGCCGGAAAGGACGAACTGAACGAGCCCTACGTGTCGTTCTTCGGCGTGGTCAAAGCCCCGGAGATCTGCGACTTCGGCGAAGCCAAAGCCACGGCTTACGGGCTCAACATGGTCAAGAAGGAGGCTGAACTCCTCGCCGCCCTCGACTCGGAGACGACCAGAGGCATCGTCAAGGGGCTCCTCGCGAATTTGGGCCAAGTCGCCTCTGCCCTCTCCGAAGCCGGTGACGTCCGCGAGGATGCTGCATCGGCGTTGCAGACCCTCGACATCGAGCGCCGCCAGTTGGTCCGGAAGACCATCACCCTGATCGCTGAGACCGAAGTGGGCATCCTGACCCAATACAAGGGCCGCCGAGACCTCGTCGACGCCATCCTGGCGCTCGACAACAGCGCGCCAAAGAGCAGGGGCTCTCGAAGCAAAACCGAAGAGACTCCGTTCGCCGAAACCGTCGACCTTCCCGTATAGGTCACCGCTTGGAGCCGTGCGGGGAGGTTACCCAATAGCCTTGGGTAACCTCCCCCACGGATGCGACACCGACCCTCACCGATTGAGGGTCGCGTCTCCAGCCGTGCAGGATGGTCACCTCAGTCTTGAGGTAAGGGGCTGCACGGCCGAGGGCGGTGACCTCAGCCTATTAGGTCGCGTGGGGGCGTGGCTGAGACGCTCAGGAGGGGTGAGAAGGATCCTCGAGCGCCCTCGGCGCTCACGGCCAAGAAAGCGTGCAGGTCGCCCGCGCCCCGAGCCGCAACAACGTCCCCGTCGCCAGCCGCCGCATCGCCAAAAACACCTCGCCAGTCAGGTCCAACAACGCCAAGCTCTCGTCGTTGACCAGCCCACTCCCATCGCACACCACCGAGAGCGGCGTGACCCCCAAGAACTCGACGTAGCCGCCGGGTGCGCTGCCTGCGACGAAGGCCAGGTCCATGGTCTTCGTCCCTGCGTCGTAGAAAAGGTCCAACGACGCCAAGTTCGGGAGCTCGACATAGGCGGAACCCAGGCCTACGACTTTGAAGTGGCGAACCGCGCTCGGCGCAACGACCTCAACGTGTTGCACGGCTCGGTTGGTCTCGGCGGGCAGCTGCATCGGGACGATGGCGCCCTCGCGGCCGAACATGGGGACCTGACCGTGGTCCGCGTCGACGTCGACCGTCGTCGGACCCCATTCGTGCCGGCCGTCGGACCAGGACCTCCATTCGCCCGGCGGCAAATAGACCGTTCGGTGCGTCGTCGCGGCGTCCAAAATCGGCGCGACGATCAAATCGGGACCGAAGTAGAACTGGTCGTTGACCTCCCACGCCTTGGGTTCTTGGGGCTTCATGAGGGCCATGGGGCGCAAGATGGGCGTCCCCTCTTCGACGGCCTTCGTCAGCTGCAGCTCCAGGTAGGGCAGCAGCTGCATGCGCAGCATGGCGAGCCGCTGAAAATCAGCGAGGACCTGCGCGTTCAGGGGTGGCGTCCACGGCAGCGCGCCGAGGGCGGCTGGCCCGAAAGACATCACGGGACAAAAGATCGCGAAGGCGGTCCAGCGCAGGAGCAGGTCGGCGTCCGGCGTCCCCGTCTCGCCGCCGATCTCGGCCGCGACCATGGGATAGCCGCTGACCGACAGGCTCAGGGCCGCTATGACGGCGGCGCGCAGCCCCCCTCTCGAGGTCGCCGAGGCGTCCGAGAAGTCGCCGACCAGGCCGGGCGCCCGCATCGCCGACACCGACCCTTGCCCACGCGCCCCGCCGACCTCGCCAATCAACAGCCCCTCGCCAGCGTGCTGGCTCTCCAGCACATCGAACGCCACCGAGTGCGTGAGGTCGGCGAACGAGAGGGGGCGGTCGCGCAGCAAACTCCCGTCGGAGAAGGGCAGCGGCTCGGTGAGCGCCAAACGCGGCAAGAGATCGAGGCCGCGAGTGAGCCGCAAGCCCGTGGCTCCCTGCTCGAACGGCCGCGCGACGAGCTCCGACCACCACAGCTGGGCGCCGAGGTCGGTCAGGTCCACCAACGCGCCAGTCCTGCCCGGGCTCCAGTTGAAGAGTTGGGGTTCGGGGCCCTCGAGCTCGAGCAAATGCCCCAGCGCCTCGGCCTCGTCGAAGAGGCCCTGGGCGCTGCCCCAGCCAGGCCCCACGTCGGAGTCGTCGCTGCTGTCGAGGTAGGGTCCGGCGCTCAAGACGACGTCGTAACCCCAATCCCCCAGCTCCGCAGTAAAGGCGTGCAAGTCCGAAATCAAGGCCGGGTTGACCGCGAAATCGTTGAAGGCGGTCTGCCACTCTTCGGTGAGCCAGAGGCCGCCTGCTGGGACGTCCAAGAGGCGCAGATCGGTGGCCAGCCGCAGCAGCTCCTCGGCGCCGCGCAGCGAGTCGAGCACCAGGATGGGCGCCAACGCCCAGCTCGGCGGGCGCTTCGGAGCGCCAATGGTGGCGCGCAGGTCGCGAAAGAGCTCGTCTGGGCTGCGGTTGAGCCAGAGGTGGACGACCAAATCGTCGGCGTCGAAGCGGGCGCGCAGGATGTTGGGGGTTTGCTTGCCGAGGTCGAAGACTCCGGGCCGCGGCGAGTCGAAGAGGAGCGCGTAGCCTTGGGGATTGATGACGAAGGGGACGGCCACCTCGACCCGGTTGGTCCCGCCGGGCGCCAGGGCGTCGAGGTCCTTGTACAGCGCGACCTGTCGCCCTCTCTGGTTGACGTTCGCGAAGCGCTCGCCCGTCCCCAGCAGCGGCCCGCCGTCGTCGGTCCAGGCGAGTTCGAGGCGACGCGACGCGCCCTCGGGCACATCGGCCATCAGGTGGATTTTGAGACCTTCGCCGGTGGGCTCGATGCGGCACAGGAGCTGCGCGCCGACCGGACCCAGATCGTCCACCAGGAGGAGCGACAGGGGTCCGCCTTCGTAGTCCTGCAAGTAAGACTTGGCCCGCCAGCGTTGCTTGGGCGAATCGATCGCGCTCGTCGGCTCGTTGAAAGGCCGGGCCGTGCCCAGCTCGAGCGTGAGGGTGGGGACAGTGTCGTCGGAGCGCGGGCGCGAGAGCACCGCCTCGTCGTCGGGGACGACGCTCCAGTTGAACGGCGTCGTCTCGATCAGGAAAACGCCGTCGACGAAGTCGACGTAGAGGCCCGAGGGCGGGAGCTGCCAGTCCGGGTCGACGTCGCTCGTGTCGCCAAAGCCGTCCGTGGTCTCGAGCAAGTCCTGCGAGTCGGCTTCTTGTGTGTCCTTCCTCGTCGGCCCGTCGTCGCAGGCCCAGAGCAGCAGGGCCGCGGCGAGGAAGACGTTCAGGAGGCGAAGGCCCTCACCCCTCCGCTTTCCCTCGCCCACTGCGTGGGCGAGGGGAGGTTTCGTGGGGAGTATGTGGGCTTGCAGTGTCATTCTGGTGATGAGGTTGGTTTCAGGCCTCAGGCCTCAGGCGGGAACCGGCGTTAGGCCTCAGGCCTCAGGCCTAAGGCGGGAACCGGCGTTAGGCCTCAGGCCTCGGGCGTCAGGCGGGAACCGGCGTTAGGCGTTAGGCCTCAGGCGGGAACCAGAATTGGGCCTTGGGCCTCAGGCCTCAGGCGGGAACCAGAATTGGGCCTCAGGCCTCAGGCGGGAACCAGAATTGGGCCTCAGGCCTAAGGCGGGAACCGGCGGTGAGGCCTGAGGAGCCAACAAACCCGGCTCAGCTTCGGCTTCCTCATCGGCTACGAATCCCGACGTGAGGGCCAAACCCGGAAACCGGCCGCGAAATTCGGACCCACACGAAACAACTACCGCTTCGACGCCTCGTGCACCGCTTTGGCCAGCTCGGCGACGTGCTCGCGCGGCGTGGTCCGGATGATGCCATGGCCCAGATTGAAGATGTGCCCCGGCCGGCCCGCCGCCTCGTCGAGAATGCGCTGCATCTGCGTCTTGACGGTCTCCATGTCGGAGAGGAGCAAGACGGGGTCGAGGTTGCCTTGCACCGCACGGTCGTAGCCGACGCGCCTCCAGCCCTCGTCGAGGGAGATGCGCCAGTCCAACCCGATCACATCGGCGCCAGCGTCGCGCATGAGCTCGAGGAGCCCAGTGGTGCCGGTCCCGAAGTGGATTCTCGGCACCCCGGTGCCGGCCAGCGCGTCGAAGATGCCCTTCATGTAGGGCGCGACCTTGGTCTTGTAGTCGTAGGGCGAGAGCAGCCCGACCCAGCTGTCAAAGACCTGAACGGCCGCGACGCCGGCTTGCACCTGGCGCTCGAGGTACTCGACGACCATGCTCGAGAGCCTGGTCATCACGCCGTCCCAGAGCTCGGGCTGGGTGTACATGATGTGGCGGGCCTTACCGAACTCGCGCGACGAGCGGCCTTGGATGAGGTAGCACGCCAAGGTGAACGGCGCGCCCGCAAAGCCAATCAATGGGGCCTGGCCGTCGAGCTCGGCGACGACCTGGCCGATGGCCTCGAAGAGGAAGTCGACCTTCGAGGCGTCGAAGGGCTTCATGCGCTCGAGATCGGCGAGGGTCTGCACGGGCTCGGTGATGACGGGGCCGGCGCCGGCCTCGATGTCGAAGTCGATGTCGATGCCCTCGAAGGGCGTCATGATGTCGGCGAAGATGATGGCCGCGTCGAGGTCGAAGGCGCGCAGGGGTTGCAGAGTCACCTCTTTGGTCAGCTCGGGGCTGCGCGAGATCTCGAGGAACGAGTGGTCGGCGCGCACGGCCATGTACTCGTGCAGGTAGCGACCGGCCTGGCGCATGAACCAGACAGGGGTGCAATCGGTCTCTTCTCGTCGACAGGCTTTGATGAATCGATGCTCGGACATGAACTCTCCAAACTTTTTGCTGACCATCCGTCGCAGACCCGTCGAGTCCGCGGGTTTGGCCGCTGGGATTGAGGATGTCGGTACGCCGCGGACGCCTCGCCGGGTTAGGCGAGCCCGTGACGATTGCCGTTGTGTTGACACGATTGTGAGCTCTGGACGGCGCGCAGCGCGCGCACGTTCGACCTCTGAGGCTCGGGGTTATACCTCAGGCGAATCGAGAGGGCAGCCGTTTTTCTTGTGAGCGGTCGCAAGGCCTACGGGTTTCGCCTGGTATTCAGAGGCAACCCCAGCACGTGCGTGGTTTCGGCCAACGATTGGTTGTGTCCGCT
>PFUG01000425.1 GCA_002789955.1 Deltaproteobacteria bacterium CG_4_9_14_3_um_filter_63_12 | reverse complement strand
GAACGGCCGCATTCCAAGCGATGTCGAAGCCGCCGAGGGCATAGCCCGAGGCATCGGCCCCTTGGGGGCCGAACATTCCCCAGCCCAAGGTGTAACCTTGGGCGAACGACGTCCGCCCGCTCGATC
Source organism: Deltaproteobacteria bacterium CG_4_9_14_3_um_filter_63_12 (assembly GCA_002789955.1). Lineage (GTDB taxonomy): Bacteria > Myxococcota_A > Bradymonadia > UBA4248 > UM-FILTER-63-12 > UM-FILTER-63-12. Next base: position 33,238 of record PFUG01000425.1, on the reverse strand, counting down.
CCACATGTGTACAAGCTCCAGAGATGTGTACAAACTCCAGAGCGCGGCTTGCCGCGCGGATCAGACGGGACCGGACCTCAACCTGCGTGCAAATCCCAACCCTTCTTCACGTTCTCGACTAACCACGCCTTGATGTGGATCTCGAGGTCCTCCAGCGTAGGAGCGACCTTGAGCGCCGTCTTCAACGGCTCGGAGCGAGTCGGCGAGTAGTCGGTGAAGAACGCCACGAACGGCGGGTAGCGGGGATCTTCCTTGTCCTTGTGGGTGGCGATGACAACGAACTTCCGCACGGCGGTCGTCTCATCCTTCTTCGTGAACTTGGTGTAGACCTCGCGCCGGATGACCTCGGCGGTGGACAGCGAGACCAATCTCGGCGTCTCGTGCCGGGCCGTGAACGGCAGGTGCTGGTAGATCTGGTCCAAGCCAATCGACGGGATGTCGACCTTCTTGTCGTCGCGCTCCCGCAGGAAGATGGGGAAGAGCATGGACGGGATGGGCATGACGCCCAGCGTCGCGTAATTCCCCTCCGCGTACTCGACGACCATGCGGCGGACGGGGAGGTCGGAGCTGTCGGTATCCATGAGGTCAGAACACTTCACCTCGATGACGATCTCGGGCCGCACGAACCGGCACAGCGTCCCCTCGCGGTTGGCCAAGCGGAAGGAGCTCGTCACCTCCATGGCGGCCAAGCGACGGTGCCAAGCGACGCGATCCTCGTCGCTGAAGCCGTTGCCCACGGTGCCGATGAGGTGGAACGTGCCGTCGTCGCGCATGACGCCGACGGTGAGCTCACGCATCTGCGCGACGCCGTTGTTGTGGGCTTCGCCGAAGGCGATGACGACGACGTCGACCGAGAGAGTGGGCTTGATCTTGTAGGTCAGGCCTTGCTCGGAGCGGGCGACGATGCCTTCGAACTTCGAGGAACGGACCCACTCTTGGTAGTAGTTCGAGACCGCAGTGCGGTCGCCTTCGACGGTGGTGATGGCCGAGACGCGGCGTCCTCCCTCGAGCAGGGCGTTGAGGCGCTCGAGGCGGCCGCCGTAGGGCTCGCCGAGGAGGTCGACGTCGCCTTCCTCGGCGAGGTCGAAGGCCTTGAAGCCCAAGGTCTTGTCGAGGTCTCCTTGGGCCAACGCCTTGTTGACGTGGTGCACACGGGGGCGTCCCTCGCCTTTGGGCGGGATGGCGAAGAGCTCGCCAGCGATGATGATGTCGCCGACCGACTTCAAGAGCTCCTCGGCCTCGTCGACCACGGGCACGCCCTTGAGGACACGGCCGTTGTAGGCGCACATGGCGACGTCGCCGTCTTTCTTGATGAGGAACCAGAGCTGCCCGTCGATCTTGGGCGAGAGCCACAGGGTGCCTTCGGGCAGACGCTTGTCGATGACGTCGGGCTCACAGATACGGTAGCGCTTGGCGACGGTCTTCTTGTACTTCTTGAGCTTCCCGGCCAGGACGGGGTCGTCGATGCTGTCGGCGGGGGCGAGCTTTCCTGAGCCGTAGTCGGCGTAGTTCGTGGCGATGCTCATGATTCGACCTGCTTGAGCTCGAGGTTCGAGAGGTGGAGGACCAACAGGAACGCGTCACCCTCGACGCGACCCTCGAGGAAGCCGCGGAAGGGGCTGCCATTGGACTGGAAGATGAGGGGCTTGGCGGCTTTGGGGCCCGCGCCGACCAAGACCATCTTGTTGGCGGTGTGCAGCGACTGGGCGATCTCGAAGAGGAAATCGAAGGTCAAGCCGTTGATGTGCCGCAGCTGGACCTTGCGGCCGAGGACGAAGCGGCGCACGACCTCTGCGATGGGAAAGAGCTTTCCCGACCACGGCAGCGCCGCGTCTTCCGTCACAGTGGCCTCGACGTCGACGAAGTCGCCGCGAGAGGTCTCCTCGCCGGCTGGGTTGCTCACGACCAGCAGGGGACGAGCCGAATAGAGGATGCTGCCGTCCTTGCGGACCCAGACGCGGTCGACCTCTCCGAGACGTCGTCCGACCAACTCCAGGTCGATTTCGGGGTCGCCGTCGATGAGCGCCTGGCTCACGTTGCGCGGGTCCCCGTGGGTTCGAAGCAGGGCCTGGAAGTCGTGGCCCTCTGTGGCTTTGATGAAGCGCTCGTTGGCCACCGGTTGGCTGTCCGGCCCAATGTAGGACCAGCGCTCAGCGCGCTTCGGCGAGGCAATCGAGACCTGAGCGTCACGTTTGCGCTCGTCTGTGATGTTGATGAGTCGTGGCATCTTCTTTCCCCTACATCATGCCGAAGTCAAGTTCGTCGTCGTCGTCGATCGCTTCGTCGTTCTCGTCGTCTTCCGCGGCCGGAAGGTCGCGGCTGACGAACTCGAAATTCGTCGGGCTGCCGATGAGGGCGAAGAACCCCGCGTCGTTTTGCAGCAGAAACATGGCCGAATCCCCGAAGCCACCGCGGTACGAGAAGCGGCCCTCGAAGATGTCTCCGCCGGCCAGCTTCGCCGCCAGAGCGGCGCCGACCTCGGTGGCGTCGAGCTGATAGACGGCAGTCGTCAGGTGGTCCAGGACTCGCCTGGGGTCGATGGGGCCGGTGAGCGGTTGTTCGTTTCCGAGCGTCGAGGAAATCGCTTGGACCGGATTTCCCGTCGCGTCGACCGCGACGAGCTCGCCGCGTTCGACGACGCGGTTGCCCTCGTCGACGTAGAGGCTGGCGACGCATCCTGGGGGGATGAGCGCGGCGCCATCGCGGGTAAGGAACCCGACCACGCAGGGCTCTTCGTTTTGGTCGACGATCACTCGCGACTTCTTCCCATAGAGCTTCTCGCGGCTGAGTCGGCTCAACCCGAAGCGGCTGCACCATTGACGTTGACGACGATCTCTTGAGCCATGGCGCACCTTTCCTGTACGGGTCTCTCAAAAGTCGCTCGACTCGAGTCCACAACGAAGCTCGAGGAGGTTCCAACTGTGAAATTGCGGTCGCCGAGGCTGTCCCAAAGGCCCCCGCGGGTCAAGTGTTCTCTTGCTCGCCGGTGACTGGCAGACCTCTCGGTTCGCTTGGTCGGCGGTGACGACAGAACACTTCTCTCGGTAAAATATCATCGCCATCACGGAGTCAGAGGCTGCTGGACTCTGCGCGTCCGGTGTCGCGGCGCACAGACATCTGCCACACCAACGGCCGCCAGAGCTCCTGCTGACCGATCGTCCGAAAAACCTCGGTCAGCCGGGAGGCGGAACGTGTTGAGCCAGGCGGCGGTCACAGGGGACGCACCGGAACACCTGGATGTGTCCCACTGGCGCGCCCCACAGGAGGTCGGGTGGAATCCCCAAGGTTTGAAGCTCGAGCGTCATCGGTTTGCAGCAGGCTTCACAGATGGGTCGCTCGGGGAACTCGCCCCACGTCGGCCATCCGCCGATCTTGGTGCCGGAGAAATGCGCCTCGAGCACTGGGCGAGAGCTCGGCCTTTTGGCTCGCAGCCCCAGTCTGCGGTGGTCGGCAGCCGAGGGCAGCTCGCGCCGGGTCTTCCAATTCGAAATGACGGTCTCGCCGAAAACCTCGGTGTGAGGGAACGCCTCCCTTTCCATTGCGTCGGCGAGGTCAACGCTGTGCACGATGACTCGCGGTACGCAGGAGCCAGCGCGTCCCCCGTGCAAGCAAATGAAGAGCTGCGTGGATTCGCGCACCGACGGGAGCTCGATCTCCCCGAGGAAGGAGAGCGGGTTCTCGCAGCACCCACAGGCCGGCCAGAGGGCGTCCTTCGCCAGCCGCGGCAGGCCACCAAAGCGCGTCAGAATCTCCTGGTCGCCCTCTGGGTCTGGAACGAGCACGGTCTTGAGGTGTTGTTCGATGAGGGGTGGTAAGGAGGCAAAGGACTCGAGGGTGAGCGGCTCGGCGCCGAAGTCCATGCCTTGCTCCTGCAGCTCGGCGATCCGGTTCTTGATCGCCTCCTGCGCGGCGCCTGCATTCGGGAATTCGCGCGTCGTCACTGGTGCGCGAAGAAAGTCGTCGGCGAGGCCCTTGCGTGCGGCGTGCAGGTGAGCGCGGGTCTCGGTGAGGGAGTGGTCGCGCACCTCGAGGCGCACAGCGATCGCCTCGAGGCCGTCCCAGCCGAGCAGCACCACGGGTGTTCCTGTCTCAGTCGCTTCGCTTTCGCTCATGAGGTCCTCCACCCGACCGCGGGTCAGGTCACTTCAGGTCGATGAGGTCGTACTTGTGCAGCTTGGCGGTGAGGGCTTGTCGGCTGATGCCCAAGGTCTTGGCCGACTGCGTGCGGTTGTAGTCGTGCCGAGCCAGGACGCGACGAATGTAGCGGGCCTCGAGCTCCTCCATGGTCTCGTGCAGTGCGCCGAAGCGGGTGGGCAACTCTATGGCCCCAACAATACGTTCGGACAGATCTTCGGCGCCGATGGTGGTGTGATCTTCGGCGAGCAGCGCGACCCGTTCGAGCTCATTCTGGAGCTCTCGCACGTTTCCCGGCCAGCCGTAGCTCTGCAACCGCTCTAGGGCGCCGCGGCTGAAGCCTTTGAGGGACTTCTTGAAGCGCTCGTTGAACCGGGCGAGGAAGTGCTCACAGAGGCGTTCGACATCGCCGAGTCGCTCACGCAGTGGCGGGAGTTGGAGCGGAAAGACGTTGATTCTGTAGTAGAGGTCCTCTCTGAAGCGCTTGGCCTCGACTTCGGCTTTGAGGTCTCTGTTGGTCGCGGCGACGATGCGCACGTCGACGGTGTGGCTCTGCACGGCGCCGACCGGCGTCACTTCGCCGTTCTCGAGAACGCGCAGGAGCTTGACCTGGAGTCTGGGAGACACATCGCCGAACTCGTCGAGGAAGAGCGTGCCGCCATCCGCGACCTCGAAGAGGCCCTTCTTGTCTCGACTCGCCCCAGTGAAGGCGCCTCGAACGTGTCCGAAGAGCTCGCTCTCGAGCAAGGTTTCGGTCAAGGCGCCACAGTTGACTGCGGCAAAGAATCCGGCGGCGCGGGGGCTCTTATCGTGCAGCATGCGTGCGACGAGCTCTTTTCCAGTCCCAGTCTCACCGAGCACGAGGACCGTGGTGTCGGTTCGCGCGACGATCTCAACCTGTTTGAGAGTCCGTTTCAGCGCGGCACTCTCGCCGACGATCTCGACGGTTCCATGGGTCTCTTTGTCGAGGCTTCGTCGCAGGAACGAGTTCTGTTCTTCCAGTTTGCTCTTCAAGCCCTCGAGCTCCGTGAAGAGCTTGGCGTTGCGCAGCGCGAGCTGGACTTGCCAGCCGAGCAACGCAATCCAGTCGACGTCGCTCTCGTTGAAGCGCTCCGGGCTGGCGACGACCAAGACCCCTTTGACCACATCTCCCTCAACCAGAGGGCAGGCCACGGCAGCGCGCAGGCTAGGGGCGGCTCGTTCGAAGCGGTGGGCGATCGAACGCTCGTCCTCGACCTGGACGACTCTTTGCTCTTGAACGGCTTCGAGAAAGAGCGGGCCGACGCGTTGCCAGGGCAACGCCAGAGGCTCTGCGGCCTTGCGGGCGCGCAGTAGCACGGGCACGAGCCCTTTCTCGCTTTCGAAATAGACGCCGGCTACGGAAGAGAGCGGCACCGACGCGAAGATGGTTTTGATCAACTGATCGGCGATGCTCGAAGGCTCCAGCTTCGCCTGCAAGCTCTCCGTCAGCGCCAACAGCTGCTTCAGCCTCCCATGACTCGACGCGGAGTCGGTCAACATCTGCACGCTGAGTCGGCTGGCTTCCGCGATGGAACGGCTCACGATCACGGTACGAGGGACGTTTTCATCCTTCTCGGCTTCGTCCTCGACGACGACGACCTCGAACACGACAGGAGCGCGCTGGTCACCAAGAACGAGGCGTGCTCCGTCGGAGAGAGGCGCGCTGCGCTGCTGTTGCCCATCGAGGGCAAAACTGCCGAGGTGGTTCTCGACCAAAGAGCCGTTGGTGCTCTTGAGGTCGTGGTACCAATAGACGCCTTCGGACAGCACGATCTGTCCATGGATGCCCGAGACCTGGGCGTTCTCGACGCGGACGGTGTTGCCAGGTCCGCGGCCGATGGTGACGAGGCTCTGTGTGAAGGTCTGGTCGATCGACCCATCTCGGCAGATCAGGCGTATGGCCACAGCACTCCTGAGGTTTGGGGGCGTTCCTTTCATTAGGGCCGGCAGCCTAACCCACCGTTCAAGAGCCCGCAACGGGCTGAGTCGCCGGGCAGCAAGCGCTGGCATCCTTGCCGCGCAGCGCCAGTCCGTCTATCACTCTTGCGGTCGCGATGTCCTTCGATTCGACATCGAGCCGCACGCAACGCCAGTCCTGCTGGCTCCGAACGTAAAGAGGACCGAAACCAATGACCGAAACCAAGACGCCAATGAGGTTCTTCGACTCGTTTGATGAGCAAGAGATCAAGGACTTGAATTACGGTGGGCAGGCTGAGGGATGTCTCAAGCTCGCGACCGCCGCCGAGGTCAAATTCGAGGATGGTTCCATCGAGGGGGACTGGATTCCGGAAGAGGATTGAGGGCGTGAGCGTGCTTTGAGCGTGTCAAGGGTCTCGTCGCCTCAAGGTCGTCGAGCCGAATCGCAGGCTGAGCGCTTCGCCCTACTGAAGACATTGTTCCGCAAAATCGAAGTGCTTGGCGCGCGAAGCGGGCCGTGAGGCCGTTGTCGAGCTTGGCGTAGATGCCGGCCTCGGTGTAGCTCAGGGCCACTCCACCCACCGTCTGCTCCGTTCCGTCGCTGAGCGACAGTCGCAGCAGGTCGTCAGCTGCGAAGTAGTCGACCACGAAGAGTGCGGTGTCTTCGACCTCGATCGGGTAGACGTGCCGCCCAATTGCGAGAACCCTTATGTCCGTCGATCGTACGCCGAATGCCGCGCGAAAAGAGCGCAATGACCTTGGGGTGTTCTACGCAGGTCCCACGGTAGCTCCACACTCCGGTGGCGCTGAGGAGTCGTCCGGGAACAAAATGCGCATTTGGGCGAAGTCAGAGGAGGGAGGGCAAGGAGGTCGATGCAGGCGATGCCCAGCATCGTCGAAGCAGACCGACGCTGCCATCGCGCCTCTGGCGATGCCCAAATGGGCAGGTTGTTTCCTGACGACTCCTAGGCCTGAGCGCATCGACCTCGCCACCTTCGATGAGCGTTCTCATCCAGGGAGGCAGCTCGACCGACGTCTCCCTGCTCATCGCGGGACGGTGACCATGGGCCGGAAGCTCCCCACCATCGCCCGAAAGGTAGGTTCGAGCACCTCGAAGCGCTCGTCCTGGGAGAACCCGACTAGGAAAAAGTTGACGTCTTCGACGGCTACAGACGCAACAACGAGGATCACGCGTCCGAAGACACCCGGCAATCGACCACGGAAAGCCTGCAGGTCGTAAGGACCCATCTCGTCTTCGTTCTCCTCGAGGGTGACCTCTTGGAGCTCGGTGAAGACGGTCTCGAGGTAGTTCTCGATCCCACGTGTGCGACCAAGGAGACGCTCGTCCCCTGTACACTCCTTGTTCGGCATCAGCACAGCGAAGCCAGAGTCCCGGCGCCAAGATGGAGCGAACGCGAGCCACTGGTTGTCGTGAACGGTCCTCCACCCCTCAGGCTTCAGAAGGGTAAAAGCGATTCGGAAGGTTCGACTGGTCGGGACCTCCGAGATGGTGATACGGTCAAACATCCACTACTCGTGGGGAAGCAGGAAGCACGACAGCTCATCGGGACTTCCCAAGCGGACTGGACGGCACTCCATCCAGCGACGACCAAGGCGATGCAATATAGCAACCAGCTTCAAGAGTATCAATCGACTGCCAAGCACTTGCTGGGCACGTTTGCGCCTGGCCAGGAGACCAGCGCAGCTCTACAGTACGAGATTCGCAGCCCAAGGGATCTTTTGCGAACCGTGAGTCTGCGGACTCACCCGGAAGCTTTTTGATCTGCAAATTTAGAAGCTTGTGAGCCGTGCTCGGACGTTCGCCAGGACGATTGCAACGTGTGTCGTTTACCACTAGATTGTGCGTTCGTGAATTCAGCGGGAAGAAGACCCCCGAGTGTCCGGTTCGCCCTCCGCGTGATGGAGCGAAAGGTGAACGGCCTGTTTCTGTCAAAGATTTCGATGGTCGAGCTGTTCGCAGCACCAAAGGAAAGGCGAGATGCAAATGCCTAGGACAGGTTGGATCGGCTTTGAGGGAATCGTCGCCGTTTGTTCGGCAATCGCAGTGTTGCTGACGACCTCTGGAGTTTCGGCCCAGACGGAAGCGACACCGGCCGAGGAACCCACGGTCCCAGTCGTCGAGGTTCCTGCAGCGGCCGATGAGGTCAATACGGCCGCGGAGCCTCTCGTGGATCCGCTCGAGGGGGGAGCGCAGCTCGAGGACCGCAACGCAACGGATCAGCGACTGCGAGAGATCGGCAACCAGGTCGACATCCTCAAGGAGGACACGTTCGCCACGAAGAGTCGTCTGCTTCTTTTGCGCGAATCCGTGCTGCGCCGCACGATCGCCGGGAGCAAAGTGGTGGTCATCCACTCCAACGAGATGGGGGCGGAGTACCAACTCATCCAAGTGCTCTACGCGCTGGACGGCGACCCGAAGTTCGAGAGGTTGGATTACTCGGGCAAGCTGGACAAGATGGATGCCGAAGTCGTGATCGACGAGAAAGTCGTACCAGGAAGCCACGGGCTCGTCGTCAAGATGGTCTACAAGGGCAACGACTGGGGAATCTTCCGCTACATGGATGGGTACGAGTACTCTTTGAGTTCGAGCTATGTCTTCAATGCTGAGGAAGGCCGGGCCCACGAGATCATCGTGCGGGCCCACGAGAAGGGCGGATTCTTCACGCCCCTCGAAGATCGTCCGAGCATTCAATACGAGACGACCGAGCACGAACTGGACCAGTCGAATTCGGCGGTCGCCGCCACGAGCAAGTAAGAAGAGGACCCATGTCCATAGACCCTTCGAAGAAGCTGTGGTTCGCCTCAGCCGTTTGGCTGGTGCTCAGCATGATGGCCGCCTCGACGGCGCAGTCGCAAGAAGACCTGGGTGGCAATTCGCTCAACACGATTGGCGAGCGGCTCGAGAGCGCGCGCGCCTCGCTCAAGGAGCTCAGCGACCGCTACGTCGGCTCGGTCCTGGCCGAGGAGGAGTTCCAACTCGAGCTGCGACTAGCGGAAGGCCTCAAGCTGATGGAGTTGGGCGACCCTGAGAGGGCGAGCGTCCTGTTTCTTGACATCGTTAGTCGCGAGCAGTGGAAGGACAAGCCAGGGTACAAACAGGCCTTGTTCCTCGAAGCTCAAGCACTCTTCGAGAGTGGCCACCACGCCAGCGCCAGGCGGCGGATCCTGCAGGTGCTCAAGGAGGGGCGGCCGGAAGACCAGCAGGCCGCGGTCGCGCTTTTGCTCGAGTCAGGCATCGTCTCGGGAGATTGGTCTGCTGTGGACACGATCTACCAGGAACTCCACATCGGCACCGACGCAAACACCGAGCCCGGCCTGCTCTACGCGCGCGGAAAGGGGCTCTACTCAGAAGGCCGCTTAGACGAGGCGGCCGCGGTCTTTGCGTTCATTAAACCGACCTCGCTGCTCGGCCTGAAGGGGGTCTATTTTGCCGGAGTCGTCCAAGCAAAGCTCGGACATCTGGATGAGGCCGAGGCAAACTTTGTGACGGTACTGGAGCAAGGCCCAGCCTTCGCCGAGGCAGAATCCGTTGGGCTGCTCGACTTGGCCAACATGGCCAAAGCCCGCATCCACTACGAGCGGGAGGAGTGGACCGAGGCGCTCGATACCTACCAGAACATCGACCGCAACAGCGACGTCTTCGATCAGGCGCTCTACGAGATCACCTGGACCTTCATCCGCCGTGGAGAGGTCAAGGCTGCGCTGCGAAACCTCGAGATCCTCGACCTCGCCAAGCCAGACAGTCTCTTCCGCCCAGATGGGCAGCGGCTCGCCGGGGATCTGCTCAAGGACTCCGGACAATACGAGAAGGCCCTCGATACCTACGAGACTATTCTGCACACCTACGAACCCGTGTTGCTCGAGCTCAACGCGTTGGTTGAAGGGCAGCCCGATGAGCTGGCCTTTTTCCAAGACCTAGTTGCCCGCGATGAGGTTGGCCGGGCTCAGTATCTGCCGCGCTCGGCGAGCCGCTGGATCAAGCCGGATAAGCAGACCGTCGAGGCCTCAGAGATGGTGCATTCCCTCGGCGAAAGCGCACAAAACATCGAGGAATCTCGCGCACTCATCTCCGAGCTGGAGGCCGCACTCCAATCGGAAAACCGCTACGAGCTCTTCGCGGAGTTGCGCGGGGCGTGGGTGGCGGCGTTGGACTTCGACGGGAAACTGCAGGCGCTGCAGAGGGACATCAACGACCTAGAGGCTGAGATGCTCGACGTCGACACCGCTGCAAAGGGCGGCCGCGAGGAAAAAGAGAAGGCCTACGAAGAGCTTCCAAACTCACGCGACGCCTACGTTCAACGTGAGCGCGAGATGCGCGCAGCTCTCGAAGACCGTAGCCTCAAGGCATACCGACTCAGCACCGTGTTGGAGGCCACGAGCTTGCAGGTTGAAGCCATGGAACGGTGGCTCTTAATCGACGGGCCAAAGTCCGATCTCACCGAAGAGGAGGAGGTTCAGCTGAGCAAAGAGCTGAATGACACTAAAGAGACCGTCAAACTGCTTCATGAAGAGCTGCTGGCCGTGGAGCGCGATTTGCGCATCCAGTCTTCGTTGGGAGGAATGAGCGCCAACCTGGCCGACCGTGAGTCTGGGGTCCGCAATGAGTATCGCGACGCGCTCAAGGCTGAGCAGGCCGAGTTGGCCACTGCGCGCGGTGGCCGCTCCGGTGAATTCGAGGCGCTGGACCAGTATCGAGCCGAGGTCGACTCCCTGTCGGGCGAGCTGGACACGCTGCGAAAGCAAGTGGCCGGCGTGGTCGACTCGAAGGTCTCCGAGATCAAGCTGCGAATCGCGATCGAGCGCTCCCTCCTCGAGCAATATGATGTCCGATATGACCAGCTGCACGGCGACGTCGAGTTGGTCGCCGGTGAGATCGCTTACCACCACTGGCAGCATGTCAAGAACCTCTTCGACGACCTCATCTTGGCCGCGGACGTCGGCGTCGTCGACGTTGCCTGGCTGCAGAAGGATGCGAAGAGCCAAAGAATCGAGCGGTTGATGTCCGAGCGCAACAAAGAGAGAGAGATCCTCGAGCAGGACTTCGAGCAGGTGCTCAAAGAGCTCGGGCAAGAGAGCGAGGAACCCTGATGAATCGAAGGACATGGAAGAGCCCAATGCTCTGCTGGTTGGCCTTCTCGGGGCTGGCTCTCTTCGTTCCGGCCCTGGTTTGGGCTCAGGACGAGGATGCAGCAGAGCCAGAGTTGGCCGAGGCCGACACCGAGACGGCGGACGAAGGTCCAGCACCCACAGATGGGGCTGCCGCCGCGCCCACTGCTCCAGATGCCGAGGCGCAACCGAAGACCGGTGTCTTCTCCGACCCGATCCCAACACCACCGAATGCCGATGAGAACACCATCGCTGAGCTGGCCGCGTACCAAAACGCCACCCTCCGGTACATTGACGAGGTCTCGGAGTACCGCAACGAGCTGCGCACCGCAGTGCTCTCCGAGTACGACGCCAAGCTCAAGAGCATCGATAAGGTTTATGCGGGTGAGCTCACCAAGCTGAGAGACGACGAGCGGATCCAACGCACCGACTCCATCGCTCGCCTCGAGCGCTTCCTCGAAAAACACGGTCGGAACGAGACCTATGCCCCCGGGGTGCTCTACAGGCTCGCGGTCCTTCACTACGAGAAGGCGGATGAAGAGTATCTCTCGGCGGATCCATCGACGCTGACTCAGGACTATCCTGACTTTAGCAAGTCGATTGGCTACTCCGGCGAGCTCATCCGCCGCTTCCCGAACTTCCCGCAGGCGGACGGCGCCTACTACCTACTTGGCTTCTGCCAGCTCCAAATGGACCAAGAGGACGCCGCCAACGACACGTTCATGGCGTTGGTAGAGAAGTTCCCAGACAGCTCGAAGACGCCAGAGGCGTTGACGCGTATCGGGGAGTACCACTTCAGCCGTTCCCAGGATGCCATCCAGGGGGTCGGGTCCGAGGTGACGTGGGATGTCGCCAAATCGTATTACGCACGGGCTGTGGCTTACGGACCCGACTACGCGATCTATGACCGCGCGCTCTACCGGCTGGCTTGGACAGAATACTACAACGAAGACTACGACAGCATGATCCACCGCTTCATCGAACTCGTGGAGTACGCCGACCAGGTTCCCAAGGGTTCGTCGTTGCGCCAAGAGGCCATCGAGTTCATGGCCGCCGCCCTGGCCGAAGAGGACTGGAACCTGCAGGACACCATCGACCGTGACCCGGACTTTGGCATGTCGCGGTTCAACAAGTACCTGAATAGTGGACAGGACTTTGAGTTGGAGGTGCTGCGAGTCTACGCCGACACCCTCGCCGAGCAGGCCCGGTACGATTTCGCCGCAGAGGCCTATGAGGCTCTCCTGCAGAGAGACGTATGCAATCCCGAGAATCCCAAGATCCACCAGTCCTACATCACTGCACTCAACCTCTCGGAGCAGAGAGAGAAAGCGGTGTTGGTGCAGTCGAATCTCGACGCGATTTATGGGAAGACCTCGGAGTGGTACAAGTGCCAGGAGCAGAATGGCAACCTTGAGGCCATCGCCTACGCGGATTCAATCGCACGCAAGGCGATGATGTACTCCATCAGCACGTACTACACGCAAGCTGGTGAGCTCGATGTCGCTGCAGAGGAGGCTTTGGCCAAGGCTGACTCCGCGAGGAGCCCTGCGACACAAGCCGAGTTGCAAGCCCAGCATGATACGACGAGAGCCAAGGCCATCGAGGTCTACACGCGTACCGCCGAGCTGACACAAGGGTTCCTCGAAAAGTATCCCAACGACCAAGACGTCTATCTGTATCGCTACATTCTCGCCGACGCGCTCTACAACTCTGAACAATACGAGAAGTCGGCGGTGGTGTTCGATGACATTCGAGACCTGTCCGACGGCCGTTTCCGAAGAGACGCGGCGATGGGTTCGATCGATGCGCGGAGCATCTTGCTCTACCAAGGGGTTGAGCAAGGCCAGGTCGATCCACTCGGACTGCCCCCCGAGGACATCAAGACCCTATATGGTCGCGGTGCCGTTCAAGCGAGCATCGTCCCGACGTACCTGCTCTCGGAGTTGGCTTCGGAAGGCAAGGGAGATCAAGCGGCAATCGAAGCCGAGCTCGCGGCTCGCGACGGACAGAAGGCGGTAATGCGTCCGATTCCGCAGGAGACCCAGAGAGTGTTGGACGCTCGCGACAAGTACGCAGAGTACCACCTCGACTCGCGTCGACCCGAGACGGAGGAGCCGCTCGAAGATGACTACGAGTACCTCAACGCGCTGACGTACTACCACTACGGCGACTACGAGCAGGCTCGGACACGTTTTGGACGCATCATCGACCAGCATCCAGAGACGGACTTTGCTGTGGTGTCTGCCGGGTTCGTGATCAACACGTATCAAGAGGAGGGTGACCTCGATAAGGTCGCGGAGATCAGTGATTCGCTCCGCGAGAAGAAGTTGGGCACCGGTGAGGGAACCAGCGACCTCGACACGAAACTGCAGGACATCAAGTACAGCGCCCTCTTCGAAAAGGCGCGCCAGCTCTTTGATGCCGAGCAATACGCAGAGGCGGCCTACGAATACGAAAGGATCGCTGACGAGAACCCAACTTTCGATGACATCCACCTAGCCCTGTACAACGCCGGTGTCGCATATGAGCGCATCCAGCGCTACGAGTCGGCGATGCGGCTCTATAAGCGCGTGTATACGGAATACAACGACAAGCCAGAGGCGGCGGACGCCTTGTACCGAGTCGGCGTGAACGGCGAACGGTTCTTCGATTTCGAGACCGCGGTCGACAGTTACTTGGAGCTGCATGACAGCAAGCGGCAGACGTTCCTTGATCACCCAGAGCGCGTCACCGCGCTGCGCAAGGCCGCGATCATCCTGAAGTACACCGAGAGCTTCGAACGCGCTGCGCAACTGATGGAGCGTTACCACGACGAACACAATGAGCAGACGGACGCACCAGAGCTCCTTTTCGAGGCGTGCCTGATGTACGAAGAAATGGGCAACTACTCGAAGATGGACAAGACCTTCGAGAAGTTCCGGAAGAAGTACGCTGGAGATCCCGAGTTCCGGGTATTCACGTTGACGAGCTACGTGAAGCAAGGGGACTACTTCAACAAGAAGAACGACCTGAAGAAGGCGAAACCATTCTACGAGAAGGTTGTGACGGTTTATCAAGATAGCCCGTCGGTCGGGGGGACGAAGGCCAACTACCTCGCCGCCAAGGCGCAGTACCTTCTGGCCGACATGGAGTTCAAGAGCTGGAGCAAGATCAAGCTCAATGGCACCTTGAAGCAGTTCAAGCAGAATGTCGCGAGCAAGAAGGAAGGCTCCGCAGTCGTGGCACAGAAGTTCAATCAAGTGCTGACTTATAAGAACGCCGAGTGGACAATGGCCGCTCTGTACAGCATCGGCGGCATGTTCCACAATTTCGCGAGCTCGATGGAGCAGGCCGAGTGCCCGCCGTCGTTCGATGCGGACACTTGCGACGGATTTCTCGAGAGCCTTCTCGAAGGAGCCTTTGAGCTCAAAGACAAGGCCAGGGAGAACTACGAGGCCGTGGTACAGTTCGGCCGCGACAACAGCATCGTAAACGAGTGGACCCGCAAGTCCCTCAACGGTCTGAATGACATTGCGCCGAAGGAATACCCGATGTTCGAAGGGGAGCGAACGGCACTGACGCAGACCACTACATCCCCGGCCGGGTTGCTCCGTGCGACCAAGAGCGAGGGTGAGCAGGACGTTGAGCCTAAAGACGTCGACATGGAGGACAAGTGAGCCACAAAATGACCTGCATAATGGCTGGCGTTGTTCTGCTGATCGCGACGGCGGGATGTTCAAGCACGCCCAAGCAAATCGAAGAGCCGAACAAAGCGGTCGAGAAGAAAGCCGAAGGTCCGGTCGAGATCAAGAAGGAGCCTATCAAGGTCGTCTATACTGCGAAGGCGAGCGACGAGAGCAACGAGCGCATCGACGCGGCGTTGGCTTTGGCCGACGAGGGGAAGGTCAGCGAGGCCACCTCGCAACTGCAGAAGGTTCTCTCGGATGACGCCGAGGCCTTTCTCGCGGCCTATAATTTAGGTGTACTCAGCGACCAGGCCGGTGAAGCGCGAACGGCCGCGCAATTTTACGAGAAGGCTCTAGATATCGAGCCGGATTTCTCGCCAGCCTTGCTGAACTTGATTCGCACAAAGATCCGAACGGGCGAGGATTACGAGGCAACTGCCAAGCTTTGGGTCGACCGACGGCCGGACAACATCTTTCACAAGATCGCGCAACTCGAGTCGCTTGTTGCTGCAGGCCGTTATGACGACACGATTGACCAGGCTCGCGTGGTGTTGAAGCGCGACGAGGCGAATGTGCGTGCCCGCTACTATCTTGCCGCCGCCAATTTCAAGGCTAAGAAGTACCGTTTGGCGGAATACATCATTGGCCAAGCCGTCGAGATGGACCCATCGGACCCCGAGATCCAATTTCTGCAGGGGCAGGTATATCTCCATCTCGACAACCAGATTCGTGCCCAAGAGTACTTCCGCAACGCTGTGGACCTTCGTGGAGACTACCCAGAAGCCCAGAATGCGCTTGGGTTGATGATCTACAACACACGCAACTTTGAGGACGCTGAGTCGGCGTTCCTAACGGCGATCAAGTATTCGCCGAACTACAAGGACGCCCACCTCAATCTCGGGAATGCGTTGAAAGCCCAGGGGCGAGGTGACGAGGCCGAGGCTGCCTACTTGAAAGCCATCTCGTTCGACCAGAATTGGGCGGATGCGCATTTTGCGCTCGGTGCCTTGTACCTTGCGACGGAGGTCATTTCGTTGTCGAGTTTCAGCGGAATGGCACGGCTCGAGAAAGCGAAATCCACGCTGCAAAAGGCCCGTGACCTCTGGGACGACGAAGAAGGGACAGAGCTGCCAGACCAGTTCATCGCCAAGGCGAACAAGGCGATCGAGATCCTGCAAGCTGAGGACGAGTTGAAGAAGATCGAGCAGGAGGGTGGGGGGGACGACCCGTTCGGCGATGGCGCCAACGACGCGGATTCATTTGGGGACGAGCCCAAGGATACGACCGGTGATGACCCCTTTGGCGACGAACCTGTGCCAAGCGACGACGGTGGGGACGACCCCTTCGAGGAGGATGGTAAATGAGCAGGGTAGTAAGGGGAATCTTCGCGGTCTTTTGTTGTGCGGTAGTGTTGGCTCCTTTGAGTGCAATGGCGCAGGACAGTGGTGGCCGCAAGTCAGTTGACATCTTCCTGGACGACGAACAGTTGGATGTCGAGGCGGACATCCCCAGTGTCGACTTAGTGCTGGCATTCAAAGGGCTGCGGTACGAGAATCTCGACCCCAAGCGGACGTTCCTCCCTGAGCTCTATGACACCGTCGAGAATCCCCCGTTTTGAGATTCGTAATGTTGTGGTTCGTTTGAGGTGGTCGTTGTTCGGTCGGGGGACAACGAATGGGGAGCGTTGTGGTTGCTGAAAGGGGGCGGGTTTGCTCCCGAAACGCTCTTTCAAAAAGAGTTGGCGGGTTTAAAGAGGCGTGCTATAGCAGTGCGGTCAAAGTCCAAAGGGCACCGCCGCGCCTTATGGTTTCTAGGGCTAAGTGAAGAATATCGACGGTTGCTCCAAGGCAGCGAGGCGATAAATCGTATGTGGGCAGCGGGAGCTGGCTACTGCTCATGGCAAAAAATTTCGAGGAAGGAGGTCAGTGAGACATGGGTGAGATCAAGAAAGCGTTCGCCACTGGCGGTATCTGGATGTACCTGATTCTAGGCGTCTCGATTCTCGCCCTAGGTGTCGTCATCGAACGGTTCGTATTTATCTTCTTCAAGTACAACATTAATGCGCACGCTTTCATGGCGCAGATCCAGAAGCTGGTGATGGCGAATAACATCGACCGCGCGATCAAGCTTTGCAACGCAGCCCCGAGTGCAGCGTTGCCGAGGGTGATCAAAGCTGGTTTGACGCGAGCCAACAAGGGCGAAATCGAGATTCAGAACGCGATCGAAGAGGCGAGTCTGGAAGTGGTTCCGTTGGTGATGAAGCGTACGGCGACTCTGGCTGGTTTGGCGAACATCGCTACCCTTCTGGGACTGCTCGGGACCATCATCGGTCTGATTGACGCATTCAAGGCCCTCGAGACTGCAACCCCCGACAAACGGCAGGAGATGTTGGCGCGCGGTATCGCGCTCGCAATGAATACGACTGCTTTCGGTCTGATCGTCGCGATCCCGACCTTGTTTGCCCACCTTTTGTTGTCAAGTATGTCGAAGAAGATCGTCGAAGAGATTGATCAGTATTCGGTGAAGTTGGAGAACCTGCTGATCAGTCGTGCGAAAGGCGGCAGCTGAGGCCACCGTTACTTGAAAGTCTTATAGAACGGAGGCGTCATGGCGAAAGTACGAGAAGAGCAGGATTTCGGAGACTTGGATCTCATTCCAATCATGAACCTGGTTCTAATTCTCATTCCACTGCTCCTTTTGAGCGTTGTGTTTCTCGAGATTACCGTCATCAATGTGACCATGCCGCAGAAGTCTCTGGGAGCGGCTGCGAACGCGGGGGAGCCCCCCAAGCGTCTACAACTGATGGTGAGCAAGGAAGGGTTCTGGATCATTCAGGGTGAGCGTGCGATGCCAACGATTCCCGAGTGCCAGGGGCGCGGGAGTCAGGTGACGATCTGTCTTCGGGACGCCGAGGCGAAAGAGCCTATCGACCGCTATGATTGGCTGATGCTGTACAACACTCTCCTTTCTATCAAGGGCGATGCGATGTGGTCAGACCATGAGCAGCTCGAGGTTGTGGCGGGTGCTGACATCAGCTTCGGGGTCATCGTCAAGGCGATGGACACGAGCCGGTTCCAGCGGGTGCCGCCGGGTAATGAAGACGCCAGCAAGGGAACTTCGTTTTCGAAGCCCGAAGACCTCTATGACTCTACAGTGGTGCAGATCGAAGGGACGGATGAGGAGACGGGGGCAACAGGGTTGAGATCTCTGGGGCTCTTCCCTCTGGTTGTCCTTGGGTTGCCCACGACTCAGTAAACGCCTACTTCGAAAGCGACGGAGATAATCTAATGGATAATCAAGAGAAGCAGATACACGACCTGCTTCAGAAGCGCATGCGCGACAAGAGGAAGGCGAAGCGCAAGAAGGCTCATGGTGATGAGAAGGCGGCGCTGAACTTGAACTCGATGATGGATATGATGACCATCATCCTGTGCTTCTTGCTCAAGAACTACGGTCAGGAGCCCATCAAGGTGCTTCCGGACATGGACCTGCCCTTCAGCACCTCTGAGGTGATTCCGAAGGACATGACGACAGTGACGATTACCGGCAAGGCGATCGTGGTCATGGAGCAGCAGGTGGTGCCCTTGACGGACCGGAAGGTCGATAAGACGCTGAAGAAGGGCGGCGCCACGGGGTTGATTATTCAGCCTTTGGAGACGGCCCTCAGGGATGCAGTTGAAGAGCAGAAGAATTTTGCTCGCCAGACGAAGGGAGAGTTTCAGGGAGAGATGACAATTATCGCGGATGTGGAGACGCCCTATCGGCTGATCGCCGAGGTGATGCAGACTGCGATATCGACGGAGTTCAAGAAGTTCCGGTTTGCTGTCATCAAGAACAAGTTCGCCTTCAGTGGCGCGATCCCCTAGGCAAGAACTCGTGTGGGGGTGGAATCGAGGTCAGGTCGCCTTGGTTCGACCTCCACAGATGGGTCACTGGCGGGGCCGAAGTCACTGAAAGACGAAGGCCACCAGCTCTGCCCAGTGTAAGACCGAAGGGAACGCCATGTCAGGTCCAACAGCCGTAAAAGTTCTGCGTATCGGGGTGTTCCAGGGAGATCGCTGCGTCGAAGAGCGACTCCTTAGGAAACGGGTGGGAGTGACCATTGGGCAAACGCTGTCCAACACGTTCGTCATCCCTACCTCGACAATGCCAGCGTCGTATGCGCTGCTCACGCTCAACCCCCAAGGTCGATACATACTCCATGTCAACGACCGCATGGGTGGGCGCATTAGCTTGGGTGGCAACGAGGTCATCGACCTGACACGGCTTCGCAACGTCAGCGCGGCGACCAAGACTGCAGCAGGATATGACGTCGAGCTCAACGACTCTGGTCGAGGCAAGGTGACGATCGGGGAGACCCGTCTGCTGTTTCAGTTCGTCACTCCGCCGTCCGCCTCGGTAGGCATGCTTCCAACGGCACTTGGAGGCGGGGCCCTCGCCGGCTTCTCCACGTTCCTCGGGCCCGCCATCCTCATCTTCGTTGCCATGAGCGCTCTCTTCCAGATCGGTCCTCTCTTCTATGTGATGTTGCAGGACTGGCCGGAACCCGAGGGCTATGAAGACCTCCCCGACTGGTATCTCGACCAGGAGGCCGAGGCCATCGAGGAGGAAGAGAAGAAAGAGGAAGTCGAAGACGAGGACGAGAACAAAGACGATGAGGGCCTAAAGGACGACACGAACACTGAGGTGGTCGAGGATGTCCAGGTCAAGCCCGAGAAGGCGGCCGTCGAGGAGAAGAAAGACCGTGCACCTAAGTCCGCTGAGCAGGCCCGGGCCGAGAAGCGGATGCGTAAGGAGCAAGGCAAGAAGATCATCGGACAGGTCTTTGGTGTGGACGGCGGAGAGAGCTCACTGGGTGGAGCGATCGCGCAGGACATCGTCGGCGCCGATGCGCACATCAGCGCGCTCAGCGGACTCAATGCCGAGGATATCGGAGGCGGCGGTGGCGGCGGGCCCACATCGGGCCTGGGCCTAGGTGGAGCCGGCGACGCCACGGGAGAACCCTCCCTGAAGTCCGTCGAAGGCGGCGGCAACAAGATCATTGGCTCTGGCCCCAAGACGGCTGAGACCGGTGAGCGTGCCAAAGTTGAGCTGAAGATCAAGGAGGAGACTAAGATCCCGGAGAGTGTCGCCAAGGGCGACAAGATCGGTCTCGAGAGCGTCTTCAAGAGCAAGAGCAAGCAGATCGAGAACTGCTACAAGAGAATCATCCAGAAGTACGGCGATCAATCGGGCAAGTTGGTCGTGAAGATCACGATTGGAACCGATGGCAAAGTGCTGAGCGTGAACACGTCAGTGGATGACGTTGGCAAAGGCCTGGCTGAGTGCGTCGAGGCCAAGATCAAGCGCTGGACGTTCCCCAAGATGGGCAAGCCGATCACCGTCGCAAAGCGCTGGGTGTTTGGTTAGTTCCCAGGACGCGGACGGGTTGCTCGCGTCGCTGGTTGAGCGTGGGACGTTCCCGGGATGGGCAGCCGATTCCGTCGCGAGAGCGTTGGGTATCGGGTTAGTGCTCAGAAAGGGGTACACGCCTGAGAAAAGGGGCATGCGCCGCTCGGGTCGTTGGTTGGACGTCCGTTCGTGCCGTTCGGCCTGAGCATGGCTCTGAAGGGCAGCGTATTTCACTCATGGAACGCAGCAGGCTCTCACCGCCGTGGATGTGTTCCGTTGACTCGCGCGCGTCAATCGTTACTATGAACCGCTGGCAGTTGAGCGAAGAAGGAGGAGGCGGTTTCGTTGGTCGAAATCTTGCACAGCTCCTTCGAACGCGCTCATTTCAACCCAGCCGAGTTTGAGGGTACGCCATGAAAATCACAACCATCCTTGTCGTTCTAATCGCTTTGACGTCGCTGAGTCCCGTTGCCACTGGCCAAGAGGCCGGCGGCGATGACCTGCCAGCCGGAGCGACGCCGGTGGTGACCGACATCAAGAATCTCTCGTCGAGTGAGCGGTTGTCCTGGGCGTCCGAGTTGCTCTCCGACATGAACGAAGTTCGAGTCCGCGTCGAAGGTCTCCTGGAGCAGACGAGAGCCGAGGAGCAGGACGTCTTGAAGTTGAATTGCATCAACGAGAGACTTTCTGCGATCAAGGGCTTCACCAAGGTCGCCGAGAAGGCGAATGTGACTCTTCGCAGCCTATCGGGAACCGACGAGGAGAAAGAGATTCACCAGGCCAAGCTGATTGGGCTCTCAGGGGCACAAGTGCAGCAACTTGGTGAAGAGGCGGAATCCTGCTACGGACAGATTGTTCAGCAGGTCGACGATGGAACAAAGCTAAAGGTGAAAGTCGCGGATGATCTCCGCGACGATGGGATCGGTGATGTCGGCGTGGTTGACACAACGGACATCGGAACGTATCCGTATCCAGACGTTTCACCTATTCGATAAAGCACGGCTCGGTCACCATTTGGCGACTGGGTTGCCTTCATCATCGGAACTCGATTGTTGAAACCACTCCTGCAAAATGATCGTCTCGTAGCTGCAAACCGGGCGATGGTGTTGGCGGCCATTATGTGGGCGCTGGTGCCAGGCGTGGGCATGGCACAGGAGTTCGAGCCCTTGGGGCTCCGCGCGGGCAGCGTGCTGCTCCATCCTGGCGCGTTTGTGGAGAGCGGCTACGACTCGAATCTCTTCTACGAAGATCCGAGCGAGTTGGCGCCAGGGGAGTCGCTGACCACTTCGTTCGTGCTCAAGCCCGGCCTGAGCCTGCGCGCGGAAACTCCAGCGCCGACCGTGGCTGAATGGGAAGCCAATGTGCGCGGGACCTGGGAGCAATATCTCTCCGGGGCCGAGCGCGTGTCGAACAACAGCGGAATCGAAGTCTCCGCAGCCACTTCGCTGCTGCTCTGGCCAACTCAAACGTTCAAAATGAAGCCTAACTTCCTCTACGCGCTGTCGAATGGGCCCGCCGACCAGGCGTCGAATGTGAGTCTTGACAACCACTTGGTCAGCCCGGGGATCGAAGCGCTCATCGAACCCGAAGACGGCAAGATCTTCGGTCAGACTTTTGGCTACCAGCTTCGGCTGCGCATCTTCGACGGGATCAGCGATATCGACAGCCAGAATCACCACTTGAGTTCGATCACGCGCTGGAGTTTTTTGCCGCAGACGGCGGTCACCCTTCGCATCGAGCAGGACATTCTGACCTATTCGAACGCAACGCGATCGTTGCCAGCCCCTCTCGACCTTGCGAACAACGGAGCCACTCCCTTTCGGGCCCAGGCTGGTTTGCGGGGATTGCTGTTCAACCGGCTCAACGTCAATCTCCAGGCTGGATACGCCTACACATTCTATGATGCGGGCGCAAACGAGCACCTGTTCATCGCGCAGGGGGAGTTGGGCTACGAGTGGACGGAAGCGACCCGGCTCACGTTCGGTTACATCAAGAACTTCGAGGACTCCACCTTTGGTAACTACTTCAAGTTCCACAGGCTGTACCTCAAGTTCCAGACCGAGTTCGCCAACCGCTTTGATGCCAGCTTGGGTGGACACATCAACTTTGATGACTTTGGTGCCATAGAGGATCTCTCGGGGCGGTCGGACTCTGTCTATGATGTCGACGCCGCCTTGGGCTACACCTTTGTGCCCGGTCTCACTGCGCGGTTGGCCTACCTGCTCAGAGGCAACTCCTCCGATTTTGGAAGCCAGGTTGGCGGGCAGCCGGTCGGGTCCGCTTCATATGTGAAGCATCAAGCGCTGCTCAACCTGGCTTACGAATTCTGAGCAAGGCGACGTCCAGACCTCGAGTCTCAGCCGTCACGCTGTTTGCAGTGGTGGAGCGGTGGCTCCATGCAGCAGTCAGCTCTGTGCGAGCGCGGACCTATGAGTATCAAATTGAAATTCGCTTGGATTGTTGTGTCTTGGCTATGTGTGGTCGTGCTGACGTCGTGCTCAGGTACACCGACCCCAGACTGGCAAGCGGCGTTGCAGCAGTGCCCCACCGATGCGGAGATTGGCCGCTTCGAGCCATGGGACCGTCTCGAGATTCGAGTGTATGGCGAGCAAGACCTGACGGGAGAGTATGAGGTATCGCCGCTAGGCAACATCAACTTCCCGTTGCTCGGGAACATCGCGATTGCGGGGCTTCGCTGCGATGAGATTGAGACTTTGTTGACCGCACAGCTCGGAC
Organism: Deltaproteobacteria bacterium CG_4_9_14_3_um_filter_63_12; assembly: GCA_002789955.1. Classification (GTDB taxonomy): domain Bacteria; phylum Myxococcota_A; class Bradymonadia; order UBA4248; family UM-FILTER-63-12; genus UM-FILTER-63-12. Next base: position 10,247 of record PFUG01000425.1, on the reverse strand, counting down.
AACAGTATCTCAAGAACCCGTCTGTCGTATGTGTGAACAAAGAGGTCAAACGCACTGCGGTGACCGTGGACGGTCAGGTGACTACGCCTGGCAGCATCGAGTTCCGTCCTGGATTGATGCTGACCGACGCCATCGCGCAATCGGCAGGGCTGACGGTGAGGGCGCAGAAAACACTCGTGATTACGAGAAAGATCGGTGATGGGAAGACAGAAGCCGTCGTCGTTCCGTACCACTTGATCGTCACCGGCGCCGAAGGAGCTTCCAACGTTTGCCTTCACCCAGGGGACTTCATCTACGTCCCCGAAGCTCCCTTCTAGCGTCTGGTCGGTGGGTGTGAACGCGCAGACACTACTCCCATCGGAACTTCGTTAACGATTCGGGTGTATCGGCACTCTGGATGTCGTCTAGCCCGCAGAATCACCAAACGGTTATTGACAGACCGGCGAAAGCCGGTTTTTATTAGCGCCTTTCAGCGTACTTTCGAACTTGGACAGTGATTTGCTGAACAGCTGTGGTCATTCTGGTGGGCTCTCGGTTGCCGCCGGATTGCGGAACGTTTGACAGTGGCGCTCTCTTGGGCGCCCGGCGCTCGTGAGCGGGGGCGCACAGCATGGAATTTGGGTTGCGCATGTCGGATACCCCTGAAGCAGCACAAGACAGCGAAGGCCTCCTCCTCCGAGAGTATTGGGGGGTTATCGTCAAGCGGCTCTGGACGGTCGTCTTGGTCTTCGTTGTTATTGTGACTGGAGTTGGGCTGTACACGTTTCAGCAGCCGAAGATCTACGAAGCGTCTGTGACCGTGATCATCGATTTTGAGCCCCCAAGCGTCTTCGGCGATGCGATCGACGAGACTGGAGTTGGACAAGCCAGTTGGCTGATGCTGAAGCAATATTTCGAGACTCAACTGCAGGTCATCAAGTCGAGGCACGTGGCCGAAAGGGTGGTTCGAGACCACGGCTTGGCTGAGAACCTCGAGTTCCTGGGATTGGACAAGATCACCGACGAGGAGGTCTTGAGCCGTGAGCTCGAGGAGAGCGATCCCGCGCAGCGGCTGATGGATATGCTGAGCGTGGAACCCGAGAAAGAAACCCGGATGGTGCACATCAAAGTGCAGCACGAGTCCGCTCAGCTCTCGGCAGATCTGGCGAATGCAGTGGCGGAAGCCTATCGAGACCAGAACATCGAGAACCGACTGCAGACGATGCAGGACGCCTTCTACTGGTTGGAGTCGCAATATACTGCGTATGAGAGTCGGCTCAACGAGTCCACTAGGGCGCTTACGGTCTTCAAGGAAGAGAACCCCCTGCTGTTTACCAGTCCTCAGGAACAGCAGGTCATTACGAACAATCGGATCAAGGAACTGAACACCAATCTGATTGAAGTGGAGGCCATGCGGCGGCAGTACGGCTACGTACTGAAGGAGCTCAAGGCGTTCAAGGTCGAAAATCTAGGTTCGAGCGGGGTCGCGCTCCTTACAGAGTCGGCGAATCTCTCCCAGCTGACCGAGAAGTACGTTGACCTCAGTCAGGAGGAGAAGAAGGTACTCGCAACCTATCTCGAAGGGACGGAGCAGGCGAACAGCATCAAGGCGCAGCTCGCGCTGGTCGAACAAGCACTCGAGACCGAGGTCAGCAGCATTCGTCGTGGCTACCAAGCCAGATACGATGCCTACAAAGGCTCAGAGGCCGACCTGCGCAAGCAGATCACCAGTGTCGAGGGAGAGGCGCTGAAGCTCGACCAACTCAAGCTGCTGTATGAGCAAGTCGAGAGCCAGAAGGCTGAGCAAGAGCGGCTCTTCGAGTTGGTGCAGCGACGTTTGAACGAGGTGAGCCTGACGAAGCTCTTGAAGAGCAACAACATTCGCATCCTCGATCGCGCAACGGTCCCGACCGAGCCCGCGAAGCCTCGCGTGGTGTTCAACCTCATGATCGCCGCCATCATGGGGCTTCTTGGGGGCGTCGTGTTGGCCTTCCTCCTTGAGATGCTCGACACGACGATCAAGACGCAAGAGGAGGTTGAGCGGATTACCGGAATGCAGTTCCTGGGAGCGATTCCGACGATTCGTGATACCGATCACCGTTCGGCTGCCAAGATTCCTGAAGGCAAGACCTACCGACCGGACCTCCACGTGGGGTTCTTCCCAAAGTCTCGGGTCGCGGAATGTGCCCGAACGATTCGTACGAACATCCTCTTCATGTCCCCCAATAAGCGCTTGGACACTATCCTGGTCACCTCGCCAAGTCCGCTCGAAGGAAAAACGACGACCGCCATCAATCTCGCGACAGTCATGTCGCAATCGAGCCGACGAGTCATCCTGATCGAGGCGGACATGCGTCGACCGAGGCTGTATCGGGCTTTTGGAGTCGAACCTGCCACTGGGCTATCGGAAGTGCTCATCGAGCACGCCACGCTCGAACAGGCCATCCTCGAGACGGAGATCGATGGGCTGGACCTGCTGCCCTGTGGTCCCATTCCGCCGAATCCAGCGGAGTTGTTCCACACCCAGAGGTTTCTCGATGTGCTGGAGGAGCTCAAGAAGCGTTACGAGCGTGTAATCATCGACAGCCCCCCGGTGATCGCCGTGACAGACGCCATGATCCTGGCCCAACTCGTCGATGGTGTCATCCTTGTCTCGAAGGCTGGAAGCACTCGACGAGAACTCCTGAAACGAAGCAAAGAGCTGCTTGAAGGAATCGGCGCGAATTTGATTGGGACGATTCTGAATAACGTCAACTTCGAGAACCGACGCTACGGCAAGTATTACTATTACTATCGACGCTATGGTCAGTACTACGACCACTCCACCGATCGGCCCTGAGCCCCGATAGCAAGGTGGCTGGCTTCGTATAGTGCCGTCCGCCTCAAGTGTGCGCCGCGAACCATTGACGGGAGCGGTCGATGTCTTGGCCGATCTGCTGGACGAGCGCCTCGGCGGAGGCAAAGGTCTCTTGTCGGCGCAGGTATTCCAGGAACCGAACTTCGACCAATTGCCCATAGAGATTGAAGTTTGGGCCAGCATCCAACACGTGGGTTTCGACAAGCCTCACTTGGGCCGCGCCATGGAACGTCGGTCTGGTGCCGATATTGGTCACTGCCGCGTGCGTGCGACCCCTGCATGACAGCTGGGTGCAATACACGCCGTTTGGCAGCAACGTTTGTTCGTCCGCCACATTTGCGGTTGGAAATCCGAGCTGTCGCCCCCTGGCGTCGCCCCGGATGACCGTTCCTGAGAGGGAATAAGGCCGGTTGAGGAGCAACGCCGCGGCCGCGACGTCTCCATCCCACAACCGCTGGCGAATGCGGCTCGATGAAATGGGTTCGTTGTCGTGCAGAACCGGCGGAAACCGGTCCACATCGAAGCCGAATTGCTTTCCTGCATCCAAAAGGTGCTGAAACGAGCCGGCTCGGTCCCTACCAAACGAGAAGTCATAGCCTACGAGCAGGAAGCTGATGTTGAGCGCTTTGATGAGGTAGCGCTCGACGAATTCAGCCGGGGTCAGGCTTGCCACCCTTTCGAAGGGGAGCACCAGCAAGAAGTCTAGTGAGCGCTGCTCGAGGAGACGAACTTTCTCTGCAATCGAACTCAAGACAAAGGGTCGCTCGGGGGCTTTGTGGAAGAATTGCAGAGGGTGCGGCTCGAAAGTGATGGCACAGCTTCTGCTGTTGGTGTTTTGCGAGACCTCTGCCAGCGAATCGAGGAGCCTCTGATGTCCGAGGTGGACACCGTCGAAGTTACCAATAGTCGCAGAGGTGTTCGAGAGGCGGGGAAATTCCGAAGGGTCTGTGAAGGTCTGCATCAGTTCGTGCTTGGCAGCCGCGTCAGGAGTTCGTTGTATAGGGGCACCCTCTACACAGAGGGGGCAGTCGGTTCGAGACGGTCAGTGAGGTCAGTCTGTTAGCGTGACAATGATTTGACCACTGAAAGACGACTGTGCGATAGTCCACGAGAAACGCTGGTTTGTACACCTTTGAACTGTATTGTGGCGACGGTGAGGAGTGGGTTCGTGAAGGCAAGAGAGCGTCTATGAATCGAAAGCTCTTGGATCATCTCGTGCGCCTACGTCTGGTTGACGTCACGACGTTGAGAGCGGTCGTCGCCAAGCAGAAAGAGACTGGTGGCGACCTAGTTGACCTGCTGTTGAAGGGCGGGGCGATCAACGAGGTTGACCTCGCCCGAGGTTTCGGCTCGCTGTTCAAATACAAAGTCGTGGACATCAACCGCGTGAAGCCTAAGGCAGAAGCGCTGGCGCTCGTCGCCACCGACGTGTGCCAAACTCATTTGCTCCTCCCGTTTTCGCTGGATCGCCCAAGCGGCGACCTTCTCGTCGCGATCTCGGACCCATTCGCCGCGATGGCGGTCCTCGACAGCCTGCAGGCGAAAATCGGCCGGGCGATCCGGCCTTATGTCGCGCCACGAAACGCCCTGCGAGAGGCCATTCGAAGGCATTGTCCAGGGGTGGGGCTAGGGTATTCCCCGTCCCTCGAGGCCAGCGCGAGGGTGGCGCCATCTAGCGCAGAGGTCTCAACCATGGCCGCGGTGCCAGGTTTCGACTCACAAGTAGGAGGTCGGGAGGCGACCTGCGGCGTGGACAAAAGGCGGCCGCGACCTCAAGTTTCTGCTGTCGACCGGTTCTTCGAACAGGATCTTTCTGGTGGCTCTCGGTCTGGGACGTTTGGCGACGATCGCCGCGCGACGAGCAACTTCTTCGGAGAGGCGCGAGCGGTCAGCAACGCGCTTGGGGATCTTCACGGTGCAGAGTCGCTGCAGGATTCCGACGGCAACGTCGGGGTCTTCGGCGACAACCTCGAGAGCAGTGGACTCTACGACGAGGATGGGCACGGGGTGCAAACCTCGCTGGGCAGTTCGGTTTCGGCCTTCCAAGATGACCAGGTCCTGGACCACCTGCACAAAGAGAACCTGGTCCTCCGTCAGCAGATTCACCGCTTGGAGACCAGTCTGCAGCTGGAGATCAACCTGGTTCGCCAACTTGTGGAATTGCTCCTGGAGCAAGGTGTCCTGGACCGAGGCGCGTATCTCGCCAAGGTCGGGAAGCTCAGGTAGCCCATTGTCCTATTGCTCCGCGGTGCGAAAATCGGTGATCCGCTGGGCAACCTGCACCAGGCAATCATGATGGCTCTGAAGCGAATGAGGCGGGTCGGGCTCGCCCTAGCTGTCCTGGTTGTCGTCTTCGGCGGTCTGGGGTCGACCTGCGAGCAACAGGACTTTCGCCAGCTCGACGAAGTGCTGGTCGTGTCAGCGAGCCAAGGCATCGCCGAGACCTCGCTCGTCGAGCCCTACTATCACCCCATCATCACCCGACACGAAGTGGACTATCGAGTCTCGAACACGAGTGAACAAGGTGAGGCGGTCGAGGTCGTCGTTCACGCAGAGAGTTTGGTGAATGGCATCGTTCGCGCTGCCGGCTGGGCTGTGCTGCAGCTCGACGCTGGCGCGGTTGCGGAGGGGAGGATCTCTGACCTAGAGCTGCAGCTCGGCAACTCCGTCGATCTCTCTCTGCAGTGCTGCGGGGCGAGCCGCTGTTTGCCGCGCAAAGTCTTGTGCCCAGGCAGTGCGACCACGCCTGCGGTCTGTGTCGAGGGGTGCGGACGGTTGGAGGGCTGCACTCAGGATTGCGTCGACGCGGTGGACTCGACGTGTTTGGACTGCACGGACAGCGAGTGTCGAACGAGCTGTTGCACAGACCAATGCGCATCCGCTGCCGCGGCCTGTGTCGGCACCTGCCTTGCCATGTACGAGCGCTGCGGGCAGACGACGCCCAAGAACGATGCAGTGTTGATTCCCTGCTCGATGTGCACCGCCACCACTGGGCTGTGCTCCTGGACGTGGTCAGTCGAAAACCAAGCCGTCATGCTCGTGGACAGCAACCTCGTCGAAACACGCTGTGAGCCGGATTGTCGCAGCTATCCGGCTGCGTGCACCAGCGAGTGCGACACGAGCGACCCGACGGAAGGCTTCTTCTGCGCCCGAAATTGTGTGCTTGCCTACCAAAGGGCTTGTGGGCTCGATCCGACCTCCGTCCACAAACGTAGAGATGCCCTGTTGCTTTGGACAAGTCTGCGAGGCGAGCATGGAGGCGGTCTTCAAGTTCGAGGCCGTCGAGTGTTTCCAACATACCGTCTGCGGCAGCGGCCGAGTCTGCAACGACCGTGGGATCTGCGAGAACAAGGTCCGACTCGATCAGACGAGCTGCGACCTCGCACCAAGAGCCCGCACGGTCACTTCGCCACTGTGGTTACTCGCGCTCGGATTCTTGTTGGCTCTGAGCCGACACGCAGGCCAGCGAAGACCCCGTGCTCGCAGGGGTTTCCCCATTGTCACGTTTTGCGCGACGGCCTGTTTGTTGACCGCGACTCTGGTTGGCACTGCGCATGCCGAGCCCAGAGGGTTTCGCCGGACACGTTCAACGTTCAGCGCGGGAGTCTCCGCATTCGAGCTCGTCGGCGGGAGTCTCGGGCAATCGACTGGGACCGGCGTAGGTCTAACCGCGCAGGAGACGCTGCAATCAGGGTACTGGGGAGTCGCGGTGAGGCTTGGCTCCACGATCGTTCCGACCCACGACACCTCGATGCCTTTCGACCACGGGGTCCAGCTCTTCAGCTTTGCGATCGCTCCGCGGTTCTTCATTCCGACCTCGGACGCCATCAACCTCTTCGTCTTCATTCAGCCGGAATACCAACTGCTGGGATTTCAATCGAATACGCTCGTCGAGCTCACCGGCAACCAACAGTATCTGCAGGCTCCGGGCCTCACCACAGGGGCTTTGCTCAATTGGGGCGGTGCGGCCCTCGAGTTCGACATCAACGCGAACTGGTTGTGGATGACGGATGGCTTCATCTTCAATTTCTCGTTGAGCAGTGGGTTCGTCGGGTTCTTGTGAAAGCAAAATGGGAATTGACAAGGGCAGCCTCGAAGACTACCTTAACGCGCCACGTCGTTGGCCCTTGAGCCAAAGAGAGCGGAAAAACTTTAGGAGTCTTTGAAGATGGCATTTGATACGAAGTCACGAGAGCTCGGACCTCTCGAGGTTGTCGTCGAGGGTTCGAACCTCAATCGCGCAATCAATCAGCTCAAGCGGCACATGGCTCGGGAAGGTGTGTTGAAGGAGCTCAAGCGCCGTCGGCACTACTCGAAGCCGAGTGTGGTTCGCAAGCGCAAGCAGAAAGAAGCGGCCCGCCGACGCAGAAAAGAAGCCCGTCGTCGTTCGCGGTTCATGGGCTAGCCGACTCTGGCGACCTAAAACCGTAGACCGCAGGGTTGCGTTGAGGCGCAACCCTTCAATCTTAGTCTTGTCCCTCGAAGTGTCGTCCCCGTCGTTCCTCCTCGGAATGGAGCGGCGGCTGATGGCGGCGTCGCACGCGATCGGATTTCCGCGCGCTGCTCGGAACAAAGGTGGGCTCGAGGCGAGCCCTCTCACGTCCCTACGCGCGATCGCGACGTGACCACTTGCTCCACGAGGGACGAAGGCGAGGTCGAGTAGATCGCACTGGTAGGGTTGGACTGGTCCAAGGGCCGCCAGCACAGGCCGATCTGCTCACGGGATCGGTCGGCTTGTGGGCATGCCACGGAGCCGGGCCGGCGCCCCCACCCCAAAGCGACCCGTGACGATCGCCGCCACGGTTCTTCTGGCCTATATTGTCGAGCAGTTGAATAGCGAAGACGGGTCGCCGTCCTTTCGCTTTCCTCCTGGCCAGGCTGACTGTGAACACTTGTCAGAAAGCTCACCGCACACGCCGAGGTGTATCGGATTTCGCTCGCTTCCCGGTACAGGGGGGGCTCGTGAGCACTGCGTTCGTGATCTTTGTTGCACTCGTGTTAACGCCAGGCTGTACGAGCCAGGAGAAGGTCGCCGCAGAAGAGCAGACCAGCGCATGCCCAAATAGCATTCCCCAGAGCGCTGCAGTTCTCGAGGACGAGGATCACGACGGGCTGACCAACGTCCAGGAAGGCTCGGGCGAACGCACAGACACAGACAGCGACGGCGTGCCTGACTTTCTCGACGAGGACTCCGACGGCGATCTCTTGCCCGATGTGCTCGAGAGCGGCGACCTCGACCTGCGCACCGCGGCCATGGACACTGATGGCGACGGGACGCCGGACTTCAGGGACGCCGACAGCGACGGCGACAGCCTGTCCGACAGGCAAGAGGGGGCCGCCGACCCAGACCGTGACGGGCTGCGCAACTACCGAGACCTGGATTCGGACAGCGACGGGGTGCCGGACGAAAAGGAGTGCGAGGATGAGACCTGTGATTCAGACGGGGATGGCGTCACCAACACGGTAGTCTGGGATTCGGACAACGACGGCCTCTTCGATTTGGATGAGGTCGACCGCTATGGGGCCTCGCCCCACAAGGCCGACACCGACGGGGACGGGCAACTCGACATCGTGGAGGTCGTGGCCGGCACGAATCCTCTGGTCGTCGAGGTCACGCCCCTTTATGACCCGCTCTACTTCGTCGTGCCCTACGACAGCGAGCCCTTTCCGGCGCGCCGCAGCGCGATTTTCACCACCGCGGTGCAGCTGCTCGACGTGTACTTTGGCTTTGACGAGAGCTCGAGCATGAACGAGGAGTTTGCGGCGATGCGCAACGTCGCAAGCGGTTTGCCCAGCATCATCGACAAGCTGCGTTGCCCCGTTGATGCACAGCGCACGCACTGTGCGCGAGATCAGGATTGCTCGGTTGGTTACGCATGCGGCCCCAGAGGGTTGTGCGTCACTGATCCGGTCGCCAACGGCTGCGTCCCAGACATTTGGACTGGGGTCGGCACCTTCGGAAACCTGGACTCATTCGTCAATCACCTCAGTTTGCAGCCGGACGCCACGCTGACGGCCGACCGGATCCCCGAGGAGGGCGTGCCAGCGCGCTCGCTGGGCCCAGATGGGCCACTCGATGGGCCCTGGGCCGAGGCACCTTACCAGGTCCCGGCCTGTGTCGCCGACGGAGACCATTGCATCAACGAGAACAAGGGCTGCACAGACCATGGGCTCGGGTGTGTCGGCTATCGCAGCGAGGCCGTGCGCGTCTACATCCAGATCAGCGACGCGGACAATCAGTGCGCCGATCCGGTCGCCGGAGCGAAAGGGACCATCGGCACCAGCAGCTTCCCCACCATGTTCTTCGGGATGGGGCGCTGCGCGGAATTCGACGCTGAGACCGCCGGACGAGAGTTGGCTAACATGGGCATCAAGTTCATTGGCCTCTATGGCAACGATCGCTGCGACTATCGCGCCCCGGATTGCGACAATTTCCCCCAAGAGGCCTACAACGTCTGGGTCCGGGAGGCCGGTATCGACCGACCTCTCTTGGAGGTCAGCACCCCTCGCAGCGTCCCGACCAATATTGGTCAGGCCTCGGGCAGCACCGATGTGGACGGACGAGTGTTTGTCTATGAGGCTCTCAACGACCGAGTCGTCCGCAGCACCGCCGACGCCATCAAGGCGATCATCCGCGGGGTGCCGCTGCGGCTCGACGTGGACATGAAGCAGATCGATGGCGCCCCAATCGCGTTCGCGGGGCACACGCACTCGGAAGATGCCGTCGAAGCCAAGGGTCAGCGTGTCGACTTGAACACACTGGTGCAAACGTTGGAGGTGGACCGGCAGACCGCGGGGTGTGCACGACCTGCGGCCAGCTCGGACTCCAATGGTGACGGTCGGGACGACGCGTTCATCGGCGTCGCCGCCGGCACCGCGGTGTGCTGGTCGCTCACGCCGGCCAAGAATCTCAGCGTCCCCGGCAACGACGAAATCCAGGTCTTACGGGGCCAGCTCGTGGCCTACGGAGACGGCTCCCCCCTAGACCAGCGCGAGGTCGTCTTCATCATTCCACCTGTGCCGCCAACCTTCGAACCCGCTGCCCCCCATCGCCTCATGACGCGATACTTCTTCGACAACGGCGGGCCGCGCTACGAAGTGGAGACGCTGGATGGCGCCGCGACTGGGCGCGAGCAATGGTGGGACGAGTCCGGACAGCTCACCCGCCGCTGCGACGCTGCCGCTGCCCAGGGCCTGGTAGAGTGCGAGGACCTGCGGGGAGCCTTGGCCTGGGGCGAGGTTTCGAGTTTTCCGTGTCCGTTGGGGTCGAGCGTAGTTCTCGAGCAGGGGGTCGACGATTGGCGCGAGCGTCGAAGTTGCCGACGCCCAGACGGGCGCAAATTCGGCCCCTTCATGGAGTGGCGCAGAGACGGGTCCCTGGCGTACGAGACCCAATACGAGAACGACGAGA
>PFUG01000438.1 GCA_002789955.1 Deltaproteobacteria bacterium CG_4_9_14_3_um_filter_63_12 | reverse complement strand
CGTCGTGTCGAGGTCTTGGGTGTCCGGGCTCGTCCCGTCTTTGTCGTTGCCCGAACCTCCAGACGACGCGCCGCAGCCGGCGGTCAGCAGTAACACGGCAAAGACCAAACTCACGAGATTGCGATCAGCGAACATCGACATGGCCACCTCCTGTGTGTTCGCATGACTGTGGAGAAATGCGTTCCAACGGTCAATTCTTTTGGTTGTGGCTCTTTTGGGGAGAAAAAGAGAGGAACGGGCTCTGCCCGCACCCGTTGGGGGACGAGGTCCCCCAAACCCCCTTTCTGTTTTTCTGCCTTCAGACATGGAATTCGCTGTCTACCAGAGACAGGTGTGCTTTCTCTGCGGCCAACCACAAGGGGTTGAGAAGCCTCGGATGGCCAGTCAGCAAGAGACTTATCCGTGAGACCAACCCCTCGGTTGACTGCAAAAGAGAAGAAAGCAAAAGGGGGTCCGGGGGACAAAGTCCCCCAGCGGGTCAGGGCAGAGCCCTGCCTCCCCAAGAGAGCCACACCCAATTCTTTTGCTGGCGGCGAAAACGACGAATCGCCGCGCGGCTCGCGGCGATTCGCAAATGTTGCCGCGCTCTCGGCTAGTTCATCCCGATGGGGAGATAGGGATCGAGGGGAGCGTTGGTCATCTTCACAAGGCCGATGATGTAGTCGGGCAGGCCATTGACACTTAGGATGCCGACGACGTCGCCATTCTGGTCGTGTTCCTCGAGGTCGGTGTATTGCGCGGTATAGAGCTTCAGCGCTGGCGTGGTCTCGCAGGCCATGGCGTCAGCGCCGTTCCCACCGAGCCAGTACTCCATCGTCTGACCAACACCCAAGGTCCAATAACTCAAGGCCGTGGTCTCTGGGTTGGTCCAGGTCACATAGTCGTCTCCCTGAAGCCAACAAGAGGGGTCGTAGGTGCTCGTGTACCAGGGGTAGTTCCCGATGAAGACGTTGGCGTTACAAGAGGTCAGGTAATAGTCTCCCCAATTCACGTAGTCCTCAGAGAAGATTACCATCTCCCCTGTCCCTGGGTGGTACATGGCCTGGTAGGGCATGGAGTAGTCTGGGCTGTAAGGAATGCTGCAGGAGCCGACCCACTGGCCAGACAAGCTGTAGGTGCGGTCCTCGACCGTGGTGTAGGTCATGGTGTCGGCCCCCAAGGTGGCGATGCGCAGGTTGGTGCCGTCGAACCCCAGGCCGCGGATGGCCTGGTAGGGCTCTGAAAACAACGTCGCGACGTACTCGGCGATCCCGTGGTTGGTGTAGGAGTAGAGTTCGACGTCATAGCCGTCACCGTTGTAAACGGACACCGTGAAGTACCAATCCGCCGGGGGACGGCAGACGCCGCTCGCGCAAGGAACTCCGAGCGTGCAGCGGGTGCCTTGATTCACACCTAGGCAGTCCGCGCTGGCGCCGCAGAAGTTGGTGTTCGTCATCGGGTTGATGCAGACCCCGCCGCAGGCGACCAGGCCCGTCGCGCAGCCAACGCCACAGGTCCCAGTGCCATCACAGAGCTGCCCGGCGGGGCAGACGTCTCCGTTGTTCGCCCCAATGCAGTTGCCGACGGCTCCACAGAAGGTCGAGTTGGTGTTCGGGTCGATGCACAGCCCGTTGCACAGGATATGACCAGCAGCGCAGGAGGACTCACAGACTCCCAGCCCGTTGCAGAGCAGGCCGCTGCCGCAGGCCACTCCAGCCCCAGCGCCAAGACAGCTGCCAAACGCGCCGCAGTGGGTCTGGCTGGTCTTGGGGTCGATGCAGGCACCATTGCAGGCGACCGTCCCAAGAGGACATGGACTGCAGGTCCCGGTGTTGCACACTTGACCGGATGGGCAGTAGTGGTTGCAGGCCCCGCAATGCAGGGTGCTGTTGCGGAGGTCTCGCTCACAACCATTGGCGGGGTTGGCGTCACAGTCCCCAAAGTTCGTGCCGCAGATGTAGCTGCAGGTGCCCCAATCACAGGCAGGAACGGCGTTGATCGGCGCCGACGCGCACGTCAGACCGCAGACCCCACAGTTGTTCACGTCCTGCTCGCGCGACACACAGACGCTCGAACAGCAGTTGTCCCCCGCGTCACAGGGCGCGAAGCAACCGCCGCAATGCGCCTCGTCGGTGGGCGTGTGCGCCTCGCAACCATCGGCGGGATCGCCATTGCAGTCCTGGAAGTTCGTTCCACACTCACAGGTCCCTTGGTTGCAGCTCTGATTGGGAATGCAGCGTGTCCCGTCGGCGCAGGTGGTCGCCCCACAAAAGTTGATGTCCTCCATCGGGTCGACGCACTGGCCACCACAGCTGAGCTGCCCCGCTGGGCAGTCGCCGACGCAGTGGCCGTCAGCGCAGACCTGCCCGAGCGCACAGGTGGCACCGCAGGCGCCACAGTTGGCTGGACTGCTGCCAAGGTCGACACAGTTCTCACCGCAATTCGACAAACCCTCTGGGCAACTCAACGCACAGGCTCCTGCCACACAGAAGTGATCGGTCTCGCAGAGATTGCCGCAGCCGCCGCAATTCGAGACCGACCCCATGAGGTCCACGCACATCTGGTCACAAATGGCCATCCCGTTCGGACAGCTCGTCGTGCATTGTGCCGCCCAACAAACCTCGCCCGACGGACACTCGCGCCCACACGCACCGCAGTTGAAGCGGTTCGTCAGCAAGTTCACACACCTTCCGCCACAGAGGTCGAGCTCGTTTTGACAGGAGACCACGCAGAAGCCGCTGGAACAGAGCTCGCCCGCTGGGCATTCGTTCCCGCAGGCTCCGCAATGACCTCGGTCACTCAACAGATCGACGCAGTCGCCCGCACAGTCGTCGAGGTTGACCTGACAGGTTGTCTGGCACGAGCCTCGCGAGCAGACCTGGCCCGCATCGCACAGGTGCCCGCACGCTCCGCAGTTCTCATGGTCGGCGAGGAAGTTCGTCTCGCAGCCGTTGGCTGGCTCCCCATCGCAGTCGGAGAACCCAGAATGGCAGACGCAACGTCCGCCGCCACAGACCTGCCCGAGCCCACAGACCACGCCACAGGCTCCGCAGTTTGCTTCGTCCCGCTCGAGGTCCGCACACTGCTCATCGCAGCACGCCTGACCGACACCACACGGAACCCCACCGCAGGAGCATATGGGGTTGGTCAGAAGCACACACTGACCCGGCGAGCCGCAACACGCCGTCGCGCCGAGGCACACACCCTCGCCATGAACGCTGTCTTCGCCGCAATTGCAGCGGCCCCCGGAGCAGACTTCACCAACGCCACAGGTCACCCCACAGCCGCCACAGTTGAAGGGATCGCTGCTGGTGTTCAGACAGCCCATGCCAGGGCAACAGCTCTCTGCATCCGCGCACACCAACTGCTCGTTGTTACGTCCCGTGCAGAGACACGCCCCGCTCTGGCAGGTCTCTATGTCCTCACAGCGGTTAGAGCACGCTCCGCAGTGGTCCATGCTCACCGCGAGGTCGACGCAGGCCTCGCCGCAACACTCCTCACCGTCGCCGCACTCGACGCCGCCACACAGAGCGAGCGGTGGCACCGCGACATCTTCCTGCATATCGAGAGGGCTCGAGTCGAGCACGTCGGCGGTCGTCGATCCGTTCGGCTCTGAGCTGCACGCAGACAAACCGATGAGCAAGAACCCAACGGCTACGAGTGCGAATCTTCTAGTGTGCATCGACATCAGCTCGCTCCAACTTCGACTTTGAGTAACGCTCCAACCTATCAAACTGCTCTCGGGTGGGCGCAGCACGCTGCGCCCTACGTACTCGTTTGAAACCCCGCTCGGTTGGGCGCAGCACGCTGCGCCCTTGAAGTTTGTATACGCGTTCAGGGCACGACGAACGTCTCATCCCGTCCATTGGTCGTGGTGATCTGTAGGGAATCACCGCTGTCTGCGAGTATCCCGAGGCTAAAGCTGCCGTCCGAGCCCGCATCGACGCTCGACTGCTCCATTGTCGCAAGGTTCGTCGCGGTCACAGTGGTGTAGGAGGCGACACCACCAGCTCCAGCCATGACGTTGGGGGCGATAGGTGGCGCGACCGAGGCGGCGATTTCTGCGTCGGTCAGGCCGAGGTAGAACTCGATGGGCGGATGCTCGGCGATGGAGGCAATCCAGGCCGTGAGCTCGGCGACCGTCATGGCGTTGGTCTGGAACGCCCACACGTGCACGTTGACCGTCGCGCCGGCCGGAACCGTCAGCTGGGTGTAGTCGACGTACAGCTCGTCGTTGAACTTGTCGGGCTCGCCGCCAGGATAGAGGAACCCAAGCGAGGGATCGCCCGAATCCTGATGGTTCGTGAGCCAGAAGTCCGTCGGATCGGCGACGTTGTCGCCGTTCGTCGACGAGTACACGAGGGAGTTCCCCTCATCGGAACCGAAGTTGGTGTAGAGCGAAATGTCGGCGATGATGTCGACTCCAGTCGGGTTGTAGAGCGACTCTTGGAAGCGGGCGAAGGGCAGCTCTGGCGAGATGTAGATCTTGCGGATGACCTCGAGGCCCGACATCGACGCTGGCCCGAGCACGACTTCGTTTCCGTCTTCGAGTTGGGCAAACGCGGTGGCGGCGAGCTGGTCGGGAAAGCGGCTGCCGTCGATCTCCAAGAAAAGTCCTCCGTCGTAGGCATCGGTGTTGCCGTCGCCGATGCTGCCATTGGCTGTGATGTCCCAATACGCCCCGTTGGAGTCGTAGAGAGTGACGACAAACCCGTTGATGTCGGTGTGGACATCTGCAGGAGGGGGCGGCGACGCGATCTGAGTCGGCAAGACCGTGATCGTGCCTTCCGAAAGCTCGGCAATGGACCTGCCGATGTCCATCAGCAACTGCTCGAAGAGGGCGTCAGCGTCGGCCAGGTCGGTGCCGGCGGCGGCGATCGAGGCGCGTGCCTCCGCTTCGAGCTGTACGAGCTCGGCGGCGGTGTAGTCGTCGACAGAGCGACCACCTTGGGTCTCGACGATGAGGGTGACCAGCTCGGCCAACACCGTGGAGATGGGGTCGATGGCTTGGGCGTTCACATCGCCGACGAAGGCGGCGAAGTGCCGCCCGCCTTTCTGAACCTCGAGTGCCAAACGAGCCGACGCAGTGGAGATGTTGTTGACCTCCAAAGTGAAGGCCCCAGCACCGTCGGTGAAGGCAAAACCTGCCGCGCCGATCTTCTGACCGTCGTCGTCGAGCACGTGAAGGATGACGAGCGCGTCCGCGACAGGACCAACGGCGTCTGCGACGTGCCCAGAGTACGCGTTCACATTGGCGTCCTGCCCGTCCGCTCCGGGCTGGCCAGGAGTGCCGGGGTCACCGGGAGCTCCAGGTGTGCCGATGGGGCCCTCTGGTCCCACGTCGCCCAGGGCTCCGCGCGGGCCTTCGACTCCCCGCGGACCTGTGCCCCCAGTGGCTCCAGGTGTCCCATCCTCGCCAGCAGGTCCTGTCAACCCTGGTGTCCCCTGCGGGCCTTCAGCTCCCGTAGGCCCTTCGGAACCACAGGCGACAAGAAAGAGACTCAGCACGATCACCGAGGCGACGCTCAACGCTCGCGACAACTCGCAACCAGGGATGGCGGAGAGTCGTGCAAACCCGAAGGGTGGTGAGCAAGATGCGAGCAACAAGTTCATCGAAACCTCCTTGAGATTCTGCCAGCCAATGCCCCGATATCTTTTGCCAATCCGCCAACATCCGAAAAGCTCGTCCGGCCCGACCGCAAAGGTCGACCTCGCCCCAAGTACACGCCAGGGACAGAGATGACAACGATCGCTCGTCGTGCTGATCACAAACTCGATAGTCCACAACAATAAGAAGCTGCGTCCTGGACGCAAGACAGAACGCCCGATCTCTCCTGGTTCCTGCTCGTCGCCGCCCTCGCTCGCCTGTGCGAAACCGCAAGCCCTTGAAAATAATACGAAAATCTCTCGATTTCAGAAGACACTGCGGTTGCTAGTCCCCACGAGCTTTTGCCGCAATGAGGGCTCGAAACTCCTCGAAGGAAGTGCACGGAGAACAAGAACCCAACCAGGTGAAGTTGGTCAACGCTTTCGGCGTTCACTGCTATTTCACTTCAATTCATTTATTATCAAACACTTATTCATTAATAATTAAACCATAACATAAACTGCTTAGTGCAGACCAGGTAAGCCCTGCAGTCCCAGTAACGACCCCTGCAGCTCATGCTGAAGTGCCTCTGCTTCGTCATGGCGCCCACGACCATGCAGCACTGCAATCCTCTTGAGTCGCTCGGCGAGCGGTGTGCCCCGACTCAGCTGGTAGGGCCGCAAGACCCCACGCACCGCCACGAACTCGGCCTCGATGCCATCGATCCAGTCGTCCTGAGGAACCTCGTCGAGCCAGTCCTCTCCACACTCCACCGACTTTCGCATCAACCAGTCTGCGTCCGCTTGCTCGATCAGGTACTCTCCGAACGCTTGGGGCGTCAGCTTGAGCCTCGGATTCGGCTCTATAGCCCAGCTCATCACCACGTCCGAGCAAACCGCCAGAGGGCTCATCAGGCGTTCCGAGAGTGCAATGACCGCGAAAGCCACTTGCCTCAGCTCTTCCGGTGACAGCAACTTGACAGCCCAGACGAACGGGAGCCGCTCGCCCTGCACCAACCAACCCAACACCACGAACTCGCTCCCTAGTGTGTCAAGTGACGTCCCTTCCGGCAGCAGCACAACATCGACCTCGGCCCCCTCTGCAGAGTCATCCAGACACTCCCTGACGTGAACCTTGCCGCCGACTCGCCGCAGCACCAGCGGCTCTAGAGTCGCCTCCTCGAAGCGCTCGAAGAGCCTTCGCTCCGCCGTCGAAGCTCGCTCTCTCACCCAACTCTGGTAGCCCTCGATCGACGGCGTCAGAGGCACCCCTGAGAGCGTCACATACTCCTGGATCGCCGCAAGGTTGCGCGGCTCCCGAAGCTCCTTCGTCAGGTGCAGCGGCTCAACACTCTGCTGCGCAAATTCGGGAAACCGCTCGACGTACGCGGCATGCCACGCCGCAGCACTCGACCGGAGCTCACACAACAACATCCACATGGCCTCTTCGGCTCCGCTCCGCTCCATTCGAGAGGACCCTGACAACTCGTTGTTTTCCACTGCATTCTCCTGTGCTTGAGGGCATTTTCAATCGAAACCACTAGAAGTCTCGTGAGGGCACGCGATCCCGCGTTGGAACCTGAGATGGCTCGCTTCGAGCCGTCCCTTAGTTGTCGGCAAGTCGTCAGCAAATGTTTCGCGTTTTCTCGCCTCCAAGCGTTTTTTTCTCCTCGCCCCTGAGCTCACCTCCTCGAGGCTTGAAAGACACCCAAGAGATCGCTTCAATGGGAGATCTCAAGAGACCTTCTTGTCCCTGAAGAGATCAAATCAAATGATTCTAATGAGCTAATCAAACTGGAGTGGCCCCATGCACCGCCAAACAACCCTCCTCGCCCTCGTCGCCTTCTGCCTCTGCTCGTTTGGCTGCAGTGACGAACCCAAGCGCCAAGCCAACGAAGACCTCGGTGACACCTCCCAGGACCAAGGCGACTCCGACCTCGGCGACCTCGGCGAGGACACGACGAGCGACTCGTTGCCAGACCAAGAGACCGACGCCACCCCCGAGACCACCGACCTCGCCCAAGACGAGCAAGAAACCCTCGTGCCCCCCGCCCAGTGGTCCGCCTTGGGGGGCCCAACAAGCGCTCCCTTCGTCGGCGCCGACGCAGACCTCCTCTGGGCCGCCGGCGACACGCTCCAGCTCTTCTCGGGCTCCTGGAGCGTCCCTGCGCTCGGTGCCGACGTCGGGCTCCCAGTGAGCACTGCCTCGAACCGCGACAACCCCGCCCAGCGCCTCGTCCTCACCGACAAGCACCAACTCCTGACGAGCTCGAACGGCGGCGCGACCTGGACCGCCAACCAATTCAGAGCAGGCACCGTCGACCTCTTGGCCGCACCCTCGAGCCCAGCCGACGTCCTCTACGCACACCGACGCGGCAGCGGACTCTTCCGCAGTCAGGACGCCCTCCAGACCTGGCAGCTCTTGCTCGCCGCCGACGCCCCTTACGCCAACGCCCTCTCCGTCGCCGCCGACGACAGCGCCGTCTTCCTGGCCCGCGGCTCAGCGCTCCTGCGCTCCGAGGACCGGGGCCAGAGCTGGGTCGTCGTCCTCGACGTCGCGCCGTCCACCGTCACCCAGGTGCACGTCGACCCGCTCGATGCCACCAAGGTCTTCGCCGGCGTCGCGGGCGACCACGGCGCCATCTACTCCAGCGCCGACGCTGGAGACACCTGGGCTCCCATGGACACCATCGCCTTCACCTCCATTCACACCCTCATCACCTCCAGCAACGACGCCAACTACGGGCTCGCCGGCGTCTGGGGCGGCGGCGTCTACGAGACCGCAGACGCCGGCCAGAGCTGGACCGAGCTCGACGCGCCGACCCGCTCGGCCTCGGCGCTCATGCTCGACGGGAACGACCTGGTCCTGGCCGACCGCACCGCCCCAAAACTCTACAAGAGCAGCGGCCCCGTCGGCGCCCGCGTCTGGACCACCCTCTTCGATGCCGGCCCCGATTACTACCGGCCCATCGGCGCCACCAAGGCCCCAAACGCCGACATCTACTACGTCTCCCTCTTCCGCAAGGACGGCGGTCCCATGACCGGCGCGCTCTTCAAGGTCGACCACGGCGTCCCCACTGGCCCGCTGACCCTGCCGCGCATGCCCGTCGTCGTGGCCGTCGACCCCGTCGACGCCGACATCGTCTACACCGCGCTGCACGCCGCCGACGGCGGCGTCTACAAGAGCGTCGACGGCGGCGCCAACTGGACGCTCATCTCGGGCCTCGGCAGCGGCCTACCGCCCGCCCCCGCCGTCGGCTTCAACGGCCTCCTCATCGACCCCACGAACCCCGACCGCGTCTACCTCCTGGGCGGCAGCGACGCCATCTTCTTCGGCAACACCGTCGGCTTCACGGGCACCGATCCAGCCATCATGAACACCCTCTATCGCTCCGAAGACGCAGGCGCCACCTGGGTCAGCCTCAACGACGGCAGCTTCGGCGCCAACTCCGGCATGCTCAAGGGCCTGGCCCTGCACCCCAACGCTCCCACCGTCCTCTTCGCCGCCTCCCTCAATGGCGTCTTTCGCAGCCTCGACGACGGCGCCACCTGGACCGAAATCGGCGCCGCCCTGCCCTTCCAACAGACCGCCGGCGTGCAGCTCAACGCCGACGGCTCCGTCATCCTGATTCCCACTCTGGGCGGCGGACTCTACGTCGGCAACATCGACCCCGTGACCTACGACGTGACCTGGCAGCTCACTGACCGCCTCCAGACCGCGGTCGAACGGGTCGACATCCAAACCTACCTCGGCAAGCCCGACTCCCTCATCGCCACCGCCTATCCGGGCGGCGTCTACCTCTCCAGCGACCGCGGCGCGACCTGGGGCGAGCACAACTTCGGCCTCCCCACCTTCGAAGTCAGCGACACCAAAGCGCAGGGCCGCTACCAGCTCGTCGTCGCCCCCTCGGACCCGCAGCGACTCTACCTCGCCATCCCCACTCGCGGCCTCTATCGCTCCACCGACGCAGGCGCCACCTGGGTCTCCGCCTTCGGCTTCACGCAGACCCTCAGAGGCGCCGACGTGCGCGCCATCGGGGTCGACCCAATCCAAGCCAACCGAGTCTGGGTGGGCACCGAAGAGGGGCTCTACAGCACACTCGACGGGGGTTTGAACTGGGCTCTGGTCGACGCCGTCCAAGTCCGCGCGCTGCTCGGCGACGCCGCGGGACGGATTCTTGCCGGCACCGCAAGCGACGAGCTGCTCGCCCTCCCTGCCGCAAGCGCCCCCTGGGAGCAGCTCCCGAGGCTCGGCGGCAACGGGTTGGCCTGGCTCGGCGCAGGCTCCTCCCTGAGCTCTGGCGGCGACTTCCTGGCCGAGCCCGGAAAGCTCTTCGTCAACGTCTTCCCCGGCGGCCTCTTCGCCAGCGAAGACCAAGGCGAGAGCTGGGTCGAACGCAGCCTGGGCCTCGGCGACTGCGAGGTCCTCTGCCTCGCCCGCGTCCCCGGCACCGCAGCCCTCATCGCCGGCACGACCAGAGGTGTCGCGCACAGCGAAGACGAAGGCCAGCACTGGGTCCTCGACGAAGCGACGGCCTCCTGGGTCTTTGGCGACCTGGCCTTCGATCCCACGAATCCCACCCGGGCGTTCGCCACCGCGACCTCCCGCGCCGCCTGGCGGAGCACCCCTCGCAACCTGTATCAGAGCGAGGACGCAGGCCGGACCTGGGCCCCCGTCGACTTGGGGGGGGTCGACGACGTCGTCGGCTTCGCCCTCGACCCGACGGGCCGCGTCTTCGTTGCCACCGAGGCGCACGGCGTCTGGCTCGGCGCCGGCAGCACCTGGACCGAATGGAACCAGGGCCTGACCCAAACGCTCCCGGCGAAAACTCCCTATGGTGGGTCGAAGCCCATCGCCGTCAGTGAGGACCTCGGTGCGGTCGTGTTCGGCAGCGCTGGTGGAGGGGTCTTCTGGCGAAGCCTATGACGCGGGTTTCTTGCTCGTAGGGGGTCCGAAGCTGCGGCGTCTTGATGCCTCTTCGGACTGAGGTGTCTCGAAGCGAGGCACCTCGCGTCCTCGACACCAACCACTATGCCGTGCGATGCCCGCGCTTATCGCAGGCCAAACGCGGGAAGTGGTTCGGCAGAGTGTGGTGGAGCCTCGCAGGCCGACGCCGTGGCACTCACCCCACAGTGCACTGTGGTGCGCAGAACGCACTTGTGCCTGTTTTGACAGGTTCGGCGGAGTGGCGAGGCTTGAACTTGGGCCGGGAGATCGGCGAGGGTGAGGCGCTTGACGATGTCATGAGCCTCATGGGGGTCACGGGTTGCGCAGACTGAATGTCATCCTCGTCGTGGTTGCCTCCATCGCGACGCTCGTCCTCGTGATCGAAGCCATCGACTGGATGATCACCTCCGACGAGGAGGTCATCGCCGCGCAGTTCCACGACGCGGTGGAGCGCGAGCGCGCGGGCGACGAAGCAGGTGCCCTCAACGTCCTAGTCGATCTGAACCAACACGCTCTGGCCGTCAGTGGCCCAGCCAACCTCTCGTTCGAGGCGGGTGACGAGGACAAGCTGCTCGAAGGCATGGAGCAAGCGAGACAGTGGGTCGACCCTACGAGCATCCAGGTCGAGATCGATGAGGACGACGTGGTGGTGGAGGGCAACACGGCGAAGGCAAAGTTCATGATTCAGCTCACCGCCGAAGGACGCGCCTATCGCCAGCCGGTCCGCGTCGAGCTGGCCAAGACCGGTGAGCGCTGGACGCTCACATTCGTCGAGTTCTTGGTCGTGCCCACTTTGTGACCGACTCTCGCGCCGGCCGCCGGACGCGCGAGCCGCTGCGACGCAGACCACCTGACCCACCAGGTCACCGTGATCCTCCGTAGTGAAACTAGTGTAAACCGTCATGAATCTCCATGTTTATTTGGCTGCAAGGAGCGCCCCCAATGCCCACGAATTCTTCAAAAATACCGGCATGTTGTTGATTACAGAAAAGAAGAAAGTCATTGGGGGTCCGGGGGACAAAGTCCCCCGGCGGGCCAGGGCAGAGCCCTGCCTCCCTGAAAAGCCACGCCCATAAGCATGGTCACATGTGAAGCGTTACACTAGACGCCGCACGTGCCCAGCGCGCGAGCCGCAATGCTCACAACGCAGGTCGCAACACCCGACGACCCCCAAGAGAGTCGAGCGTAGGGGCGCAGCGTGCTGCGCCCAGGAAGTCCGTGGCTCGCTGCGGCTCAGTCCTGCTGACCGCCAATCTTTCCGTAGCTCTTCAGCTTGCGGTACAGCGTTGCCGAGCCTATCTCGAGCTGCTCGGCGGTGCGCGTCTGATTGCCGCCATTTCGCTCCAGCGCATCGAGAATGTAGTCCTTCTCGATGGCCTTGAGGGGCCGCACCCCGTCGATGCCGACGCGGACGGAGGCGTCCAGCCTGCGGAGCTCGTCAGGCAGATCGTCGAGCTCCACGCGATCGCCGCGGGCGAGCGCGACGGCACGCTCCATTGCATTCTCGAGCTCGCGGACGTTTCCTGGCCACCAGAACCGCAAGAGATGTTCGGCTGCGTCTGGGGCGATGCTGGTGATCGTCCGCTTCATCCGCCTCGACGCATCGTCCAAGAAGACTCGCGCCAGCGCCAGGACATCATCTCTCCGCTCGCGCAGGGCGGGCAGGTGCAGCTCGACCACCTTGAGCCGGTAGAAGAGGTCCTGTCGAAAGCTGCCGCTGGCGACCCCGAGTGTGAGGTCGCGGTTGGTCGCCGCCAGGATGCGAACGTCGACCTTGCGGCTGGTGTTCTCCCCAACGCGTCGGACCTCGCGCTCTTGGAGCACGCGCAACAGCTTGACCTGCATGCTCGGCGAGACCTCCCCGACCTCGTCGAGCAAGAGCGTCCCTTGGTCGGCGGCCTCGAAGAGGCCCGGCCGAGCGCTCGTTGCCCCCGTAAACGCGCCCCGCGCGTGCCCGAACAGCTCGCTCTCGAGGAGCGTCTCGGTGATGGCCCCGCAGTTGACGGCGACGAAGGGCCCGTTGGCGCGCTCAGAGCCGTCGTGAACGAGGCGAGCGATCCGCTCCTTGCCCGAGCCACTCTCACCGGTGATCAGGACGGTGGCGTCGACCTTGGCCACACGGTTGGCCAGGTCCACGACCTGCCGCATCGCGGTACTCTTGGCGACGATCCCCAACGGCTCTTCGACGGCACGAAGGAGGGCTCGCTGGTGCTCGCGTTCGGCTACCTCGGCGGCTTCCTTGGCCTCTCGCACCGCCTGCTCCAGCTGCTTCTGGACCAACTGCTCAGCGAGGACCTGATTGTAGAGTCTGGTGGTCGTTGCATGCAGAAGGCGGACCTCGAGCATGTTGTAGACCCGCATCAACACTTCGGCGAGATCGAGCGGCTTACTGACGAAATCCCTCGCTCCGACTTTAAGCGCTCGCAGCTTGTGCTCGGGCTCGGCCGTGATCACCAGGACCGGGGAGCGCCGCCAAAACGGCGAGACCTTTGGGGCTTGTCTGCCCTACATCCGACGCGGGCAACTTTCGTCTGTGTCGCAGGTGTCCGAACGAGCCCCAAGAGAGTGAGGTGCAGGCGACCAATGTGTCACACCGTGGCGCCAACTTGTAACCGCAACGAAACCAACCACTCGCGGATTGCGTGGTTCACGGCCTCAGGGCGTTCGATTGGGGCGAGGTGCCCAGCGTGTGGAACCGACACGAGCTGGGCGCCTTGGATGTGGTCCGCCAAGTACTTGGAGTACTTCGGCGGCGTGAGCTGATCGTCCTCGCCGGACACCACGAGCACTGGACAGTCGATCTCGCCTAATCGGTGTCGGACATCGAACGTGTCGCAGCTCCGGAAGTCGCTCAAAACCACCTCACTGCCGTTGCCCAGCATCGCGCACATCAAGGGGCGCAAGAGCTCGACGTCGGTGCTCGGGGACGCAGCCCCCATCGGCATCCCCTGGACGAAGGTCTCGAAGTTCTGCTCGATCATCTGCAAGATCATCGGCATGACCCGCAACCGGGCGCCCGTCCCGAGGAGGACGGCCCCTTCGATGAGGTCGGCGTGGTCCAGCAGCATCTGGAGAGCGACGCCACCGCCCAGGCTCAACCCACAGACGATCGCTTTCGGGATGCCGAGGGCCGTGTGCAGCTTCGCAATGTGCGAAGCGTGCTCGTCGATCGAGGTCGGCAGCGGCCCTTCACTTCGACCATGTCCCAGAAGATCCACTGCCACGATATTGGCCACATCGGCGAGGCCATCGACCTGAGCGTCCCACAGCGCCCCCGTGTTCCCGGCGCCATGAAGCAAGATGAGGGTCGGTCGTTCTTCGAGTGGCCAAGTGGAGAGCCTCAGGAAGTGGCCGCTGAGCGTGCGCGTCTGCATTTTGACTTACCAGTTCAGGACCACATCGCCCCGACGGTCCCCGTTGATGTCCGTGACGACGACCGAAGCCACCTCCGCGCGGCTGGCCCCGAGGTACTCGCCGAGGTCGCGCTCTTCGCTGATTGGGGCCTCGTCCTACACGGCCCCCAGCTCGCAGAAGCGCTTCTAGACCGTGTGCTCGAAAGAGGCCAGCACATCAACCTGGGTGGCGTCGTCCGGGAACAAAATGCGCATTTGGGCGAAGTCAGAGGTGGGAGGGCAAGGAGGTCGATGCAGGCGATGCCCAGCATCGTCGAAGCAGACCGACGCTGCCATCACGCCTCTGGCGATGCTCAAATGCGCAGGTTGTTTCCGGACGACGCCTTAATTAATAAGCACCATGATTTCTGGACTCCACGCTCGCTCGAAGTCCGTGCGCCCCGCAACCCACCAGAACCTCCATCGCCCAAAACCCCTGCGCGCCGCAGTCCTTCCCTGGAGCGCCGCGAAGCCGCGCGGCTCAGACAGAGCTTGAGTCGGACCACAGCCGCCAGATCCCACCAGAGCTTGCGACGGCTCCCCACTTGTGAAATACCCTGCCCCGACGCTCCAACCCACGCTCCCACGATTCAGCATTGGCCATGACCACAGACCCTCTCGCTCCCGAAGACCTCACTGCCCCCAAACAGCTCGAAGTCGTCCCCATCGAGCCGCCTCCCGTCGAGCAGCGCATCGCCCGCGACGCGCGCTTCGCGGCCGAAGGCGAGAAGAAAGACCGCTACTCGCTGCCCAGCAGCTTGGACTCGGCCTCGCCCGTGGGGTATCGCACGCGCCCGTCGATCACCGCGGCACAAGCCGCACAGGCCCTGAAGCTGCTGGCCTTACGCCGCCCCACGGGCTTCGCCGCCCCGCGTTCGCTGCGAGAGCGTGAGCTCTTCGACGAGTGCTCACTGGGCGTCCTGTTGTCCCGGCAATCCACCAACTACCGCGGTCTCAAACAAGTCACCCTCGGGCCCAGCGACTCCGGCGCCGCGCAACAGCTCCTCGCAAAGCTCGTTGGACTCGAAGCGCCGGCCCTCTCGAACGCCTCCCACACGCACGTCGTGCTGTCTCGCACCTACCGAACGCCGTTCACGCTCCTGCTCACCTTCGTCGGACACAAGCCGCTGACCAGCCTCGCCACCGTCGCCAAACGCGTCTGGGAGAAGCGCTACCGCGGCGCCAGCGACCTTCCCACTATCGGCTATCTGCCCAGCATCCATCTGGGCATCCTGGCCGACGGCATGGAGCGCGCCGCGGTCATCGCCTCCCAAGGCCGACGACGCGCGCAGGTTTTCATGGCCCCCTTCTGTGGCAAGGCCGTGAAAGGCAACCGCGAGCTCATCGCCCGACTCGAATCGCTGGTCGGTCTCTCCTCCAAGGACAAGGCCCAGGGCTGGCAGATCGCGCTGGTCGCCCAAGTCGGAGAGGCACACGCAGCCGACCGCGTGAGCATGCCCCCTGAGCTCTGGCGAAAGCTGGGCGCGCTGCTCGTCTCGTTGCGCAGTGAGCGCATCCAGCCTGGCGTCAACGCCGAAGAGAAGGCCCCCGCTCAATACCTCACCCGCCAAGACATGCACGTGCCCGAGGAGCTGACCACCATGGCGGGGCGCGCGGCCTACAACGCGTTCGCGCACTGGACGGCCTGCCCACGTGAGCGCGCCAAGCAGCTCCTGCTCCTCGACCGCGTCGACGTGCTCACGCCCAACGGCAAGCAGCGCCTGCGCGCCATGCGCGCAATGCTCAGCGAGATCACCGACCGCGTCGTCGAGAAGCTCCCACTCTGGGCCGATCTGCCCACTGGCAAAGCCCTCTCTCGCAACGCCAACCGAGGTCGCAAAGCCTTCTCCCTGGCCGGACAACGCATCTACATCGCGGGACTCAGCGAGCCCGAGCTGCGCGAGGCTGGAATCGACTGGGAGGTCGCCATTCGGGGGCTCGGCGCCGCCGCCTGCCGCTCGGCGCTCTACGTCGAGCTCATGGGCTGCGTGGACATCCCCGAGGGCTGCGATCTGCTCGCTGGCATCTGCCTCATGGCCGGACCGGTGAACCAGAACGACATCGGAAAGCAATACTATGGTTATCCGGATCTTCTCGCCGAAACCTTCGCCGATCGGGCTCCCACCTCGCTCCTGGTCTGGACCCTGAAAGCCAAGACCGTCGCCGACCCCATCGGCAACGAAGAGCAACTCCTCAACGCGCGCCGAAAAGGCGCGCTGGTCGACCTGCGCCCAGGGCCCCACGAGGTCGTCAAGGTCAAGACCAAGGCCGGCTACTCACCTCTGCGCAAGGATCGCGCGAGTGGGAGCATCAACCACGAACGCGCCTTCGCCGAGCTCGGCAACTTCGTGCGTGATCGCGAGGGCCTTGAGATCCCCGGGAACCAAGGCTCCGCCTGGCCCGAAGCGTGGCGCAACCAAATCCTTTGGCCCGAGACGAGCGAAGCATGAGCGACACCCGCACGCTAAATTTCGACTTCCTCCCGACCCTCGGCGAGGGCTATCGTAAGGTGGTCTTCCTGCGCAAGAA
Organism: Deltaproteobacteria bacterium CG_4_9_14_3_um_filter_63_12; assembly: GCA_002789955.1. Classification (GTDB taxonomy): domain Bacteria; phylum Myxococcota_A; class Bradymonadia; order UBA4248; family UM-FILTER-63-12; genus UM-FILTER-63-12. The sequence continues at coordinate 2,834 of PFUG01000438.1, read as the reverse complement.
GGGCCTGCGCAAAGGCGAGACCCTCCCTCGCATCGAGGCGCACGTCGCTGGCATCCACCTCGACCGCGAAAAGTACGACCGCTACCTGAGCCTCTGCCGCTTCCCCGGCGAAGACCTGCCTCCCACCTACCCTCAGGTCCTGGCTGGCCCCCTCCACCTGGCCATGCTCTGCACACCGGAGTTTCCCATCTCTGCGTTGGGTCTTGTTCATACCGAGAACCGAATCGTGCTGCATCGGCCCATCGATCCGGCCGAAACCTTCACGCTCGACTGCCACATCGAGGGACATCGCGACGTCGACCGCGGCGTGGAGATTGACCTAATAACCGAGCTGAGCGCTGGCGGCGAGGGGGTTTGGACTGCGGTCTCTACCATGCTGTCGATCACCAAGAAGAGAGCGGACAAAGCGAAAGACAAGAACTCACCGCCCAAAGGCGACGCCCCGGGCAACGAGCGCTCGGTGATCTTCACGGTCGGCTCGGACGCCGGACGGCGCTATGCCGCGGTCTCAGGGGACTACAACCCCATTCACCTCTACCCGTTGACCGCGAAGCTCTTCGGGTTCAAACGGCCGATCGCCCACGGAATGTGGACGCTGGCACGTTGCGTCGCCGAGATGGACCGTGACGTCGACCCAGGCGCTGTCATCCTCGATGTGAAGTTCAAGCGCCCCGTGATGCTGCCCACCCGGGCCCTCTTCGTGTCGTCGCCCGAGCGGACAGGCAAGCGTTTTGTTCTTAGCAGTCCCGAGAGCGGCAGGATCTATCTGGAGGGCCACTACGGCCCGCGCGACGAGAGGCTTCACTGAGGGAATAACCGCTGGACTGACCGCCCTTCTGCCGGTCGCTTGCCAAGATGTGTCTGCACGACGTATCTGCCTGGGTCGCGCTGGGTTTTCCCACAAAGGTTCACCGCTCCTGTTCAGGGACGAACATAAAGACCGAGTCATGAGCGCCATTCCCTACCCCAAAGTGAGTCCATTGGCTCAAACGCCGCGACACGTCGCCATCATCATGGATGGCAACGGACGATGGGCTTTGGAGCGCGGTCTGCCGCGCGTCGAGGGCCACAGGCAGGGCGCCAAGGCCGTGAACCGCGTCGTCACCGCCTGCCGCGAGATGGGCGTCGAGGTCCTCACGCTCTACGCCTTCAGCGAGCAGAACTGGGGCCGGCCGGACCAAGAAGTGGGCCTGCTGATGCAGCTCCTGCACGACTACGTGCGCCAAGAGCGCATGGAGATTCTGGGCAACGGCATTCGCCTGACCACCATCGGGGACACCTCGCGTCTACCGGTCTTCGTGCGCATCCCCCTCGACGCGTTGGTCGCCGAGAGCGCCAAGAACAAAGGCATGCGCTTGGTCCTCGCCTTGAGCTACGGGGGCCGCGAAGAGCTCGTGGATGCGGTCAAGGCCATCGCCCGGCGGGTCGCCTCTGGTGAGCTCATCCCCGAACACGTCGACCAAGACACCGTCGCAGACGCCCTCCACACCTCCGGTTGGGAAGACCCAGAACTGGTCATTCGCACCAGCGGAGAGCTTCGGCTGAGCAATTTCCTCTTGTGGCAGTCGGCCTACGCCGAGCTCTACTTCACCGACACCTACTGGCCAGACTTCGATCGAGAGTCGCTCGAGGCCGCGTTCGTGCAGTTCGCCAAGCGCAAGCGTCGCTTCGGCCTGACGGACCAGCAGGTTGCGGAGCCGCTCGAGCAGCGCCACTAGCCGCTCGCCGCTCCAGAAAAGAGCCGCCCGCCAAGGCCAGGGTGTGGCGACCGCCGGAGCCTCGCGTGCAGGCCTCAACTGAGCCACAATGGAGCAACGCACTCCTCGAATTCACGTGTCGATGCTCTTGCAGAGGTCACCCATGGCTCGTTCCTGCCTGCTCTCCACGCTCTTCTTGGTCATGACCTGCCTCGCTGGCACGGCCGCCGCCGACCCCACGCCCGTCGACCGCAAAGGAGGCAGCGCCTACCCCATCGAAGACAGCAAAGTGCGCATGACACGCGAGACCATCGTCGTCAGGGGCTGCTGGAACTTCGCCGTGACCGTGGAGCTCGTCAACGACGGCGACGACACCGAGCTCGAGGTGGCGTTTCCCGAGTGGTTCGACCTCGAGCGGTCCCTTGACGGGAGCGTCGTCGGGCGAGAATCGGGGTTGAGTGGGTTGACGCTTCGGGTCAACGGCGAAGAAACCCTGATGGAAACCATGCTCCTCGACGAGCAAGGTCTGCACGACTTCGAACAGGTCTTTGCCGAGTGCCCTTGTGCCGGTGGCTGCGAGGACGACTGCCACGAGGACTGCAAGAGCGTCTGCGAGGCCGGCGAGGCCTATGACGAATACGAGTGCCTGCTCTGCGGGTCGGACTGCGAGCCGCGGTGTCGCGATTGTTGTCGTGAAGAGGCGCCCGAACCCTACGAACCCTACGGCGTCGTCCGCAAGGGCGAAAAGCTGCGCGTGGACACCCTGCACCTCGCCAAGATCGCCTTCCCATCGAAGCATCCGGTCACTTTGGACTACAACTTCGAGATGTCGTGCGCGACGTACGATGCAGAATTCCTAACGACCCCGCTAGAATACAAGCTCACGACTGGAGCCTACTGGGCTGGCACCATTGGTACACTGGACGTGGACATCGAGCTTCCGGCCCGTCCCGTCCAGACCGTTGAGCTGCCCTTCGAGTTCTCTTTGCCCGGCGGCAAGCTCGTGCGAGACAAGGCGACTTACCGGCTCGAGGCGCATCTGAAAGACTATGAGCCCGACCAAGACTTGATGGTCGACGCGTCGTACTCCTTCGACCCAGACCGTTACTTGCCGTCGACCTGCGGCTCTCTCGAAGA
>PFUG01000245.1:1982-35397 GCA_002789955.1 Deltaproteobacteria bacterium CG_4_9_14_3_um_filter_63_12 | reverse complement strand
GCTGAGCACCAATTCCAAACGCACCGTGTTCCGTAAGTTGAAGGAGATCCCCTGCCGAACGAGCGACTCCCACGTCGGCGGCGACTACAAAACACACATGTTGCCAATGTGTTCTCGAAAGAAAGCATGGCTGCGTCCACCACTTCTTAGCGCGCTGCTGGCGCTCCTCTGCCGAACCCCACTAGAGCGGCTCAGAGCCCGATGGCGTCGAGCCGCTCGACAAAAGCCTGCAGCGTCTGGGGGTCGTTCTTCAAACGCTCTTGGATCTCCAGCGAGACGTCCATGAAGGCCTTGAACGCTCGCTCCATCTCCCGCTCGTGCTTGGCCTCGAGCTTGCCCTGAGACTCGGTGTCCAGGGCTTCGAGCTCGGCGCGGTCGGCTATCCAGCCGGCGTTATTGTCCTTCAGAAAGGTGTCAAACTCGGTCAAAAGCCGCCCTGGATCGTGCTTGTTGGCCTCGAGCACGGCAGTGAGCGCGTCGAAGCGCTCGATGGAGCGCTCGAGCGGATCTTTGCTGCAGCCGGTCAACAGCGTGAAGAGGAGAACGGCGAGGAGGACGAGCGGCTGACGCAAGGGCATGGGATCCTCGGGGAGTGTGCGACGACGGACTAGAAACTCGCCGGCCGTCCGTTCCCTGTCAACCGGCACGGGCACCGCAGATGCGGCCATGGCCCAGAGTAGGCTCCGCGCGCTCGAGCGCGCGCCTCGCTGTCAACTCCCAAGCCCCAGTAAAGACGCTCAGTCTGTGGTGACTTTGTCGACAATCAGGGCGCCGCGGGACTGCATGAAGTAGAGCGCGGCGTGGTGCGTAATGTCGCGGTCGTGCCGAGCCACCAAGGGCAGGCCGAGCGCCTCCGGGTCTCCCAGGTGATAGGTCGCGCACCCTCGAGCCAGCACGCCGATCGGCATATCGGCGCGCCGCTCGCCGAACAGCCCGTGATTGCGCACCGAGAGCGCGGTGACCACGAAGTCGAGCACGCAAATGTCCGTGCAATCGCCCACCACGAGGAGCCGGTCGAGCCCTTCGCGCAGCACCCACTCCACGAAGGTGTTGCGGTAGGAGAACGCGACGACGGGGTTCCCATCGCGGCCCTGGAGGGTGTGCTCGGCGCTGGGCTCGAGGGCGCCGACGATGCCGTTAATGCAGTTCTTTTCTTGTAACGTCACCGCCCGATGACCCTGCAACCACTTCAACGCCGGGTCGAGCTCCTCTTCGCCGGTGCCCTCCTGGCAATGCGGGGGATAGGGCGGCTCGAGCTGGTCGGGCCCGTGGTGATCGAGGAACACGAAAACGGACAGCTTTTCGCCGAGGGCCTCCAGGAGCCTCTGTGTCAAAGCGTTGACCTCGCCGACCATGGGGAGCATGGCGTCGGGGTCGCTGAGGGCCCCACGCCGCGTAAAGCCGACGACCGGATCGACGATGACTAATCCCGTCCGACCGCTCTGCAGGGAGAGAGTCTGCGGGCCGAGGGGCATCGCCCCCCCAAGACCTTCGAGGACGTCCGTGGCGTTGTAATCAGTCGTCTTTCTCATGGGGCGCGCTCCGGTGGGTGATATTCATGACTCGTACGACAACGGGCAGAACGCAGGATTGCTGTGCCTTTGCGTGTGCTGTCAAACCTCCTGAAAGGGTGGTCTCGCCTTGTTCGTCGTGACACGAATGTGTATGCAAGGACAGCCGATTTGCACGCATCGAGGAGGCGGAGGTGACGCGGCCGCCGCGCGGAGCTTCGCCGACGAAGAATCTTTGATCGCGCGTAGGCACGTCAGCAGTCTAGCTTCGAGACTGCTCGGTGCCGAGTAGCGCGCGAAAATCCGCTCGAAGCCAAGGGCCGAACTCCACATGGAAAAGACGAACGAGAAAATTGCCGCGGGCGACCGCGCCTTTCGCCAGGGCCTGACCGCGCTGCGCGAGGGACGGCTCGATGAAGCGATGCAAGCCTTTGACCTGGCCTTCGACCGCTACACGGCGGCAGGGCTGGGCGAGCGCGCGGTGCTCGTGCTGCTGAAGAAGGGGATGACCGAGCAGGCCGCCGGGGCTGTGGCGCAGGCCATGGAGACCCTCGAGCGAGCCCTGGAGCTGTCGCGGAACCTGAACGACATCGGGCGCATCGCCATGTGTGAGAGCACCCTGGCGACGCTCTACCTCGATCGCGGCGACCCGCGTGCCGAAGCGCTGCTGCTCACCGCGCTGGACCGCTACCGAGCGCTGGAGGACGCCAACGCGGCCGGGGCGCAGCTGGGCAACTTGGGCCTGCTCTACCAGGGCCGCGGCGAGTTCGACAAAGCCAGGGGATTCCTCGAAGAGGCCGCAGCGGTCTTTGTCTCGGCGGGCAACGAGGCCGGCGCGGCCGCCTCCCTGCGCGCCTTCGGCGATTTGAGCCGCAAGACCGGCGAGCATGAGCTCGCGACAGACGCGTTCGAGCGCTCTCTGGTACTCTGCCGCCAGTCCGGCGACCTGGCTGGAGAGGCGTACTCGAGGCGGGCGTTGGGCCAGCTGCGGCTGTCCATGGGGCACGTCGACGTCGCCATCGGCCACTTTCGCACGGCGCTGAATTTGCACGTCCAGGCTGAAGACGTGCGCGGCGCGTCGGCCGCCCACCTCGACCTAGGCAACGCCTTGATCGCCAAGGGCAGCGTGGACGAGGGCCTGAAAGCCCTCGAGGAGGCGGTGCGCCTAGCTCACGAGCGCGGGTTGAACAACGAGTCCTTGGCCTCGGCGCTCTTGGCCCTTGGCACCCAACAAGGCCAGCGCGGTCTCTACGAGCTCGCCACAGGACAGCTCGAGGAGGCCGAGGCCATCTACGCACGGCTGGGCGATCCGCACGGTTTGACGGCGAGCCGCCTCAATCGGGCCGGTCTGGACGTGGTGTGCGGGCATTGGGACTCGGCCGAGGCCGTGCTGCAGGCCGCCGCCGTGGACATCGACGCCGCGGGACTGCGCTCGTTGCGTCCCTCGATGCACGCGCTGCGCGGCCAGCTCGCGCAGCTGCGCGGACGAGTGGCCGAGGCCGAGGAGACTTTCGGTCTGGCCATCGACGGCTTTCGTGAGGTCGGAAAGGAGCGCCTGGTTCACGCCGCCCTCATCAGCCGCGCCATCATGCGGATGGAGATGCGGCGCACCCAGGGCATCGCGGCTGAGCTCACGGAGATCGAGGAGGCTTCGAAGACCTGGGGAAATACCGAGTCCCAGATCGACGTGAAGCTCGCCTTTGCCGATCTGGCGCGCGTCGAGAAACGCTACGACGACGCCATCCTGCGCTACGACGAGGCCGAGGTTCTGCTGGAGGCGGTCCAGAGCCCCATCGCGCTGTCGAGCCTCTCCCTTAGCCGAGCCGAGGTGCGGCTGCGCAAGGAGCGCTGGGACGCCCAGACCTTCGGGGAGCTGTCGGCTGTGGAGGAGGATCTCCTGCGCTCGACACGGATCGCCGAGGCGCACGGCTTTCAGCCCCGCTTGGCGCTGGGCCAGGTCTGGCTCGCCGAGCTGGCTCGGCGGCAAGGCGACCTGACCCTCGCCCAGAGCACACTGGCGCGGGCGCACTCGCTGGCGGCGAGCTTGCATTACACCATCTGTGGCGCGCTCGCGGCACACGTCGGCGCCCGTGTCGCTCGGGATCGGCGAGACGCGGCCCAGTTCGCTGCGCTCTTCGAGGAGGCTCGGGCGGGATTCGAGCACATGGAGGCGCTGCATCATCTCGAGGAGCTCTGCGAGGATTTCGAGTAGGGCGGGCCTGCGGGGCCTGCGGCTCGTCGCTTGACGCCAACAAAGCGCAGGGGAACGATGCGGCTCGTTTCTCCTGGTAGCCAAGCGACAGGCGATAAACCCAAATGTCCCGTGGTTGGCCGTGGCGCGAGACCTGGCGACGGTGTCCGCGGACTTCGGCGACCTGCCGCGGAGCGCCTGCCCGAGAGCAGACGACCCGAAACACGCTAGAGAGGTAGACTATGAGCACCCTGAAGCGACTCGCCATTCTCGTCGGCGGCGGACCCGCCCCCGGGATCAACAGTGTCATCGGCGCCGCGACAATCCGTGCGGCGCTCGAAGGCGTGGAGGTTCTCGGCATCGAGGACGGGTTCGAGTGGATCATGAAAGGCAACATCGAACACGTTCGAGAGTTGACCATCCAAGACGTGAGCCGAATCCACTTCCGCGGCGGGAGCTACATCGGCATCTCGCGAGCCAACCCGACGCTGTTGGAGGAGACCCTCGAGAACACCATCATCTCGTTGTTGCGGCTCAACGTTTCGATGCTCGTCACCATCGGCGGCGACGACACTGCCTTCTCAGCCATGAAACTGGCCGATAAGGGCGCCGGCCGGATCCGCATCGTCCACGTTCCAAAGACCGTGGACAACGACCTCGATCTGCCAGGTCACGTCGTCACGTTCGGGTTCGAGACCGCGCGCCACGTCGGCGTCGAGATCGTGAAGAACCTCATGGTCGACGCCCGCACGACCTCACGCTGGTACTTCATCATCGCCATGGGCCGCAAAGCAGGCCACCTCGCATTGGGCATCGGCAAGGCGCCAGGGGCAACGCTGACCCTGATTCCCGAAGAGTTCAAGACGCACCCCATACGCCTCAAGACCATCGTCGACACCCTTGCGGGCGCCATTATCAAGCGCCTCAGCTACGGACGTCGAGACGGCGTCGCGGTCATCGCCGAGGGCGTCGTCTTGGACATCGATCCCAACGACCTCGCCGAGCTTGCAGACGCCGAGCGTGACGCCCACGGCAACTTGCGGATCGCCGAGGTGAACATCGGCGAGATCCTCAAGAAGGCGGTGCAGGCTCGACTCGCCGAGTTCAAGCTCAAGTCGACCATCGTCGCCAAGAATATCGGCTACGAGCTGCGCTGCGCCGACCCCATCCCCTTCGACATGGAGTACACGCGAGACCTGGGTTATTGCGCGGCCAAGCACCTCTTGGCTGGCGGCAACGCGGTCATGGTCTCGATGCAGGCTGGGCAGTTCGTTCCCATCCCGTTCGTGGACATGCTCGACCCGGAGACCGGCCGCGCCAAGATCCGCATGGTCGAGATTCACTCGACGCGCTACGCCATCGCTCGGCGCTACATGATCCGCTTGCGGCGCGACGACTTCGAGGATCCTCATGAGCTCGCGAAGTTCGCGGCGACTGCCGGGATCCACCTCGAGGATTTCATCGAGCAGTTCGGCCCTCTGATCAAAGACGAGCCGCCTCCCTTGGTCCTGCAGCGGGTCGAAGAGATCATTCCCAACACAACTCCAGTCATCCCGGTCATCCCACCCAAGAAGAAAGCCAAGGAGGGTTAAGGCATGTGGTGTGATGCCGAGTGTAAGAACTCTGTTGGGGTGCCGAAGTGGGTGAGTTTGGCGCTGCTGGTCTTGTTCGCGGCCTCCCCCGTGGCCTTGTTAGCCTGTGACGACGATCCCAAGGTCAACCCTGCCGCTCAGCCGGACCTCACCCAGGAGATCGACGAGGACCTCGGCGACCTGAGCGACCTCCTTGACGTCCAGGAAACCGACACGGAGAGCGCTCCCACCGAGCTGGTTTTCGAACTCGACAGCCCAAGGGATTCGGCCTCGACGTTCTTCGATTTTCCCTTCCCGTCGGACCTCAACACCAGCGCCCAGGGCGGCCCTGACTTCGTTGGCATCGACAATCCCAGGAAAATCACACAGCTCATGGGCCTCGCCACCAGCGCTGGTGACCTCGACGGGTACCCAGCGCTGCCGGTCGCCTGGTTCCGTTTTACGGGTCCCGTGGCTCAGCAGGACGAGAGCGTGGTCATTGCCGCGTCGGTGGAGTCGCCGCTGCTGCTCGTCGACGTCGACACGAGCTCCTCGGAGCGGGGTCGTCTCTTCCCGGTCGTCGCGCACAACCTGACCAAGGACTACTACACAGCCACCAATGTCCTGGCGTTTGCCCCTCGTCCAGGCTTTGTGCTCAGACCGGGCCGCACCTATGCCTTTGTCGTGCGCACCGCGTTGGGCGACGCCGAAGGTCAGCCTCTGGCGGTCAACGCAACTTTCGCGGCGTTGGCGGCAGGACAGACCCCAAGCTCGCCGCGTGGTGCAGAGGCCGTCGCCCTCTACCAGCCGCTCTGGGAGACGCTGCAGACCCTCTCCATCGACCCGTCCGAGCTGGCGGGAGCTACGGTCTTCACCACGGCCAATACCGTGGCCGTCACCGCGGCCATGGGGGACACAATTTTGGAGCAGTACGATGCGACCATCGAGAACCTCGCCATCGACCCTGTCGACGGCCTGGACCACCCCTTCTACTGCGAGCTGCACGGCGAGATGACCGTGCCACAGTTCCAGAAGGGCAGCGCGCCCTTCGACACCGAAGGGAACTTCGAGCTCGACGCCGACGGCCTGCCCATGTGGCAGCGCGACGAGACCATCCCAGTGGTCGTGACCATCCCCCGAGCGCCCATGCCGGCCGATGGATACCCGTTGGTGCTCTACTTCCATGGCTCCGGTGGACTCAGCAACCAGCTGGTCGATCGCGGCCCGTACTTCGTCTCTCATGGCCCGACAACCATCGGCGAGGGCCCCGCGTTCGTCGTCGCGCAGCACGGTTTCGCCATGGCGGGCAGTGCGCATCCAGTGAACCCAGAACGCGTCCCGGGCGCGGATTCCCTGGCTTACCTGAACTTCAACAACCTGAAGGCCATGCGGGACACGTTCAGGCAAGGGACCTTCGAGCAGCGCCTATACCTAGAAGCCTTGCTCCGCCTCCGAATTCCGCCGGCCACCTTGGCCGCGTGCAGCGAAGCGACGTTGCCCACGGGCGAGACCGACTTCTTCTTCCAGGCCGACGAGGCGCTCGCGATGGGCCAGTCCATGGGTGGGGCCTATACGAACATGGTCGGCGCCACCGAACCCCTCATCAAAGCCGTCGTCCCCACCGGCGCCGGAGGTTTCTGGACATACTTCGTCCTCGAGACCACGCTGCTTCCTGCTGGTGACATCCTGCCGATGCTCATGTCGACCACCACAGACCTGACCTTCATGCATCCTCTGCTCCACATGGTGCAGTCGTCCTTCGACCCCTGCGAGCCCTTCAACTACATGCCGCGACTCGGACAGAACCCACTCGAGGGACACCCCGTGCGGTCTGTCTACGAGCCCGTCGGTCCGCGCGACTCCTACTTTCCCTCGGTGATCTACGACGCAGCGTCTTTGGCCTATCACCATCCACAGGCCGGAGCGGTGATCTGGAACGGAGTCCAGGAGGCCCTCGCGCTCGGTGGACTCGATGGCGTCAAAGACTACCCCGTCAGCCTCGACGCGGTGTCCGTCGACGGCACGGCCTACACGGGTGTTCTCGTGCAGTTCGTGGGCGACAGCGACGGCTTTTCGGATCCGCACGACCTCTTCGCGCAGCTCGAAGAGGTGAAACACCAGTACAGTTGCTTCTTCGAGACTTTCCACAAGACCGGGGTTGCGATCGTGCCAGAGCCCGCTCCCATGGACACCGCATGTGAGGGGCTCTGACCAGAGCCAGTGAATTTCGTCTTCGGGTGCCCGTCAGAAGACGCTCCTCGTGCGCTTCATCTCACTTGCTCGGCCTCGATCATTCGAGGCCGATAGACTTCACTCTCCTCCGATGGACTCGGGTGCTTGACATCAGTTCCGCTGTCTCGCAAAGCTGACTGCCCATCTCAATTCTGTTTTGGAGGTTTCGATGCGCTCTCTGTTGTTTGCCTGCGTGCTGATGCTCTCGCTGGTCGCTTCTGGCTCGGTGGCTCCAGGAACGCTGTTCGCCGGGGACCAGCCACAGCTCTCGAAGAAGGAGATGAAGAAGCTCGTCAAGCGCGTCGATCAGTCGCTCAAGAACACGGACAAGGTCATCAAGTACGCTGCGAAGGCCGCTCAAGAGGGTGGCAGCCTCAAGGGCCGCTTGCGCAACGCGATCGTACACCAACGCGCCGCCAGAGCGGCCTTGAAGGGCGAGAAGTTCCGAGTCGCCATCAGGCTCACCCTCGAGGCCCGCAGCCTCGCAGGCCACGTGATCAAGGGCAACAAGGCCAAGAAAATCGACGAGCAGGAGCCCACTGCCGCTGAGACCACCGACGCTGAAGGCGTGTTGGAGGAGGAGACGGAGTCACTGCTCAAGGCCTCTGAGTTGGTCGTCCCCGACGAAGAGACCGTGACCAACGACATCGAAGCCGTCAAAGAGCCTTCCGCCGCAGACGCGACCGCCGAAGAGCCCTAAGGGTTTCGCGCACGGGTCGATTCAGAACTCGAACTCGTCGGGGTTGGGGATCACCGCTCTGAAATACCCCATTTCGTCCGTCGTGGTGGCGGTCAGCAGCTGTGCCTGACCGAGTTCTCTGTCGTGGGCGAAAATTTCGACGGCGACGTTCTTGGCCGGACCACCCTCGGTGTCACGAATTGTCCCGTAGACTACTGAGCTCTTGCCCAATGTGGCCTTGACGTCAGGGTTGTTCTTACGGGCGACAGTGACCCGCTTGACGGACCATGGCAGCCCACTGGATGACGGCGGAATCAGGGTGACCTCGTACGCACCAGGCTCTATTGGCATCTCGAACGTGCCGTTCCCGTCTGTCGTTGCGCTCAGCGGTGTTCCCAACACAGTCTCGCCGGTGGTGGACGTCCTCGCCACAGAGACGAGGGTGTTCGCCACTGGTTCGCCGACGGCGCGTCCAAACACTTGCCCCGTCATGGTCACTTTGGGCTCTAACTCGAGCTCGATGTCCTGGGAGAAAGCACTGAGCGCGTCGAAATGCGCGGAGGCAAATGGGCTGCTCTGCTCGACATTCACTCGCACGCTGAACTCAGCGCTCAGCCCGTCGACGTCGGCCTTCTTGACGAGGTTGGGCACCGACAGCTCAAACGAACCGTCGTCCTGCGCCAGAACGGGAATCGACGTCGAAAACTCTAAGTCGTCGCCGACCTTTCCGGTGGCGCTGACGAAGGCTTTGGGGATCGGCAGTCCGGTGTCCGCGGCGACGACGCGACCGCGGACCTTCACATTCTCCGGTACACGCTTCGCTACGTGGGTGCTGGTGGAGACCTTTATGGTGTCAGGGGTGGTCTCCATTGGATTGGCGAAAGTCTCTGGCCCAATGGTGAAAGGCTCCAGCGCCATTTCGGGGATGAGATTGTCTGCCGTCGGACCGATGTGCAGTCGATATTCTCGGGTCTCGTCTTGGCGTTGGGCGGGCAGCCACAGCTCGAAGGTGCCGTCGCACACCGTCTGGCCAGTGCAAGTCGTATAGGTCGGGCTCACGTGTTGACCATCCGAGCTCTCCGCCCTGACCTTGACGTGCTGAGCGTCGACCTCTCGGCTGGTCCCCACGTATTCGAGGGCGACTTTCCCAGTGATGATGACAAACTTCTCGCCCTCCTCGCCCTTCACCAGAGGCAGAGAAAGTTGTGTCGACTGCCCACCTGGGCTCGCGGCGACCTCGACGCCGCGGAAGACGCGGTAGGGCAGATTCGTGTTCTCCGACGGGCGAACCGTCACCTCGTAAGTCCCAGCGAGCAGCTGGACGCTTCCTCCATCCTCCGTGATGTCGGTCCAGACTTCGATGGTGGTTCCTGGGATCGACTGCTGAGCTTTGAAGAACACTTTACCTGTGACGGCCGTCGTCCACCGCGGGGCATCCACCGTGACCGTCACGAGCGGTCTCGGCTCGATGTCGGGCAATGGCAAACCCGGCTCGAAGATGAGCCCTGTTACCTGCCTCCTGAGGTCTCCGGGATCCTTCGGGAAGCGGAGCTGCAACGCGATGGGCAGTGTGGTGACCGAGGCGTCGACGCAGAGGTTGGCCTGGCAGGTCAGGGGCGCCGGACAGTCTGAGTCCGTCGCGCAGAGGTTGGCAGTGCTTGCTCCCCCCATGCTGCCGTCCCCGCACGCCGAAACGAAGAACGTGGCAAGGCCGTAGCACAGCGCGTACGACACGAGCGTCGTAAGGTTCAGGGGAGAGCGAGCAATGCTCGGGGGATTGGGGGTACTCACGTTCTACAGTCCACACAGCTTGAGTGACCGCGGCGACAAAATCAGCCTACGCATTCGCCTCTTGGAATCAACACCCGCTTCGCCCAGAACATTCGGCTCCTTCGGATATGGCGCGCGACACGGAACAGAGGTGGCTCGAAGCAAGCGGCCTCGCGTCCCACGCGCGATCGCCGGCACGGCTAGCCAGTGTCCGTCTGTGTTTGCATCGAAGCAAATCTCGAACCACGTCGACAACACTGGCGGAGCACGCTCCGGAGTCCCAATATCGGCGCCGAAACCGCTGAGGGCGCGCTCAATGCGCGCCCTCACAAACGGCAAACCTCTCTGACATCAGTGTCAGACCTCGTCAATACTGTCGGCTTCCTTTTCCAGGTGACGGAAAATGGTTCGCGGATCCACACCGAGGTCGCGCGCGGTCTTGGTGCGGTTGCCGTTGTTGAGCTCGAGGACCTCGTTGATGTAGCGCCGTTGGAACTCGTCCTTGGCCGCGGCCAGGGGCAAGATCGGGTTGAGCACCTCGGGGATGAGGTCGAGATCCTCCGGGGAAATCATCGCCTTGTCGGAGAGAATCGCCGCCTTCTTGAGCCGATTCTCCAGCTGCCGGATGTTCCCGGGCCAGGCGTACTTCTTCATAGCGATGGCCACCTCGCGAGAGAGCCCCTTGGACTTCACGTTGAACTCTTTGCAGTACTTCTCGATGAGGTAGGTCGCGATGAGGACGATGTCGTCGCCGCGCGCGCGCAGCGGCGGCAGGTGCAGCGCCACCACGTTGATGCGGTAGAGCAGATCTTCTCGAAACTCGCCGTTGGCCACGGCGGTCTCGATGTCCTTGTTGGTCGCGGCGACCACGCGAATGTCCACGATGTCTGGCTTGGTTCCGCCGACCTTGGTCACCTCGCGCTCCTGCAACACCCGCAGCAGCTTGACCTGCAGGTTGAGGGGCATCTCCCCGATCTCGTCGAGGAAGAGCGTCCCTCCATCAGCGAGCTGGAACTTACCTGGCTTGGTGTTGGTCGCCCCTGTGAACGCGCCCCGAACATGGCCGAAGAGCTCACTCTCGAGCAGGTTCTCCGGGATGGCGCCGCAATTGATGGTGATGAAGGGGCCGTTGCGGCGCGGTGAGCGATTGTGCAGCTCCTTGGCGATGAGCTCCTTGCCGGTGCCGGTCTCGCCTTGAATCAGGACCGTGACATCGGCGGCAGCCACCTTCTCCACCTTGCGGTAAACCTCGCGCATGGGCAGGCAGTTGCCGATGATGCTGCCAAAGTGGATCTCCTCGATCTTGCCTTCGAGCTCTCGGTTGCGCAGCTGCAGGTCGTTGACCAACATGGCATTGGAGACAATCAGCGAGGCTTGCGCGGCGAACACGCTCAGCAGCCCAAGGTGCTTGCGCTCGAAGAGGTTCACGACGTTGTCGTTGCCGACGTAGATCAAGCCCATGAGCGTGCCGCGGTCCAACAACGGCACACACATCACGCTGCAGAGCTTGAGATGCAGGACGCTGCGCGAATTCGAGAACTCGTCGTCGTTCAACGCATCCGAAACGATGAGGGGGACCTTGGCGCGCAGCACCTTGTTGATGATCGAGTCGGAGATGTGGCCCTCGGCGTCGAAGATCGTCTCCCGCTTGAGGTTTCTGGCGACCTTAATGGCGAGGTCTCCGCCTTCCACCAAGATGAGGAACCCCTTGTCGGCGGAGGTCAGCGCGACCACGTGGTCCATCAGGGACTCGAGCAGCTCGGAAACCTTGTAGACCGTGGTCAGCTCACGGGAGAACTCGTGCAACTTCGCGTAGGCCTCGAGCTGCTCGGCCGTGATGTCGTCGTCTTGGACGGTGGGCTCGTCGTAGAGCTGGAAGGTGATCAGGAGGTTGCCAAGCAGCAGCTCGTCTTTGTGGTCGAGCTTGGCCTTCTTCTTCTTCTTGCCGTTGACGAGCACCGAACAGTGCCGATCTGCGGCTTGAATGTTGAACGCCTTGCCGTCGAAATGGACCAACGCGTGAGTTTCTTGGATGTCCTCACCCCTGACTTGAATGTCGTTCTCCTCGCCCACACCAATACTGGTGACCTTCTTGTACAGATTGTGGGAGCGTGGCTTTTCTCCACTCGGTCGGACCGTCAGCGTCGGCATGGTTTTCTCCAGAAGGCAAAGGGGTGAGCCAGTGGCCGCAGAGTCTTGCGACATTTCAAAACGTGCGCAAGTCGTCGTTTGGCAACGATTCGATGGTGTCCAACAAGCCGAAGACCCAAGCCCAATCAACGGGGGAGTGCGGCGGGGCCGAGCCGCGGAGCAAGAACAGGGCCACCGAATGTGACACTTGAACCTGAGCCCAAACTGCTGTTAGCTGTACGTTGTAGCGTTTGAGTGCTTTCCCGTCACTTGAACGGACGCCAGAAGACGGATTCTCGCGCCTCAACTCGCCGAATTGAGCGAAAATCGTCGAGAGAACTCGAGGCGGGAGATCCTTAACGAACACTCGAGAGGCAATCGCACAGTTTATGGAGCAAACGCTCGGCCGATATAAGCTCATTCGACCCCTCGCCACTGGTGGCGTCGCCGAGGTCTACCTCGCCCGATTGGATGGGCCTGGTGGCTTCTCGCGCCCCGTCGTACTCAAGCGGCTCAAGCCCGCCTATCGCTTCGAGCCTACCTACCGACGCGCATTGCTGGCCGAGGCGCGCATCGGTGCGCTCCTCGATCACCCGAACATCATGCAGTACCTCGAGCTCATCGAGCAGAACGACGAGCTCTTCGTCGTCACCGAGTACATGCATGGCTGCACCGTTCGCGCCCTGATCCAAGAGGTCGACCACCGGCGCAACTGGCTGCCCATTCCCGTAGCGCTGTCCGTCGCCGTGCAGGTCCTTGAGGGCCTGCACTTCGCTCACAACGCGACCGACGATCGCGGCGCGCCCATGCACATCGTGCACCGCGACGTATCCCCCGAGAATGTCTTCATCTGCACCTCCGGAGCCGTCAAGCTGATGGATTTCGGGATCGCGCTGGGCTCGATGGCGCCGAGAGACACCGAGGTCAATTTCATCAAAGGCAAGGCGCGCTACTTCAGCCCAGAGCAGGCCATGGGCGAGACCGTCAACAGGACCAGCGACATCTACAGCGTTGGCCTCTTGCTCTTCGAGCTCTTCACCAACACCCCTGCGCTCTCGGGGGAGGACGACTTCCAAATCGTCGAGAAGGCCCGCAAGGGACTCCTCGTCTCGTCGCGCTCACTGCGCCCTGAGCTGCCCGAGCGGGTCAACCTGATCCTCGACACGGCCCTCGCGCCAGAGCCACAGAACCGCTACGACACCGCACTCGAGATGAGCCGCGAGCTGCGCACGCTCCTTTCCAGTCTCGCCCCCTCGTTTTGTGGGGCCGATCTGCAGCGTTGCGTCGAGGAGAGCTTCGGGCAGAACCTCGAGACCCAACGCCGGCAAATCTGGCGCGACCAGGCGACCCAGGTCGCTGACGTCTCCGTCGTCCTCAGCGCCGACCTCGGGGTCGTCCCCGGCCCCGTCTCGCCTCGGCGAGCAGCCCCAAAACGCACCGAAACCCCACGCTATCGGCCGGAAGCGCCTGCCAAGAAACCCAGCGAAGAGGCTCCCGCTCCCGAAATAGCGACCAAACCGGCAAACGTTGCCCCTGCTGCTGAAGCAAAAGAGGACGGCAAGGACAAGGCCGCCTCGACCCGCCAGGTCGACCTGGCGGGTCTGCGTCGTGCCATCACCGAGGCCTATGACGACTGAGCCGCTCAGGCGACTCGAGGTCCGCTCCAGGCGCACTCGAGATGTTCTCTTCGTGCGACATGGCGAGACCGACTGGAACGTCCAATGGCGTGTGCAGGGCTGCACAGAGGTGCCCCTCAACGCCGCCGGCCGAGAGCAGCTGCGTTGGACCGCCCGCGAGGTCGCCGACGCCTACCAGCGGGGCGCCCACACCTCGCGCGTCCAGCTCTGGACCAGCCCCGTTGCCCGCGCGGTGGAGAGCGCGGAGGTCCTGCACGAAGCGCTGCGGCGAGACGGCGTCGACGTGCTGCCGGTGGCTTCGCATCCTGGGCTCACCGAGTTCGACATGGGCGAATACGTGGGGCGCACCGTCTCTTCGCTTCACGAAGAGCCCAACTGGCAGGACTACGTCAGGAACCCAGCGACCGCAGCCTTCCCGAGCGGCGAGTCCATGGCGGAGATCTTTGAGCGGGTAGAATCCGCGTTCTTAGAGATTGTCGCTGCCGACGCCGACCTCACGCTCATCGTCAGCCACGGCGGCCCGATTCGGGTCCTGGTGGTGTCGTTGCTAGGCTTGCCGAGGGAGCACTTCCATGCATTCCGGATCGGCAACGCGTCCCTCACCCACCTGCGGTTGTTGCCTCCGTCACAGTGTCGGCTGCTCACCCTCAATCGAACCCCGGCGCTGCAACCCTTACTTTGAGCGGGTCAGCGAGTGTTGTCTCCGACGACGATCACACTCGTCGGCGTCGTGGCGTGCTTTTCGCTCGACCGCAGGACAATGGCGCCATCGAACCGGAGGATGCGCTCGTCCCCGACGATGAAGCTGTTGCGGACCGGCCCAAGCTCATTTTGGGCTTGCCCCCAGCCCTTCACTAGGTTGGCCCCCTTGGGCAGGTACACAGCGATGGGTGTGGCCCCCTCAGGCGTCGTCAGGTCACGCCGAATCCCTACGATCTCCTCTTCAAAGACGTAGACTGTCAACCCCCGTTGCGCAAAATGCAGCGCTCGCAGACCGAGCTCGAGGGGCTCGCTCGAATCTGGCTCGCCCAGCCCCGCAGCCGAATCGCCGAGGTTGATGCCGTCGTAGGACTGGCCAGGCACGAGCGGCTCGCCGCCCTTCGGTTTCGAGGTGACGACACGCTCGTCCCGGATAAAGAGGACGTACAAGAGTGACAAGGCGATGCCGACGAAAAGCAGCGTCTTCCACTCGGCGACAATGAAATCTTTCACGGCGGCGGCCTCCTCCTTGATGAGATTTCGCTCGCTTCCCTGAAGCTAAACCAGGGAGGACCGCCTCGCAATCCTTGGGATGGATTCGTGGATCCGCGTCGTGATTTCGTAGTTGATGGTCGAGGCCCATTCAGCGAGTTGCTCGGCGCTGACGCGTTCCTCCCCCTGCACTCCGAGCAGCACGACCTCGTCGCCCATCTTCGCCGCGGGGATGTGGGTCACGTCGACCATCGTCATGTTCATGCAGACGCGGCCCCGCAAGGGCGCCCTTTGTCCGTGCACGAGGACATGGGCGAGGTTCGACAGCCCGCGGTCGTAGCCGTCATAGTAGCCGACCGGGAGGATGGCGAGGCGAGTCTCGGTGGTCGCGCGAAAGCTGCAGCCGTAGCCGACCGCCGCCCCAGCCGTCACCGATTTCACTTGGGCGATCTGGGTCTTCCAGGTGAGCGCGGGGCGCAACGCGAGCTCGTGCCGCCCGACCAGCATGGCTGAGAGGTAGGTCTCCTTGGACGGCCACAGACCATAGGTCGCGATGCCTGGCCGGATCAGGCCGTGGTGGGCGTGGGGCCAAAGCAGCGAACCGGCCGAGTTGCAGATGCTGCTCAGGAGGGTTTCTTGTCGATTGGCCGCGAAGCGCTCCAGGGCCACTTCAAAAACGGACAGCTGCCGTCGCGCGAAAGAGTGATCGGTCGTGTCCTCGACGTTCGCGAAGTGCGTCGACAAGCCCTCGAGCTTCACTCCAGCGCTACGCTCGATGCGGTCGCCGAGCTGCAAGGCCTCGTCGAGAGTCAAGCCTTGCCGATGCGTGCCGGTCTCGATCTTGATGTGCAGGGGGACGACGGCTCCTCGCAACAACGCCGCAGCGCTGATGGCGTCGACGACCTCCGCATCATAGACCACGGCTCGACCCTGGTACTCGACGAGCGCAGGTGCGTGCGCAGGTGGCACATGGCCAAGAACCAAGATCGGCAACGAGAACCCCGCCTGACGTAGCTCCTCGAGCTCGTGTACGGAGTCGACGCAGAACCAGTCCGCACCGGCCCCAACAAAGGCGTGCGCGGCGAGGAGCAGGCCGTGCCCGTAGGCGTTGCTCTTGATGACGGGCGCGACGAGCGTCGGAGGCGAGGTCAGGGCACGCAAGGCGCGCAGGTTCTGACCGAGCGCATCGACGTCCACCTCGCACCAGGTACGGCGAAGTTCGGTCATGCCCGTCTCTTCTTCATGTTAGGGAAGGTCGAAGGGTCGGTTGTCTTCTATGAGCTCGGGCTTCCGAATGGCGTGAGGAGCCGAGTTGCAGACGGGCATGCCACCGCGACCAACGGACGTCGTGACTTCGAAGGGCTTGCGGCAGCGCAGACAGTCGAGCTTCGCCACGACGGCGGCCATACCTTGGTGGGCGTGCCCTTCGTGAGGCGTGAGACAGCGCGGGCAAAAGACCCGCCAGACGATTTGTCGAGCATCCGATTTGGCCATTCAGAACTCCTGCGCTCTTGCAGAGCGAACAAACAACCACTCGCAGCCAGGGATGGCCACAGACGTCTACGCCCGACGGCTTGCACACAGGACGCGCGCAACAAGTCCAAACGACTTGCGGGCCCGGGCCACGGGACGCTACGCAAGGCCTCAGACGCTGTCAAGGCCCACCCGTGACTCCTCGCCCGCCCCAGGGCTCAGCGAATCCGCTTGCTGTAGTGTCTGAAGCGGTCGGTTCCCGCTTCGCCGAGCGCTTGGAAGACCAGCGTCTCGGTGTTGGTCAAAAATACCCCCAGCTCAGCCATTTGGTCGAGAGCGTTCTGCCAGTGGAGCTTCTTGCGTGAGCAGACCGCATCGACGGCGACATAGATGTTGCGGCCCTCTTCTTCGGAAACCGAGTCGCCGAAGAGGTCGATGACCGTCTGCAAGACACAGACGTGCGCCTCCATGCCGACCACGATGATGTCGTCGGGCAAGGACGGAAGGACCTCCTCGAGGAAGTCTGTCTCGTCGAGGCAGGAGAAGGTGATCTTCTCGATGCGTTTGGAGCCCGCTAGGCGACTCTTGAGCGGTTCGACCGTAGAGCCGAGTCCATGGGGATACTGCTCTGAGTAAATCACCTCACCCTCGAGCTCCGAGACCAACTCCACGAGGATGTCGATGTTCTTGACGACCTCGTCGACGACGGGCTTCGGCATGGCGGCGACGAGCTTCTCTTGCACGTCGATGACGAGGATGGCGATGTTCTCGAAGTTCGGAATCATGTCTGCTCTCGTTCTTTGGCTTGGGCTTTGGCTGGGAGGAAAATCCGCGCGAAGCGTTCGCTACTCTATGGAGCAACCGTTCGGGTTCGTACAGCGTTTTTCGAAGTACTTGTACGAGAGCCCGACATCGTCCTGTAGGTCGGGACGTTCGGTCCCATAGAACAACATGGCGCCGCTGAACGGGTCGTACTCCCAACCATTCTCTGAGCTGTGCGGCGCCTCGTGCATGAGCCCTGTGCTCGCGGCGCGGAGCACGACCTTCATGGAGACGGTGATCGGCGGGGAGTGGGGCACGAACGAGGACGCGTAGCCGCCTGCGGCGCGGATGATCCGCTCGATCACGGCCGGGATGGTGGCGAGGTCATCGATGTTGCCCGAGGTGGAGTCTGGCAACAGGGGAGGAATGGCGTTGAACAAGCCCCCTAGGGCGGGGGCGGTGCTCTCCTTGAAGATCGCGAAGGGGACGGTCTTGCCGTAGGTTCCGGTGGTCGAGGCCGTGTCGTTGAAGAACGTCGAGTAGCGACTGATGGCTGCGGCCGCGGTCATCACGCCGCTCTCGACCTGATATTCGTCCTCGTCGGTCATGATGATGACGATGAGCGCGGCCCGCGGCCTCTGTAAGTTCGGACTCGGTGTGGCCCCTGCTGCACCCGCGGGACTGAGGCGATTTTGGACGTAGTCGACGGCGACCTCAGCACACCCTAAGGGGTACTCACGGCCGCCGAGGAAATCGTCGGGCGGTGGGTCGCAGCCCTGATTGCCGCCGGGATCTTTGATCTTGCAGCGGAAGTTGAGCTGGTTGGCGCTTTGGAACGTCGACCAGACCCCGCCGTTGGCCCCCTTCGGGCTGTTCAGCATGCCGCAGGCGTTGCTGGCGGCGGCGGGCGGCGTGCCAGACCCCTCGTACTCCACGCTGGCGACGGCCCAGCGGGCATCGACAAACGAGGCGTTGACTCGCGTGAAGATGTCGGAAGCAGCGGCGCTGACGGCGTCGAGCTGATCGGTCATGGAGCGGGAGTCGTCGATGACGAAGAGGAAGTCGGCGAGCGGCAGCTGATCGATGGTGAAGAGCTCGCAGGTCGAGTGCATGGCGTCAACGGACTGACCAACCGCGGTGCCGTTCGTCAGGTTGCGGATCTTGACCTGAATCGCCTCAGCGACGGGAGAGTCCGCAGGCGTGAGGGTCCCGACCACGACGGAGCGATCGGTCGAACGGAAGAGGACCGAGAGAGTGAGCTGATAGTTGGTCGCGCTGCCGTTGCCAGCAGGCGGCATGCCGACGATCTGGCCCAGGGGATGGTTGACGATGGAGGCGACGAGCTGGCCGCGTTGGGCGTTGGTCGACGCCGCACCTGAGAGCCGATAGCTCGCCGTGCGTCCGTCGAAGCCGTCCCAGGTCGTGAACGAGCGCGGGAAGAACGGCGTCAATCCGTTCAGCCGGGTCTCGATGGAGTCCAACTCGGTGGCGGCGTTGGTGGAACCTGGCTCAGACGGCTTGGAGAGGATGAAGATGGCGAGGTTATCGGTGTTGTCGTCGATGGCCGTCGCTTCTTTCCAGCGGTTGGTGTTGTTGGTCAACGTGAGCGGGGAAATCTGGTAGGCAGACTCGATGACGAAGCGCCAGTCGCCGTCCGGACTGACGACCTCCTGTACGGGGCGCAACTGGTTGGTCTTGCAGGCGTCCTTGATCGGGCTGTCCTTGTCGAGTTTGCCCGCATAGGTTTCGATGGTGGTCGGATCGAGCTCACCGAACTCCGACTCCCAGACTCCGTTCTGGTTGAGGTCTTCGAGGCCGTCGTCAACGCCGTCCCCATCGCTGTCAGGGTTTCTCGGATTGGCGGAGCCGTTGGGGTAGGTGGAGTTCACCTCGACAAAATCCGTCAGACCGTCGTGGTCGGTGTCGCCCTCTCTTGGATCGCTGGGGCAAGCGAGGGGGTCGTTGAAGAGCACACAGCCGTCGACGAGCCCGCTGCACTCGACGCCGTCGTCGAGGCCGTCTTTGTCGGTGTCCACCGAGCGAGGGTCGGTCTCTGCCAAGCCCAGGGTGCCGTCGTGGTCGGCGTCTTCGCAGCCATCGAAGAGGCCGTCTCCATCGGTGTCTGGGTTGCACGGGTCGGTCTCACCCCGCTCGGGGTTGTAAATTCCGTTGCCGTTCTTGTCCTCGGCGCTGTCAAAAAGGCCGTCGCCGTCGGTGTCCTGGTTGAACGGGTCCATGCACCCTGCCGCCTCCGCACCGTCGTTGACCGCGTCGCCGTCGGTGTCGGCCTTCGTGGCGTCAGTTTCCCCACTGTCGACCGCGCCGTTGTGGTTGGCGTCTTCGACGCCGTCACCGAGGCCGTCCCCATCGGTGTCGACCACTCTCGGGTCGGTTTCCGCGGCGGTGAACTGGCCGTCGCAGTCGCGGTCTTCGAGACCATCGGGGACTCCGTCCTCGTCGCTGTCCGCGGAGTTGGGATCGGTGCCTGTGGCGAGCTCGAGGTTGTCGCCAATGCAATCGCCGTCGGTGTCCTCACCGAGGGGAAGGTCTAGTGCGAGGTCCGGCTCGACGTCGGGCGGCATGGTGAGTTCGGTGGTCAGGTCGGCAGCCGTCGCGTCCGTCACCGCATCGGCTTTGCGGGTATCGGTTCCCGTGTTCCCCTCATCGGCTCCGCACGAGGCGAGCGAGAGCGCGGCGGCGACCGCCAGACCAACGAGAAGAGTGCGTGTTTTGGGGTTCATGGCTCTCGCTCAAAGGGGTTCGTCATCGAGACGTCCACGAGGGGCAGCGCGTCGGCGGTGGGCAACGGCACCGAAGAAGGCTAAGTGTAGGGTTGACCGAAATCAAATGCATCGGTTCTTGCCAAGAAGGAGCGGCTCATGCTGCGCGGGAGCCTGAATGCCAACTCTCCAGATGTTGGCTCGACTGAAATGCTATGCCTCTCTTGTCACGACCGATTTTCGCGACATTCCGGGGCGTTGCGGAGCGAAAATCGGTGGTATGTTCAGCAAATCGGGGTTCTTGCCCCTGGTTGGTCGCATCGCGAAGCCGTTGGCGTCTTTGCACTATCGACGATTCTGACTGGAACGGCGGGCCTTGGGTTGCGCTCTCGCAAGTCCGGGCGTAGACTGGCCTTCATGAGAACCATTCGCACCCTCTCCCTGTTCTTCATCGGTTCGATCGTCGCCTTCTCGCTTGGCGGATGCAGTCTGCTCGCCGAGTTGCTGGGTGAGGGCGAGAGAGGAGACGGCGCGGAAACTCAGGTCTGCACGGTCGCAGAGGCCTGTTGCGTCGAGTTGAACAAGGCCACGGCTTACGATGACGCCATCGAGCGCGCTCAGGTCCGGGGCTGGCCGAACCATTGCCCGAGTTGGAACGCCCGCCCCGCCAGCGAGTGCACGGGGTTCCTCAGCGAAATCGAGAAACAAGGTCAGGCGCTCGAGAAGGATCACCCGATTTTTCATTTGTCGGAGTGCACGCCGAGCAAGTAAGAGTTCCTGCTCGTACAGCGCCTCGAGGCGTCGTCGCAGGTGTAATGACTAGGATTTGGCGGCGTTTGTTGCGTGTTCGAATGGGGGCTGAAGACTTGTCGACGCCCCCTTCGATGTCCCAAACGGCCCTAAAGAGACGAGAAGACATGATGAAGACCGCAACTCAAAAGCACCTTGGGTTCTCTGCCGCGCTCGTCGGCGTCTGCATTGTTCTGGGAGCGTGTGGGCCGCGCCAGCTCGAGACGACTTTCAAGCAAGATCCCGACGGCGACATGGGAACGGCGAACGGCCTGTTCTTTGACCTCCCTCCCGTCGATGACCGGCTCAACAGCGGCAGCGGCGACAGCAGCGACTGGCGCTACATCATCGTCCCAAGAACCGGGATGATGTCCGTGTCCCTCAACGTCGACGATCCGTCGATGGTTGGCGCTTGGTACCTGCACGACCCAGAGGGACGGGTTATTCACAGCGAAGTCTTCACCGAGGCCCACGGCTACTATGAGCTCGCCTCCATGCCCGTCGAACCCGGTCGCTACTACTTCCGCATCACGGCTGAGAAGGGCGCGTCGGTCTATACCGTTGGCGCGAAGTACACCGCTGACCCCATGAAGGAAGTCGTCGAGGTGGCTGAGGTCGTCGAGGAGCCGGTGGTCGAGGTCAAGAAGGATAAGAAGGACAAGAAGGACACCTCGAAAGACGTCAAGAAGGACACCAAAAAAGAGACCCCAAAAGAAACAGGCGACGACGATGACGCTGGCTCCAGCGCCGTCGGAAATACGAAGGTCACGGGCACCATCACCTTGGCGACCGAGAAGGAAGACGGCACGGTCGAGGTGACGATTCGCGGAGTCGGAAAGAGCAACGGCGTCACGAATGGGATGAAGGGGACGGTGGAGGCGCTCGGGATCAAGGTCAAGGCCACCAACTGTAAGACCACCAAGTGCGATGGAATCGTCACCGGCGCCACCGCGAGACAACTGCGCGAGAACGGCAAAGTCGTGTTCGTTGTCCCGTAAGGCGAGAGCGCGAGGCTGAACGACACCCTGAGGTCCCTAGAGTCGTGCGAAATGCCCGCCGAAACCGCACTAGCCTTGTGTTGCTCCTGCTCGTCATGTCATTGGGATGCGAGACCGAGGGGCGCAGCCCTGCGGCTTCGTCTGCCAAACCCACCGACGCCGTTGTTCCTGAGCTGCCCGCCGAAGGCCGGCAAGCGCTGATCGAGCCCGGACGCAAGATCCAATACCGCGTCTCTGAGTTTCCCGAGGTCAACGCCAACCGCTTGGTCGAGCTCGTCCTCTCGATCAAGGGCCCACGGCAACGCGACGACAAGCTCGACGACCGGCTCTTCGAGATCCTCGCCTCACGGGTCCCCGCTCCCTACGAGCTGCGTCGACGTGACCAGATCGAGCGCGGCGAGATGCCCTGGGCGAGGATGCACGTCACCCTCAGACGTCGGCTCGACCGCTTCCGCAAACACGGCAAGAAGCAGCCGCGACGCGGCAAGATGACGTTCGACGTGCAGATCGCCGATCGACTCCCCGATGGCTTCGTCTCGAACTGGACGGGCTTTCACTATGACATCGTCTACGAGCGCCCCTACGAGCAGCTCGTCGCCATGGACGAAGAGATCTGGCGCTCGTTCGCGGCCAGGCTGCCGAGCTTGGTCATCCAGAGCTCCGAAGCGGCAAGGGACTTTCCGCTGCGCATGGAGCTCAGAGAGGAGCTCGCCGCCGGCGAGCTGCACGTCGCCATCGACAAGCCGCTGGTCGACATCTACGGCGGCGGATGCGCCGCCTTCAGCACCTTGGAGGGTCTGGCGCTCTACCGACTGCAACGCCTCGAAGCCCCCCCGCTGATGATAGGTGACAAGCGCCATGTCGCGGTTCGCTGCAACGCCAAGGGCGCCTTCGTTGCCATCCCAGAGACCGACCGCTCGGCTCGCGTGCGCT
This sequence comes from Deltaproteobacteria bacterium CG_4_9_14_3_um_filter_63_12, assembly GCA_002789955.1. Lineage (GTDB taxonomy): Bacteria > Myxococcota_A > Bradymonadia > UBA4248 > UM-FILTER-63-12 > UM-FILTER-63-12. The sequence continues at coordinate 12,810 of PFUG01000245.1, read as the reverse complement.
ACTTGCCCTGGTCTGGCGAGAAAGGCTGGGATGCCCAGGCGAGTTTTGCCCGCGGGGTCGACATCGCCTTGCTCCGCTTCGTTGCGGCCGGGGACAGCCTCTGCCTCATCGGAGAGCGCGGAAATGTCGGGGAGCGACACGCCAAAATCCAGTGTTTCTCAGCGGAAACCGGTGCGCCCAAGTGGGAATGGACCGAACCCGGCACGGACCTCGAGGGGATCACCATCCGCAAGGGCGTCCTGGCCTTTGCTGCAGGGCGACACCTGAGGCTCATGAACGTCGACGACGGCAGCCCCCTGTGGCACGGCGAGGTGGCCCAGGCGACCGGCCTGAGCGGCGACATCTCCTCGACCTGCCTCGTCAACAACACCTTTATCTTCCCCAACGACATCGGCCGTTACTTGGCCTTCGACCTCGAAGCCAAGACCTCGCCGTGGGAGCTCACCACCTACGGCGGACGATTCCTCTACTGCGACGAAGCCGAGGGGATGTACCTCGATGAGGCTGGTGGGATGCTGCTCGCCCTCAACGTCAGCACCATGACCCCAAAATGGAGAATGCGCGCCAACGACGAGATCTTGGACGCGCTCTCACATGGCGGGGTCTTGTTCGTCCTGATCCCTGGCGCCATCTACGCGCTCGACGCAGGCACCGGCGGCATTGTCTGGCAAGTCGGACTGCCCGTTCAAGGTGACAAGCTCTTCCGCTTCGACCGTCGCCTCTATGTCATCGACGGTGAGACGCTCTACGAGCTCACGAAAGCCAGCCGGCTCTGAAGCGGTACGACACGAGCGGGCGATTGATAGTAGGCCACGCTTCTTGATAATGTCCCTCGTCTTGATTCGACCTCACCCGTTGATGCCAGCGGCGTGGAGTCGAATGCTGCGTTCCTCGACCACTCAGAAGGAGCCAAACCATGCGGTGGCTCAATTGTGTCCTGTTCACGCTCATCGTCTTCTTCATGCCCTCGCACCTCGCCGCTCAGACTGCTTTTGGGTTCGAGAACGAGAAGATGGAACTCACCGCGCCTGAGGGGTGGAAGGTGGTCAGGCTCGTCGATGACGCCAGAGTCTCGACATTCTTGCTCGAGGGGCTCGGCAGCGAGCTCGAGCTGCATGTCTTCAAGCTCGACGCAGATGGGTTGGAGCCCGGTGGAAAGCAACACGGTGAGAAGATGCTGCGCGGCTTCCTCAACGTCGAGAAGACCCTCGACTTCGACGCAAAAGGGCGTGCCCGCATGAAGCTCTCCGGCTGTATGGCGAACAGCTACGTCTACAAGGACGGCGAGATGGAGTCGCAAGTCGTCGGTTGCCTCAACCCCCAGGAAAACCGCTACTACATCTGGCACCTGTCGATGGCCGCAGAGCTCGAGGACAAGGACGGGACCATCAAACGTTTCCACACCTTGCTCTTCAACCAGTTCAAGACCCTCGACGAGCAGGGGGCGCCGAATCCGTTCGGCGAGGCAGTCACCGTGACAGACACCGCGAATCCCACCACGCCAGCGACTCCTCCCAGCAAGGAAGACCAGAAGACGCCTTGAATTTGGTGGCGAACAACCCCCAATTGCCGAGCGGACGACCGATTCGCTCCGCGAGCAAAAAACGGTCGTGGGCAAGCGAGGCCATAAACCCCAAAATGACTGACGGTGACCAAGAACGGAGTGTGGGCGTCTCCTCCCTCGTCATCATGTTGGACTGGGAGAACTTCCCAGGGATCCGGCCCGCGGAACACCCCCTCCCCTTTCCCTTGATCATCGACTTCCTCGCAAGGCACTACGAGCTCAAGGCGGCTCTCGCCTACGCACACCGCGCGACGTTGAGCCCGCAATGGGAGCAGAAACTCGTCGAATTGGGGTTCGAGATCCGGCTTCTCGATGGGCTGGTCGACGCCAACGACAAGAAGAACTCGTTGGATCTCTGCTTGGCGATGGACGCAGTCCGGATGTCCTACATCAACACTCCCGATGCCTACGCGTTGCTCGTCGCTGGGGACAAGGATTTTGCGGTCGTCAGTGCGTTCATCCGACGGAAGCTCGAGCTGCAGGTCGTGGCTTTTGGCAGTCTCTATTGCCCCAACCCCAGCTTGGCCGAACAGGTCGACCGCTACTTCATGCTCGAGCAAGTCGACGATTGGGACCGACAGCTCGTCGAGGGAACCTCCAAGTATGTCCCCAACCCCTTCGGCGAGGTCGTCCTTCGACGGGCCGAAAGCCAACGTCCCTACATCATCGCGGGCTTGTTCGAGATCGGTCCAGATGTTCCCCGCCCAGTTGGCGCGCTCATCCCCGCCATTCGTCGCCACCATCCTGATTACAACACCCGTGGACAGTTGCGGTTGGCGACCGTGCTCGAGGCGCTGGGCTGTCAGCTCAGTGCTGACCGACAGACGGTGTTGTCTTGGGCCGGGAGCTTGCTCGAGGTGGCGCGGTCCAAAGCGGGCAACTTGTGGAGGCTGCCGGCCGACGTGCCAGAGACTCGCTACGTAAAAGACCGGAGACGGCTGACGAGGATCGCCGTCTGCGTGCGCGACGGTTTCGCCCTATTGGGCATCCGAGCCCGCTATCCCCTGCCTCTCAGCGTCTTGCATGCCGCCATCCTGGAGAGCAGCGCGGAGATCCGCACGCTGCTGACCAAGCGGCTTCGACTCTGGCACGCCCTCACCGATCTGGGCTTCGAGCTCAACGAGGAACACACCATTGTGCGGCGAGCGCTCACCAGCACGGCGCAGATGATCGTCGAGCAGGGCCGCGCGCTCAGGCAGCTGCCGCTCTTCGCCTCCGAGGAGAGCGCTCCCAAGCCGGTCTTCGTCGCGGCGCCTTCGACCATCGAGAGCCGCACGAATGTCTTGGCGCAGCGCATTCGGTTGCGGCAGAGACTGAGTCCTTACGGCCCACTCTTCGCCGCGCTCCAACACGTCACCGTGCAGGGCTCCCTCCCCTTCGCAAACCGAGATGGCCTGTCGACATGAACAAGATCGCCTACCTCCAAGATTGGGCTGTCCGCTATTTTCACCAAACGAAGTTCGATCTGGCCACCAGTGGCCTGCCCTGGCAAGGCACTGCGCTGCCGGCACGGTTCGATGCTGCCCGCTGGCTCCGTGCCTCGGCGCACGAGACCAATTTGGCGCTGCGCGAGCGTCTCGCCGAACATTGCGGAGCCGAGCTCGCCTGCGTCTTTCCCACCCTTGGCGCGACCAACGGCATCTTCTTGCTCGCCTTGGCGTTGGGACGAAGCGGTCCAGTCCTGGTGGAGTCGCCGGCCTATGAGCCCCTCTGGAGGAGCTTCGAAGCCTTCGGTGCCGAGCTGCGCTCGTTTCGGAGAATCCGCCAAGAGCGCTACAGCCTCGGAGCCTCTCTCGAGCAAGCCCATCGGCTGTCGCGTGGCTGTGCCTGCGTGGTGGTGACCAACCCTCACAACCCCTCCGGGCAATACGATTCACCAGGGGTCATCAGGGCGTTGGCCGAGGCGGTGGCTCCGGCCTGGCTCGTCGTCGACGAGGTCTATACGCCTTTTATCCCGGGGGCGGTGAGCGCCTGGGGGGTTGCGCAGAACGTCTGCATCGTTTCGAGCCTCACCAAGGCTTACGGCTTTGATTTCGCTCGCTGCGGTTGGGTCGCGGCTCCACCGCTGCTCGCTGAACAGCTCGAGCGAGCCCAGTACTACACGCCGGGGCTGTTCCCCTCGGCGGTCTCAGCCGTCGCGTTGACCGCACTCGAGGACCTTGGAGCCCACTATCGTGTCGTCTCCGCCCACGTCGCTGGTCGAGCAGACCGCGTCGACCAGGCGCTGGCCGAGAGCTCGAGGCTGGCTTGGCTGCGGCCCGCTGGGGAGCTCATCATCGCCAGCGTCGAGCTCTTGGGGGTCGAGGACGACCAGCGCTTCGCGCGTGTGTTCATGGCCGCTCACGACTGTGCCCTGGCTCCTGGCTCGTTCTTTGGCGAACCAGGGACGATTCGCCTGGGCTTCGGCGCACTGCCCGAGCAGTTCGACCCCGCGTTGCCGCTTCTCCTGGACTTCGCAGAGCACTACCGAGAGTAGGAGTCTCCTCGTTCTTTGGCGCTCAGCGTTTCTGCTCCTGGCTCAGCGCGCGGACCTCGGCGTTTGCCTTGCGAAGATTGCGGCTGATGTGCTGCAAGATCGGGAAGACGACCGACGGAAAGACGAAGACCAGCTCACGGAAATCGGAGCTGCTCAGCGTCAGACTGACGACCTTGTTCTTGGTCGTGGCGCTGGCGGAGCGGGGCTCTTTGTCGAAGATGCTCATTTCGCCGAAGAAGTTTCCCACGCCGACCTCGGCGAGCAAGGTTCCTTCGAGGGAGATCTCGACGACGCCTTCGACCAAGATATAGAGCTTGGACCCTGGGTCACCCTCGCTAAAGATGCGTTCCTTGGGAGGAAAGACCTCTTCTGCAGCGATCTCGGCGACCTGCCTCAGCTCGCGCCCGGTCATCTCGGAGAAGAGAGGAACCCGCCTCAGGTGGAGCACTTTTTCGAGGGTGGTCAGCTTCACGTCAATGAAACCTCGAGGTCTTCGAACGGGTTCTGGCTTCTGCGTCAGCACTTGCCCGAGGGCGGCCGCCGGCCGCCCCTACGAACCACGCCTACGAACCACGCCTACGAACCAAATGGAGCGGCCTGTGCGACGGTGGAGCGTACCCAATGTGGCCCTCGTGGGGCAAGCCTAGGGATCACGCACGAGCGCTCATGACCTGCGCTGAGCGGCGTCCTTGCCATAACTCGAGCGAGTTGAGATATCTTGCGGTCGGTTCGGCGCTCAAGACTGGTCCGGCGGACGAGACAAATCCTTTCGCTCGCAACGGATTGCGAGCGAAAGGAGTGGCATGGCAGCCCAGATGAGCCAATTCCCGGTGCACGTGATGGCGCAGCTCGATGAGTGAGCTCAGCCACCGAGCCGTCAGCGCGCTGCACGGTAAGCGAGTAGGGATCGCTGCGCTGATGCTGTCAGTGGGCATTCTGCTGTCGCGTGTGTTGGGCTACGTGCGCGAGGCGGTGATCGCCTACCAGCAGGGAGCGGGCGTCGCGACGGATGCTTACAACGCGGCGTTTCTGCTGCCCGACTTGATGAACTACTTTTTGGCCGGGGGAACGCTGTCGATCACGTTCATCCCTTTGTTTGGCGCCTGCCTCGCGCAGGACCGAGAGAGCGTGGGGTGGAAGCTCTTCTCGACCATCGCCACCGTGATGGGCGGCGTCCTCCTCGCAGGCATCGTGGTCGCCGAGGTGTTCACCGAATACTTCATCCACCTGCTCTTTCCGGACTTCGGCCCGGCCGCAACCCAGCTGACCGTGGAGATGACTCGGATCGTCTTGCCGTGTCAGTTTTTCCACTACATCGGCGGCCTGATCCTGGCGACGTTGATGGCGCAAGGCCGCTTTGCAGCGGCGACGCTGGCGCCGCTGGTCTACAACGGGAGCATCATTTTCTTCGGGCTGCTGCTCGGTTCGAGCATGGGGATGGCGGGGTTTGCAGTCGGCGCCCTAATCGGCGCAGTGATCGGGCCGTTTGGGCTGTCGCTCTACTTGGCCCGCGACCGCCTGCAGTACCGGCCACACTTCGCCTGGCGAGAGGTGGAGTTCCGCAGGTACGTCCTGCTGACGATCCCGCTGATGCTGGGCGTGAGCTTGGTCACTTTGGATGAGTGGTTTGGCCGCATTCTCGGCAGCGCGATGGAGACGGGAACGATCAGCTGGCTGAACTACGGACGCCGACTGATGTTGGTGCCCATCGCGGTGATCGGCCAGGCGGCGAGCCAGGCGGCGCTGCCCTTCCTGTCGAGGCTGGCCGGCGAGGGGAAGCGCGACGAGCTGGCGATGATGCTGACCCGCTCGTTGCACTACGTCATATTGTTGGCGCTGACGGCAGGCGGCCTGATGGTCGCGCTGGCGGAGCCCACTGTGACGCTGGTCTACCAGCGGGGGGCGTTCACGGCTTTAGACTCGGCGCGTGCGACGGCGGTGCTGGAGTTGTTTGCGCTGGGGATTGCCTCATGGGGCGTCCAGATGGTTGCGGCGCGGGGATTCTATGCAGAGCAGAACACCCTCACCCCCATGGCCTTGAGCACTGTCGTAACATTGGGGAGCGTGCCCCTCTATATGACGTTGGGCGACCGGATGGGGGCGTCTGGGCTGGCGCTGGCGGCGACGATCGGGATCACGACCCAGGCCTTGGTGACGGTGCTGGCCTACAAGCGCAGCAACCGGGCGATGAGCCTGCGTTCGCTGTTGGACAGTACGCTGCGCGGCTTGGTCATCGCGGGTGGTGGCTCGCTGGTGGCGGCGCTCATGTGCAGATGGATGTTGTTGCTGCCGTCTTGGGGGGTGTCGTTGGACGCGCTGTTGCGGGTGACGGTAGGTGGAGTGCTCGGTGGGGCGGTGGCTGCGGGCCTGGCGCGTGTGCTGGTGCCAAGCGACTGGTCCCGCCTGAGCAGCCGGGTGCGTGCAAAGCTGGTGCGCAAGCGAGGCCGTTGACGCGGAATCGACTTGTGACAGGTGCGTCAATGGCTGAGCTTGGGGGTTCTTGGCTCACTCCGCTCGATGGCTCGCGAAGCGAGTGTGTCTCGACTCGCCATGCCGCGACTCTGGCTGGCGCAATTTTGCGTTAGAGAGGAGTTTTGGGCGGTCTTGGAAGGGTCGGCGAGAGTGGCAGTAATATTGACAGCAATGAATACTTATTTTGAGGAAAATTTCCGTACCACGGGAAAATCTGACCTTGCGCGATCTCGTTGTAAAAGGCTGCAAGGCACGAAAGAAATGAAAAAGGCCGTCAGCATTCGCTTTCGGCCTTATTCATTCAAGATCGGTTAGGATCTTTACTTCTTCTTGGGAGCAGCAGGAGCTTTCTTGCCGGCGGGCTTCTTCGGTTTCCCGAGGGTGTCCTTGAACTTGGGGGCCGGCTTGAAGGAGACGGTGCGGCTCGAAGGAATCTTGATGGCATCGCCGGTGCGGGGATTACGGCCGTCACGGGCAGCTCGATCCTTGACCGTGAAGGTGCCGAAACCGGGGTACGTGAAGCGGTTGCCGGAGCGGACGGCATCGGACAGGGCCGCGAAGACGCTGTCGACGAGATCGGCAGTCTGCTTCTTGGTCAAGCCGTCAGCGCCTTCGTACACTTTTTCAATCAGTTCTGCTTTCGTCATTTACTCTTCTCCTTGAGCGAAGTGGTTCACATTTTTGATAAGGCGCAAGTCCTTATCTGGCCTCACGATCAGGACCATAACCATGTGTTTCCGGGGGTGTCAAGCGAAAAAAGAAACGCAAGAGCGCTAAAAATCTCGACGCGCGCCCCATCATGAACAGAAAAATGTTTATCTTTTGGATATCTCGAACTCAAATTTCGTAACAGCTACAGCGAGTTATGACCCAATTTTCAAGCGGCGCCGAAAGCCCAGCAACGGCGGGCGATGTCGGGTTCTTGACCTCAAAAAAAAGTTTCTTTCTGCGTCGCTACACCAGGCTTCTACCGCCATCATCAAATTTCCTGGCGTGCTTTAACGGCTTTCTCGGCGGGATCGCGCGCAGGGAAGCCAGCGGCTCGGGCCAGCTCGGTTCCGAGTCGCGCGCGAATTCCGATTTCAGAGCAATCCAACGGTTGCTCCGCTGTCGTCGCCAAGTATCCTTCCACTGCGTCCTACGGGTGACCTATGGTTGCGTCGGCAAGAGAATCGACATGAATTGGCGAACTGCAGCGAGGGCTGAAACCTTCGGTTCGCGGCCGACCGCGGTGGCTTCCGCCTGCCCACCGGCGACCAATTGGCGCGCTCCGACCTGCGCGAAGCACGCGAGGCGTTCGAGGGGTTTCTTGCCTCGCGTACCACGACCGATTTTGCGCGTCTTCTCAGGCGGTTGTGCCGCGAAAACTGGCTCGGCAATCCCCTCCCTGCGAGTGCTGCCTCATGAGTGAAGACGCGCTGTCATCGTCGCCTCGCCTAGGGTTGAAGTGGAGCAAGACGAGCCTCTTCTTCGTCTTCAACCTCCACCTCTTCGGCGGTCTCATGATGTTGCAAAACATCACGGACTCGCTGTTCTTCTCGACCCACGGCGTCGCGATGCTGCCCACCGCGCGCCTGGGCTTGGCAGCCACGATGCTGCCGCTCACCATCGTTTATGAGCGCTTCAGCGCGAAGGACTCCACCAGCCGTGGCTTTGCGCCGGTCATCATCCTCTGCGGCGCGATGGTGTTGGGCCTCGCCACGCTCAACCACTTCAACTCTTCGGTCGGCAGCTTCACGCTGATGATCGCGACCCCAGTCGTGCAGACCTTTCTCCTCAACGAGTTTTGGACCTTCGCCAGCCGTTACTTCACCATTCGCGAGTCCAAACGCGCCTTTCCTCAGCTCTTCGCCGCGGCGAGCCTTGGCGGAATCGTCGCAGGATTTGCGACGAGCACCATGGCTGGGGTGATCTCTACCGAGAATCTGCTCTACCTTTGGTTCGGCATCGAGTTGCTGAACCTGGCATTCATTCGGGCGGTCCAGAGACACCTCAAGGTGGTCCAGTCCAGCGACTCGTCACCGCGCAGCCGCAAACCCAGTAGACGCCTGGGCGCCAAGAGAGGGGGCGCGCTGCGTCGCCTCAAGGCGGCCATCGTCGAGCGTCCCCTGGTCTTTGGCATCGTCGGCCTCTCGTTCGTGGGCGCGGTCGTCCTGTTCCTGGCCGAGTATGTCTATTTCGACATCTTCAGCCGCAACTATACCGACACGGACTCGCTGACCGAATTCCTCGGCTTCTGGTCAGCCGTGAGCTCGGCCGCAAACTTCACGTTGAGCTTCTTGGTCCTGCCGAGATTGGCCTCGTCGCTGGGCGTGCGCAACATCACGGTGGTCCAGCCGCTGCTCTCGATCAGCGTCTTCATCTCCGTCCTCGTCGCCCCGGTGCTCGGCGTCGCCGTCGCCTCGTTCCTCCTGATTCAAAGCCGCAACGTCGTCGAGGAGACCAACGAGAAGCTCCTCTACAAGGGGCTCGCCCCGGCCGTGGCCCAACAGGTCCGCGGCCGCAGCGAGGGCGCTGTGAAGCCCATCGCCGCGGCTACCGCAGCGGGACTGCTCTACCTCTTTGGCTCGCCCGAGTCGGTGCTCATGGCCGCCATCGGCTCGCACGGCTCCGCCGCCATCGTCTGTGTGGGCGGCTTGTTCGTCTGTCTGGGCTACATCGCCGTGGCATTGGTCACGCGCTCTGCCTACCCGAAAGCCATCGTCGAGCGCATTCGCACCCGCACCTTCGACCCTGAAGATGTGGGCGTCGACGTCGGGATGGCGACCAGCGAATCGATGGCCTTGTTGAACGAGCAGCTGGCATCCAAGGACGCCGAGCTGGTCTGTTTCGCGGCCGAGACCCTCTACGCCGTCGAGCCGGTCCGCGCCATCGCGTCGGTCAGAACTCGTCTCTCGCACGACGAGCCCGAGCTGACTGCGGAGCTGCTCAATCTGTTGGCCAAGTGGGCTCCCGAGACCCGCTCCGTGTCGATCCCAGACACCCTGCCCTTCCTGTCGAGCCCGAACAGCCGCGTCCGCGCCGCCGCCATCCGCGCGCTGGCCTCGGTTCCAGACGCAGACATGGCGCTGGTGATCGCCGCGCTCGACGATGAGAGCGGCGACATACGCCGCGAAGCCATCGCTGCACTCTGCACCCACTGGGACCTCATGTACGTGGCCAAGGGGGCGTCAGAGCTGCATCGCTTGTTGCACCACGAAGACGCCCGCTCGCGCGGGCACGCGGTGGCGGTGCTCGCGCGGCTCGGAGATCGCCGGCACTTGCGAATGTTGACTCCTCTGCTCAGCGATCCCGACGAGGAGGTGCGGCTGCTCACGGCTCGCACGCTCAACGAACGCGTCGATCCCAGCTGCGACTTTCTGGTCGACGAGATCGTCCGTGAGCTCACCGGCCACAAACCCGCCGTGCGTCTGCAGCTGATCGACACACTGCTGCGCATTGCCTCGCCGTTCGCGGTCGGCCCCATGCTGCGCGCGGCGGAGGGGCTGCCCTCTGGGCTGCGCAATCGCGCTGCGCACTTCCTCTCGAATCACGCTGTCGACAACGTCGATCTGCTGCAGAGCGCCCTCAACGATCCCGCCAAACCTCACGACGAGCGCATCCTCTCCGCCGAAGCGCTGAGCCTGTGCGGCCGGCGCTATCGAACGTTCCTCATCGAGGTCGCCAGAGACGAGCTGACCGAGGCCTACCGAACTCTCAGAGACCGGCACCTGCTGCAGGAGGAGTACGGGGAGGGAAAGGACGACGAGCGGTCCTTGGAGCTGTTCTACTTGGCGTTGAACGATCGGCGCAAGGAGGCGCTGGAAATCGTCATCGAGATCGTCGGCTTTGCCTCACAGCACCCGGATTTCGACACGATCCGGACCTATTGCTTCAGCTCCGACCCCGTGGCTCGGGCCTACGCCATCGAGGCCCTCGAGAACCTCGCGGATCGGCCGCTCTTCGAGCTTCTCTTGCCCTTCCTGACCCTTGACCCCAACGATGAGATCAAGGTCGCGCTCGGTGCCGTCGGCACGCAGCTCGGCCTGGACAAGCAGATCGACGATGTCCTCGCACGGCGAGTGGATGACCGACACCACTGGATCCGCGCCTGCGCCATTTATTGCGCGACGAAGCTCGTTCATCCTGCGGCTGGCGAGGCCGCGCACCACGCCGTCGGTGATCCCGACCCGATCTTGAGCGAGACCGCGGTGTGGGCGCTGCAGGTCATGAAGCTCGACGCGCGGCCTCAGTAAGTGCTTAGGCGTCGTCAGGAAACAACCTGCCCATCTGAGCATCGCCAGAGGCGTGATGGCAGCGTCGGTCTGCTTCGACGA
>PFUG01000245.1:0-1953 GCA_002789955.1 Deltaproteobacteria bacterium CG_4_9_14_3_um_filter_63_12 | reverse complement strand
CGACGATGCTGGGCATCGCCTGCATCGACCTCCTTGCCCTCCCACCTCTGACTTCGCCCAAATGCGCATTTTGTTCCCGGACGACGCCTAAGTCTGTGGGCCGCCCCTTCAGGGCGGGTGCCCAGGTCATGGGTGCGTCGCGATTCGTCCGGCGTTGCACCTGGGCGTTCGCGAGCTGGAGTCACCACCGATGCTGCGCCTCTCAGATCCTGGCATCACGTTGACAAGGCTCGAGATGCGCTGCTACGTTCCGCTGCCAGCCTCGGTCTCGGTGGCCCTTCGAGGGACACTCCCGGACTGAACGATTGAGAACGAATGAGATTGATGGTCTCGCTTACCACGACCAATTTTTCGCTTCATTCTGACAGGTTGCGGTGCGAAAATCGGTCGTCCGCTCGGCAAATCGCCATTCCTAACGAAGGAAAAAATCCGTGAAATACGGCACAAGCGTGCGCATCCGACAGTTGGTTGGACGCCTCGACAAGGGCGAAGAGTTTATCGACACCATTCGCAGGCTCTGCTCGCGGGAGAAGATTCGCGCCGCCACCTTTGATGCCATCGGCGTGTTCTCCAGCGTCGACGTGCAGACCTTTGCCACGAAGAAAGCGGAGTACGTCTCGCTGTTCAGCGCCGAGACCCCGCTGGATATCCTCTCGCTGTCAGGAAACGTCTCGACTCTCGGCACCGAGCTCATCGTCAACGCCTCGACGATGCTCGGGTACAGCGTTCATGGCCAGCGGCACCTCATCGGCGGCCACCTCGCTTCGGGTCGTGCCTTCGTCTGTGAGTTTCGGCTCACGGTCTATGAAGACCTCATCCTCGAGCGCACTTACGACGCCACGACCGGGCTGCCGCTGTGGAATCGCATTGGTGGCGGCGAGCTTTCCGAGGCCTATACCAACGCCATCCTGAGCTCCGCCCGGACCGATACGGCTCCTCCGGAACCTCATGAAGAGGCAACGAAGCCCCAAGAGGAACAGGAAGAGGACTACCCCGTCGAAGTGAACGTCGAGGTTCCTGGCGTGCATGTGGCCGCTCCCAAGAGTGAGCCCCAGATCATCCGCAGGGGTCGCGGCAAGAGTGAGCCCGAGATCCCCGCAATCGTCCCTGAGCCCAAGGCCGCGCCGGCCACCAAGGACGCCTGGCAAGACGCCATCCGCAAGGTCCAGGTCGCTGAGGCCAAGAGCCAGTTCTCCATCCCCGAGGGCGGCAGCAGCAGCTCGAAGAACGAGGAGGACAGCGACGACGAGGACGAGGAGCTCAACCTCAAGAGCGGCGATCTCCTGCACCATCCCACGCTCGGGAAGTGCAAGGTCGCCAAGGTCGAGGACGAGGAGTGGGTGTTCATCAAGGTCGGGACCACCGGTAAGATCCGCAAACTGGCTCTGCACCTCTTCGACCTCAAACCCGAGGGCGAGGAGAACGGCCAGGCCGTCTATCGACTCAAGAAACGGCGGGAGCGCTGACTCTTTGCTCGCGCGTAGGGACGTCAGCGGTCCCGCCCCGAGACCGCTCGGTTCCGAGTAGCGCGCGAAAACCTGATGCCTCACCGCCACGTGGCGGCTCTTGACAGGTGTGCGCGATGAAGGTCCTCGGCTCACGAAAGATTCTCTTGCTCGTCGGCGGGGGCATCGCCGCGTACAAAGCCCCGCTGCTCGTCCGAGAGCTCATCGCCAACGGCGCCGAAGTCCGCTGCGTCCTGACCGCCAATGCGGCCCAATTCGTCGCGCCCTTGGCCCTGCAGACCGTCTCGAATCACGCCGTCGCCAGCGACCTCTTCGACCCGCAGCGCGAGGAGCAGATCAACCACATCGAGTTGGCTCGCTGGCCCGACGCCATCTTGGTCGCTCCAGCCACGGCGAATCTGCTCGCCCGTGCGGCGGCCGGCATGGCCAACGACTTGGCCACGACGCTCCTCTTGGCGACCGCTGCGCCCATCGTGCTGGCGCCGGC
>PFUG01000624.1 GCA_002789955.1 Deltaproteobacteria bacterium CG_4_9_14_3_um_filter_63_12 | reverse complement strand
TCTACAGATCGTCTGTAGGGGCGCAGCGTGCTGCGCCCAAACCCTCACTCGGAGCCAACATGCACATCCTGAAACACGGTCTTGTCTTCCTGCTCGCCTGCGGCTTGGCGCTCGGGCTCTTTGCCCGTGAGAGCCAAGCACAAATCGTCATCAGCGCCGGGCCCAGCGTCTCGGTTCCCCTCGGCGAGATTGCGGACAGCGGCACAGGCGGCGTGAGCGTGACGACCGGCTGGAGCCTCAAAGGATTCGTGGGCTACGAGCTGCCCGTACCGCTCGTCAAGGCCACGGTCCTCGTCACAGGCGGCTACACGATGCTGCCCACGGATCCTCCAGACATCGGCAACGCCGATCTCAACATCACGCAATGTCTTGCGGGAGCGCGCCTCGGACTCGGCGGCTTCATCCAGCCCTCACTCATGCTCGCCGTCGGCTACGGCTGGGTCAGCGGCGAGGGTTCGGACTACACCCTGAGCCACGACGGGCTCTCGGTCCTGGCCGGACTCGGCGTCGAGTTTACCGGCGTTCCCCTCTTCGATATCGGTCTGCACACCGACTACAACCAGCTCCACTACGCCGATGGCGGCGGTGTCGATTACCAGTGGGTCGACATTGGCTTGACCCTGGCTAGGAGGTTTTGATTCCTGGGAGCAAGGCCGCGAAGAGGGCGGGATCGACGCCCGACTTCTGAGCGATCTGCAGGGTCCGCGGCATGAGCGCACGGTACAGCTCCTCGAGCCCTGTCGACGGCCCGAGCGACGCGAGGGCGGCCAGGTGCGCGCCCACGACGTCGACATCCCCTCGCCGAATCGGTCCGGTGAGGGCATCGCTCGGCGCGTTCTTGGAGAGGTTGTCGAGCGCGCTCTGCGCCAAAGCGGCGAGCATGGGTTGGGCGTCGTCGGGCGCGATCCCGGCGAGGCCGAAGAGCTCGAGGGCGGCGTCGAAGAGGGTCACCAAGTAGTTGCTCAGCACGACGGCGCCTGCGTGATAGAGGCTCTTGCCGTCGCGACGCAGGGTGACTCGCCGCGCGCCGAGGTCGTCGGCGAGTGCACTTGCAGCCAGCAGCGCCTCAGGCGCGCCCTCGATGGCGACGAAGCAGGCGCGCAGGCGCTCGATGGCCGAGGCGTTGCCGTCGACGCGGACGTCGGGGAGAGCCGCCAAGGGATGCAGAGAGCCGCAAGAACCCTTCACGCCCTCTTGCTCGAGGAGCCTCGACTCCACGCTGCCACTGACGTGCAGCACGAGCTGGTCGGCTCGGGACCAGCGGGCGACCTCGCGGGCCGTGGCGGCGATGGCATCGTCGACGACGGCGAGCAGCACGAGCTGAGCGTCTTGGCAGCGAGCCACCCGCGGCCCGGCCGCGTAACCGCAGCCCAAGCGCTCGCCTGCGTCGCGAGCATGGGCTTCGCTGCGGCTCCAGACCTTGGCGATGGACCAGCCGGCGGCTCTTGCGGCGACCCCGAGCGCCAGCCCAGCCCGTCCGGCGCCAACGATGTACAAGCTCTTCTCCACGCCACTCCTTTTTCGAGCGATCGCGCGTAGACACGTCAGCAGTCTCGCCTCGAGACTGCTCGGTGCCGAGTAGCGCGCGAAAAATCCGATCGACGCAAGCAAGTCGAAAACACCTTGTGAACTAATCTCGCTCCACGCAACATGTCGGGCGAACGGGGCCTGCGCGATTTGTCGTTATTGGGCGCCGTGCTCGCATGGCCGACGTGATGGAGCTGGGCGGCGACGAGCTCGAGAACGCCTGGGCCGCGGCTCGCAAGCGCTCACCCGCCTTTGGTTAGAGCTCCATGCGCAGCGCGCCGAGGGCCTCGACGACGTCGTCCCAACCGCTGGCCTGGGCCAGGGCCTGGGCTCTCTCGAGTGAGTTCGTCACGTCGCGGTCGATCGCATCCGGCGCGAGCGTGGACCGCCACTCTTCGAGGAGTGCCATCGCTTCGGTCCTGCGCTCGAGATGGAGCAGGCTCTCCAAGTGACCGACCCGAGCGGGTCCCGTGTGCACGATTGGGGCCTTCTCTCCGAAGGTCCGCAAGGCCTCTTCGAAGCGTTGGTTGGCCCCCTCAAAATTGCCACGGGCGAGCTCGACCCAACCGAGGTTGGCCCGTCCGGTGCCCGCGTGCAGACTGCTGCCCAGCTCGTCAGAGACTTTGATGAAGGAGAGGTAGGCAGTCTCGGCCTCAGCGAGATGCCCCATCTCCCTGAGCAGCTCCCCTGAGCCGTTGGCGCAAGCCGCTGCGCCGCCGCGATTGCCGGCCGCGCCAAAGAGGTGACTGGCACGCTCAAAGAGTGCGGCGGCCCTGGCCTTCTCCTGGCAGGCCACCGCGAGTCGCGCCGCTTCCCAGGCGAGAATGGCCTGGCCGAGCCTATCGTCCAGAGTCCGTAACGCCGACTCCGCGCTCTGTAAGTGTTTCTGGGCCTGGCTGGCCAGCTGCGTGCTGGGCCGCTGCTCGAGTTGGGTGCGATAGATTCGGGCGAGCTGCAGGTGCACTCGAGCGACGCTGCGCAAATCTCCAAAGGACTCGTAAAGTTCCAGCGCGAGGCGAACCGTTCGCTCCGACGGTTCGAGCTCGCCGCGCAGATGGTAGACCCCGCTCAGCTCTTGGTAGGCGTCGGCCAACATGAAGGAGACGAGGCGGTGGAGGTGGTCGGGGCCAGTCTCGGCGTGAATTCGGACGAGCCCGCGTGTCGCGTCGATCCCCGAGGTCAAGGCCTTGTCGAGGTCGCCGCGGACACAAGCGAGTTGCCCACGTCGCAGCAGTAACAGGCTGGCGCTAAGGGGGTGCACGAAATCACCGAGGCTCACGTTGCAGAGCGTTTCGGCGTGGTCGTACTGCTCGCTCTGGATGGCGGCCACAGCGCGCCAGGTCAAAGCCATCTCCTGCCAGAGCGTCTTGCCAGCGGCCAGCGCCCTCTCAGCGAGGGTGTTGGCGTGATTTTCGACGAAACGGCTCTCGCCCTGTCTCGAAGAAACCCACGCGAAGGCGTGAAGGATGTAGAACCGACGCTCGTCATCGTCGGGCCGTTGGCAGCCATCGAGCAGCTCCCAGGCCTCGGCGAGTTGGTGGCGAGCCGCCTCCCAGTCGCTCTGCCCCATCTTCGACAAGGCGCTGCGCAGACGCACCTCGCAGGCGACCTCGATCAGGTCGTCGAAATCGGCTCTCCTCATGGCTCGTTGCAGCAGGGCCTCCTTCATGGCCGCCGAGGAGATGGCCAAGAGCGGTCCACGAGCGCTCTGCTCCCAACGCAGAAGCCCGTCCCCGACGAGGTCTCTCTCTCCGACCTCGTAGTGGGAGAACACCTCTCTAGCCTGCGCATTTTCGAAGTTCTGGCCGAGCAACGCGAAGACCAAGAGGACTCGCCAGCCGGCATCGGGCTCGCCGAGCGCGTCGACGACACGTTGGACGCGGCTGTTGAGTAGGGTCTCGTAGGCGCTGGCAATGTCGATGACCACCGAGCCTAGGTGCGGCATGCTCGCAGCGCTCACCTCGGTGGACCGCTTCTCGGCGAGCTCCAGGGCCAGCTCTTTGAGGATGGCGGTGTTTTCGCCGAAGCGTGAGGTCAGCCGGTCGACGAACTTTTTCTCGACTCCTGGAGCGATGAGCTCGATCAGCTCGCGTCGCTCCTGATCGTTGAGGGGGCCAAGGGGTTCGTGGTAATCGCGCTCACTGAACCGCAACCCCGACACGGCGGAGACGTCGGTGGTCGACCACAGAACAAGGGCACAGACCATGTGCCGAGAGAGTTCCCTTTCCAACGCGGCGAGCCAGTAGGCGACGAGCTGCGCGGACTCTCGCCCTGGGCCATCGAGCCAGATGAGCAGCGGTCGCGGTGCTGGGAACAGCGCGAGCTGTCTCAGCGCAACAAGCGAGATGGGGGCAGGGATGGCGATGAGGGAGGAGGTTCGCCCAGCGGCCCCGGTCTGCATGGCTTCGATGCTCACCGAGCCGGCCAGGATGAAATCGCACAGCGCTGCGCTGTCGGCTTCCGATTCGAAGGCCAAGCACTCGCCGATGCGCTTGAGCAGCGGCGTGCGTTCCAACAACGGGTTGCGCAGAGCGTTGTAGAGCGCAGCTTGCAGCGCCGCCGTCAGCGACCCCCGTTCATCCAGACGCACGCGCAACACTCGCATCGCCCCCAACTCGTGGACCTCCTCCGAGAACCACCGTGCCAGGCGGCTTTTCCCCATGCCGGAGGGACCACTGAGGGTGACGAGGCGGACCTCTGGGGCATCGAAATGAACCCGGTCGAGCAGCGCCTGCCGCGTCGACGAGCGGCCGACGAGGGGGAAATCCTGCAGGCGGAACAAAGACCTGTGCTGGCTCTGGCTCGTCTCGCTGGACGACGACGCTCCTGGCTCTGCGCCCAGTGTCACCATCAAGGCGTCGTCGCCACCTGCATCCCCGAAGGGGTGCACTGCAGAGACGAAGGTCTTGCTCTCATCGCAAAGCCCATCCCCCCGCATCGTGTCGACCGCCACGTGAGGTCTCGCCGAGGCCATGAACACAGGGGACGCCTGCGAGACCGAAACGATTGCAGGGAGTGTCTCCGTCAGCTTTGCAAAGTTCCAGCGAACATCGGCGGCGAACTCCGGACGGTCCGAATAGTCTTTCTGCAAGAGCAACTCGAGGAGGACTCGAATCGTTGCTGGCAGCGGGTTGGGGTAGGGTTCTCGCACGACGATTGGCGGCGGCGGCTCCATCATGTGCTTGTAGAGGACGTTGAGCAGGGAGCCGCGAAAGGGGACCTCACCGGAGAGCTGCTCGTAAAGCATGACCCCGAGAGAATAGAGGTCCGACGCGGGGCCGGCGCACAAAGACTCACCGCGAGCCTGTTCTGGACTCATCCAGAACGCCGAGCCCATCGGCGTGTCTTCACGAATCGCGGTGGTTGAGCTGGCGGCCATGTTGGCCAAAGCACCCTCGGTAAGCCGAACGATGCCGAAATCGAGGAGCTTGATCGCCGGCTGTCCGTCGATGGTGGTGATCAACACGTTGTCGGGTTTGAGATCCCGGTGCACGACTCCACGAGCGTGGGCGAAAGCCAGCGCGCTGCAGAGCTGCGTGAAGACGTCGATGAGCGCCGCAAACCCCAAGGGTTTCTCACCCAGAGGCGCCCCGTCGACGAACTCCATGGCGAAATAGCGCCGCTGAACGATGGGGTCGAACCCAGCGTCGAGGACGCGTGGGATCGAAGGGTGGCAGAGCCAAACCCCGATCTGCACCTCTCGCTCGAAACGCTCGACGACCTCGTTGTTGTGATTGTGGCGAGCAAAGAGCAGCTTCAGCGCAACGGTCTTGTCGGTCTCGCCATCGTGAGCACGCCAGACTTCGCCGAAGCCCCCCTCGCCGAGCTGCTTTTCGAGCCCGTAACGCCCATCCACCAGACGTGTGCCAGGGGTCAACATCCAGGAAACCCCTCGCTTGACCTAAAAGAAAACATCATGGACTGAACGCGGGTACACACGTCTAGGGCAACACCGGATCGATGTACGCATTGTCCCCGTCTTCGGAATCTTCGCCCTCTTCGCCGATCTCGTCATCGAACTCTTTCTCATCCGTCGAAGTTGTCTTCGATTTGCTCTTTTTCTTGGGCGAGGCGACCGAGTCATCGTCCTTGTCGTCGCTGTCCTTCCCCTCTTCGACTTTGGACTCCTCGGGCGTCAGCTCCTCTGTGGTCGTGGGCTGCGGGGCCGGTTTCTCGGTGTCTAGTGGGGGGGTGGTCTCTTCGCGCTCTTCGGCGCCGCGTGTGGGCTCGTCCGAAGGTGCCGAGGCGCCTTGCGGCGTCGAGGCCGAGCAGCCGAAGGCCAGAAGGGCTGGCACCAACCAGATGACTAGGGTTCGAAGCACGACGCTTTTCATCAGTTCCTCTCCAGATGCAGTGGCTTGGCTCGTGTCGGCAAAACAAGAGTCCCTATGCTAGCCTAGTGCCCGTCCGGAAAACCCCCGTCTGCGGCGTCGCCTTCCGCCCTCGCTCCTCGGCGTACCGATGTAAGCCTGCGTCGCTCGGGCGTCGGCTCCTTGCACCTTGGGCATTTCCGAACTGGCACTCAAAAGATGTCCTTTGGGAAGGATTGCGTGTTTCGCTGAGATCGGTGGGAAATGCGACCGAACTCTGATTTTCAAGATGGACTCTAGCCTAGCTCGGCTGGAATGGCACGGCGAATTCGTTCGCCGAACCGACGAGGGCTCGTGCAATGGACACTCGAGATGCGGCACACTCCAGCACGCTCAACGCGATGGCAGTAGGGGCGGAGTGTGTGCTGGACACGCTGGCTGAGACGGCCGATGCGCTCGCGGTCTGGGATCTCAGCGAGCCCCCTCCTTTGCTCTCCCAGGCTCCGTCGGCCTCGCGCTTCGTCGAGGTCCGTGAGCTCGGCCGCGGCGGCCTCGGGGTCGTCCACGAGGCCTTCGACAGGGATCTTCGTCGCTTCCTCGCCCTGAAGCGTGCCCGCGCGGACCGACTTCGAGTCGCCGACATCGGAGCGCTCGTCAAGGAGGCGCAAGTTACGGCGCAGCTCGACCATCCCAACATCCCGAGCGTCCACTCGTTGGGGATCGACGCGCAGGGCCAACCCTACTTCACCATGACCATGGTGCGCGGTCGCTCTCTCGCACAGATACTGGCCGAGCGCTCCCAGGGAGCCGAGTTCCCGCTGCCCAGGCTGCTCAGAATCTTCCTGCACATCGGCTACGCCGTCGCCTTCGCGCACTCCAAGGGCGTACTGCATCGAGACCTGGAGCCCGACAACGTGATGGTCGGCGAGTTCGGAGAGGTGCGCTTGATGGACTGGGGGCTGGCCAAAATTCTTGGCCGGGAGGATGCCGAGACCGGCAAGCCGAGCATCGACGTCTCCGAGCCGGGGGGCGAGACTCGACCCGGCTCGATCTCAGGAACCCTTGGATACGCTCCACCGGAGCAGCTCAAGGGGGCGAGCGACATCGATGAGCGGGCCGACGTCTACGCGCTCGGCGCGACGCTCTACGAGATGGTGTCGGGGCGAAAGCCCGTGCTTGGGGGGTCGCTCGTCGAGTGCATGCTCAAGACGATCGAGGGGCAAATCCCTCCGATCAGCGAGTTCGTGCCTGTGTCGAAGCCCCTGGCGGCCATCATCCACCGGGCGCTTCAGACCGAGCGCGAGAACCGCTATCCGACTGTGCTGGCCTTCATCGAAGACGTGGAAGCGCTGTTGGAAGGCCGCTCCGTGCGGACGCTAGAGGAATCCGTATTGGCCAAGGCTGGACGCTTCTACATGAGCCGATCGCCGCGGCTGGCACGACTCCGCTTCATCGACATCGATTGCGTCGCCTGGGGCTGCTACTTGCTCGGAATGGCCACCGTCGCGTTCATCACCGCCGGCTCGGTCCTGTGGGCGTGGGTCATGGCCGTCGCAGGAGCGTTGTTCTGCGCGCCCTTTTTCTACGCCATGGGGAGGCGACAGCGAGCCGATGATCCAGGTGTGATCATCCCCTTCTCCGATGGCCTCTCCAGCTCTCAGCGGCACTCGAATTTGGAAGGGGCCAACAAGGTCTCTGCCCAAGAACAACACTCTGAAGTCCCAGGCCCCAACAGCGGAGAGAGCGCATGAAGAGCATCCTGAAGTGGCTGTCCGTCAACGGGATCAAGTTGGTCCTGTGGGTCGTGATCCTGCTGATCCCGCTGCTCGGCGTCTGGACGGCCTCGTCCTTAGCGGCGTTCGTCAACAGCATCCCGTGGCTCGCCGTGGCCGCAGGCCTGATGCTCTTCCCGGTGCTGCCGCTGGCTTGGGACGCCCTTTCCGAGTACCGGCGAGCGAAGAAGGCGAAGGCCAAAAAGAAAGAAAACAAGCGGATCCTGACGTTCGGCGACCGGCTCCTGATGCGGACGCTCTTTGTCAACCTGGTGTTCTTGTCCGTCTTCGTTTTCGCCTTCCCTCAGCAACTCGTGCGTTCGTTGACCATCCGCGGGGACTGGTTCCTCGACGGCTACGACGGTCCGACGGCACAGAAGGTGAGGGAGGCGCTCCTCGCTGC
This sequence comes from Deltaproteobacteria bacterium CG_4_9_14_3_um_filter_63_12, assembly GCA_002789955.1. Classification (GTDB taxonomy): domain Bacteria; phylum Myxococcota_A; class Bradymonadia; order UBA4248; family UM-FILTER-63-12; genus UM-FILTER-63-12. The sequence goes on along the minus strand of PFUG01000624.1, from coordinate 1,499 downwards.
CGCCGACCACCTGGAGTGGCTGTGGAAGGCTTCGGAGGAAGACAACCCCTTCGAGGACATGAACCAGACCGCCAAGCAGGCCCCACCCCCGAAGGCGGCGGAGCTCGACAAGGTGGTCCCGCAGGTCGACATCGCGAAGCTGGTCCAGACCGAGCAGCAGCAACGAGACCCGCGAAAATGGCCGCTCGAGCCCACCCTGAGCCCCATCGTCGTGCACATGCCCAAGGAGGCGCAGGGCAGCTTCGAGTCCGTCGCGCGCTACATCGAGTCCCAAGAGAAAGACCCATTCCTGCGCGCCAAGGCCATCCACGACTACATCGCCAACGCCATATCCTACGATGCGGTCGCGCTGGACGAGGGGCGCTACCCACCCCAAGACGCCAAGACCGTCTTCGAGACAAAGGTGGGCGTCTGCGCCGGTTATGCAAACCTCTTCGTCGCCATGTGCAGCGCCATGGGCCTCGAGGCTATCTACGTCACCGGAGATTCGCGGGACATGGACGGCGCCATCGCTGGCGTGAAGCACGCCTGGAACGCCGTAAAGCTGGACGACCAGTGGCACCTGATCGACGCCACTTGGGATGCTGGATACCTCGAGGGGAGCACGTTCGTGCGCCGCTACACGAACGACTACCTGTTCACGCCTCCAGAGATCTTCGCGTTCAATCACCTGCCCAAAGAAGAGGGCTGGCAGCTGCTCAAGAACCCCATCTCGCGCGGCGAGTTCGCGCGCCAGGTGCCGCTGCGACCCTCGTTCATCGCGGCGGGCTTCGAGCTCGAGTCCCCGACGCGTTCGCAGGTGACGGTGAGCTCGGCTTTGGACCTGCGCATCCAGAGCTCTGGCGAGCGTTTCCTCCTCGTCAAATACAAAGCCAAAGAGGGCGGCGCAGTAGGCGACTGCACGGTGAGCGGGGAGACAACGCTCTCGGTCACCTGCACGCTGCCGCAAGAGGGGACCTACTTCGTACAGCTCTTTATCGGAGTGGCTCGCTACGGGACCTACGATTTTGCCGGCCAGATCGAGGTCAACAAGTCGTAGCCAGCGGAGAGCCAGCGCCCCTCATTCGGATGCAGCAGAGTTGCTCTTCATCAAGTACATCGCTTGGTCTGCTGGATTGATGAGGTGATCGAGTTCGCCCGAGTGAGGGGGCTGCGCCTCGACAACCCCGACGCTGAGGTCGAAGCGATATTCTTTGTCCATCCCTTCGTTTTCCTCGTCTTGGCGTGCGCGCAGCCGTCGAGTGACCATGTCGGCGCCCTCGTTACTCGTCGACACCGCGTTCGAAGCTCGACAAGGCACCGAGGTGACATTCCGCACACATCAGACGTGTCGAAACCGCCGAGGGCAAATCCCGAGGCATCGGCCCCTCGGGGGCCGAACAATGCCCAGCCCAAGGTGTAACCTTGGGCGCCCAAGGTGTAACCTTGGGCCTGGAGTTTGTACACATCTCGTCGATCTTCATCGCCGAGGCGCGAACATAGCGTTGCTTCTGGCGGTC
>PFUG01000368.1 GCA_002789955.1 Deltaproteobacteria bacterium CG_4_9_14_3_um_filter_63_12 | reverse complement strand
ATCCTTTGATGTCCCACCGTTCGGCTCCCCTCCCCTGCTCGCTCCTCATCGTCGCCTGCTGCGCCGTGCTCGCCGCGGGCTGCACGCAGCCCCGCTGCGAGAACTCGCAGCCAAGGATGGCGGAGAGTCGTGTAAACCCGAAGGGTTGCGCGCAGGATGCGCGCAACAACGCCGTCAGCACCGAGCAAAGCGTCGTCCCCTACGAGGGCGTCGCCGACCCGGATTTCCTGCAGCAATTCGCCGAAACCTACCGCTTCCGCCTCGGCCAACCCTCGCGCGCGACCTTCCTAAAAGACGGCTCTCGCCTGCTCTTTCTGCGCTCCGGGCCGCGCAGCTTCGTGAACGAGCTCTTCGAGCTCGACCTGCAGACCGGCGCTGAGCGCGTCTTGGTCACCGCCGAGGCCCTGGTCGGCGGCGGCGAAGAGACCTTGAGCGCGCAGGAGAAGGCACGCCGAGAGCGCATGCGCCTTGCCACCCGCGGCATCGTCAGCTTCGCGCTGAGTCCCGACGAGACCCGCCTGCTCTTCCCCCTCTCCGGCCACCTCTTCGGTTACTCCCTCGCCGACGCCGCCGTCGTCGAGCTCCCCAACGACGGCGGCGACCCCATCGACCCCCAGTTCTCGCCCGACGGCACCCAGGTCGCCTGCGTGCGCAACGGCGACGTCTACGTCATCGACCTGCCGAGCCTCGCCCAGCGCCAGCTCACCCACAAGGCCAACGAGGCCGAGACCAACGGGCTGGCGGAGTTCGTGGCCCAGGAAGAGATGGGGCGCTACCAGGGCTACTGGTGGTCTCCAGACAGCCAAACCATCGCCTACCAGCACAACGACGAGAGCGCCGTCGAGACGCTCTACATCTCAGACCCCGCGCACCCCGAGGTGGCCCCCGTCCCCAACCGTTACCCGCGAGCCGGTTCCGTCAACGTCGACGTCAAAGTCGGTCTGATTGCAGCCAACGGGGTAGACGCCACCACAACTTGGGTCGAGTGGGACCGCACGGCCTATCCCTACCTCCACACCGTCAAGTGGGAAAAATCCGCGCCGCTGTCGTTGGTCGTGCAGAACCGAACCCAGACCGAAGCCGCCATCCTCCTCGTCGAGCCCAGCGGCGTCAGCCACGTCATTCACCAAGAGCGAGACGAGGCCTGGGTCAACCTCGAGCAGGACGTGCCCAAGTGGCTGGATGACGGGCGCTTCCTCTGGACCACAGAGCGCGACGGTTTCAACCAGCTCGAGCTGCGGGCCCAGGACGGCGCGCTGGTCGAGACCCTCACGCCCGCCAGCCTCGGCCTGCGCGGCCTGGTCGCCGTCGATGACGACGGCGGCGCCTGGGTCAGAGGTGGCGCTGAGCCCACCGAGGAGCACCTCTTCAGAGTCCCCATCGCAGCCCCCAACGACACGGTCCAGCTCTCGCAGGGCGAAGGCCTGCACTCGGCGACGGTCGGCCCCAACGGGATCTGGCTCCACCGCACCGCCGAGCTCGCCGGACTGCACTACCAGATCGAGTCACTCTCCGGCGGCGCTGCGCTGCCACTGATCCAAGTCTCGGAGTCCCCAAGCTTCGAGCTCAATGTCGCCATCGAGACCGTGAACCTTCCCAACGCCTACCGGGCGGCCCTGATCCGGCCGCGCAACTTCGACCCCGCCCTGCGCTACCCCGTGCTCCTCTCGGTCTACGGAGGGCCGCACTACCGCACGGTCTACAAGGATCGCGCCGCTTTCTATATGGACCAATGGGTCGCCGACCACGGCTTCATCGTCGTCACCGTCGACGGCCGCGGCACCCCCTATCGCGGCCGCGACTGGGAGCGAGCCATCAAGTACGACTTCGTCACCGTCGTCCTCGACGACCAAGTCGCCGCCTTGCAGGCCCTCGGCGCCGTGCACCCTGAGCTCGATCTGCAGCGCGTCGGCGTCTCTGGCTGGTCTTTCGGCGGCTATTTGACCGCGATGGCGGTGATTCGCCGTCCCGAGGTGTTCTTGGCGGGCGTTGCGGGCGCGCCAGTCGTCGACTGGCGAGACTACGACACCCACTACACTGAGCGCTACTTGGGTTTGCCCGAGGAGCACCCCGAGGCCTACGACGTCAGTTCGGTGTTGACCTACGCCGCGCACCTCGAGCGGCCGCTCCTCTTGGTGCACGGCAGCGCCGACGACAACGTCTTCTTCCTGCACAGCCTCAAGCTCCTCGAGGCGCTCTTCGCAGCGCGCCGGCCCTTCGAGTTTTTGCCGCTGATCGGTCAGACCCACATGGTACGGGACCCAGAGACGCGGGCGCACCTCGAGGCGCGGACGCTGGAGTTTTTCCGAGAGAAGCTGGGCGTGCCAATGCCGTAGAAGGTCGCTTGGGGTCTGGCGTTATGTTGCCGATTCGCAGAATCACAAAGGGCCGAGGCGCAGACTTGAGCAAATGACCTGTTTCGCCGTCTACGGGCTGCTGACCCCAAGGTGATAGCCCAACGCCGTCGCCGTCTCGTCGATGTTCTCGACCACCAAGAACATCTCGCCGCTGGCGAAGAGGGGCGCATCGAGCAGGGGATTTCGGTCGCCAGCAGAGCGGTCGTCGTTGCGGGCGATCCAGTCGCCAGTCGCTACCGAGAACACGAAGAGACGGCCGTCAAGCTCGCTCACCGCGGTCAGATCGGCTTTGAGGTTCTGGCCCTCGGTGGCGCTGAAGGGGTAGAGCTTGACGGCCCCTGGGGAGCTGAGGCTGTCGTCGAACTGGTCGTTGGCCAAGGTGAGCGCTTGGCCCTGGAAGAACTGCGGGTCCTGGCCGGCGACCATGACCTGGTAGGTGTAACTGGCGCCGCCGACTGGGTTTGAGCTCAGGGCGCGCAGGTCGCGGACGATCAGCAGGTAGCCACCTTCGCCCATGGCGAGGAGCTCGACGGTGACGGGCAAGGACGGGCTGGCGGCCATCTTGACGGTGTCGTCGCCGGGGGCCTTGGTGCCGCGTCCACCATCCATGGCGGTCAAGTGGGGCTGGAACGGCGAACCGGGCGTGGGCGCCAAGACGGCGACATAGACCCTGCCAGGCACCGCGTCGAACTTGAAGAGGTCGACGTCGCCCGCCGGCTCGATGGCGCCGCTCATGATGGCGGCGATGGGCAGGTCGTTGAACTCGGTCAGGGTGCTGCCGTTGTTGGGCTCCGCTTCCTGCAGCTCGACAGGCACGACGACGTCCGCGACGTCAGTATCGAGCTCGGCGAGGTCGGTGGTCTCTTCGACCTGGTCGGCGACTTGGTCGGCGACCTGGTCGGCGATTTGGTCGCTCGGCACCTCCAGGGCCAGGTCGTCAGAGGTGTCTATTGGGGTCTCTTGCACGTCGGTGTCGGTGGCCGTCTGGGTGTCTCCCGTGTCCGCCGTGGCGGTTTTCGAGTCGTCGTCACAGCCACCGAACGTCACCCCGAGTGTGAGTAGAAGAGAGAGGAGAAGGGTGCGAGTGTGAGTTCCAATTCTCATCATCTTTTGGGGCTCCTAATTCTGGGTTTCTGAATCGCTAGTCATCATCTAGTTTCTCGGACTCTCACTCAATTTTTCATCATGAGTTTCTTCGCGAGTCTCAATGCGACTCTTCACTACACCTATTTCTGAAGTGGGCCAATGATGCCGTATTTCTGAATCTTGGTAAACAGCGTTCGACGATCGATGCCGAGGACTTTTGAGGCCGCCGAGCGATTCCACTCACACTCGGCGAGCACCAACTCGATGTGTCGACTCTCCACTTCGGCGAGGGACCGGCGAGTGTTGAGTTCGCCTCTTGGGGTTACGTTCTCTTCGTGACTCTCTCTCTTCTTGGGAGAACTAATGGAGAGATCGTCGCGCTCGATTCGCCGCCCAACGGCCTTCAGGATCGCTCGCTCGACGACGTTTCGCAGCTCCCTGACGTTGCCGGGCCAAGGGTAGGCCTCCAGCGCCTCGAGGGCCTCTGGAGTGTAGCCGTGGCAGCGCACGCCATGCTCCTGGCTGAGCTCGGCCAGCAGGCTGCCCGCGATGGGCGCAATGTCCTCGCGGTGCTTGGAGAGCTCGGGGATGTGAATGCGCAGGACGTTGATGCGGTAGAACAGGTCTTCGCGAAACTCGCCCTGGCGCACCATGGCCTCGAGGCTGCAGTTGGTGGCACAGATGACGCGCAGGTCGACGGGGACGGGCCGGGCGGCGCCGACCGGCCGCACCTCGCGGTCTTCCAGGACGCGCAGCAGCTTGGCCTGTTGGGGCAGCGGGAACTCGCCGACCTCATCGAGGAAGAGCGTGCCTCTGTGGCTCTCCTCGATGAGCCCGACTTGGTTGCCGTGGGCGCCGGTGAAGGCGCCCTTGCGGTGTCCGAACATCTCGCTCTCGAAGAGGGTCTCGGGGATGGCGGCGCAGTTGACGGCGATGAACGGCTGCGCGGCGCGCCGGCTGGCGTGGTGGATGGCGCGGGCGACGCGCTCCTTGCCGGTGCCGCTGCGCCCCGTGATGAGGACCGTCGCGGAGACGTTGGCGGCTTCGCGGGTGAGCTCCCGAACCTCGGTGAGTGCACTCGAAGGGCCGATGAGGTCCTCGACGCGGTGGGGCTTGCGTACCGTCTCTTTGAGGCTCTCGACCTCCTCTTCGAGGTGGATCTCGCGCGCGACGTTGCGCAGCAGAAGCGCCACTTCTTCGACCTTGAAGGGCTTGCAGATGTAGGAGTAGGCGCCCGCTTTCATGGCCTCGACCGCGGCGTCGACGCTGCCGAACGCGGTCATCAGGATGACGCGCGTGGCAGGGAAGCGCTCCCGCAGCACTCGCAACAGGGTCGAGCCGTCCATGCCCGGCATGCGAATGTCGCTGAGCACGATCTGCGCGGGGTCTTCGCTCATCAGCGAGAGCGCCTCGCTGCCATTGGTCGCGGCGGCGACATCGAACCCCATTCGGTCGAGGTGTTTCGTGAGGATGGTCAGCATCCGCTCATCGTCTTCGACGACCAGCATGCGCACGCTGCGACCGAGTTCGCTCACCTGTTCAGGCTCTGGGCTCACGGTCTATGCCCTCCTTCGTGTGGTCGCGCCGTAGGATTTCGCTCGCCTCCCGACACAGAAGTGGCTCGCAGTGAGCCCCCTCGCGTCCCTGCGCTCGCCATCGGCAGGGTGAGGCTAAAGCGAGCGCCGCCCCATTCGCTGTCGTCGACGCTGATGTCGCCGCCGTATTCTTGGACGAAGCGGGCGCAGACCGAGAGTCCGAGCCCAGTTCCTTCGGGATTGGTGGTGAAGAACGGGTCGAAGACCCGCTCCTTGATGGCGTCATCGACTCCCTCACCGTCGTCCTCGATGTCGAGCCCCACGGCGTTGCTGTCCGCCAAGCGGTGTCCTCGCAACCGGATGCGGCCGCCGTCCTGCACGGCGTTGATGGCGTTGAGCAAGACGTTCAAGAGGGCTTGGTGCAGCCCGTCGGGCTCGCTGCACACGAGAGGCAAGCCGTCTTCGAGCTCGACCTCGAAGCGCACGCCCTTTCGCTCCATCGGAATGCGCACCAACCGCCCGACCTTGTGCACCACCGAGACGATGTCGACCTCGGTCAGCTCCTTCTTGCTGCCTCGAGCGAAGGACAACAGCTCTTTGACCAAGCCGCTGATGCGCTCGGTCTCAGCGACGATGGTCTGGAGCTCCTCGCGGCTGTTCTCGGGAGCGTCCATCATGAGGAACTCGGCGGTCGCGCTGATCACGTTGAGGGGCGTGCCGATCTCGTGCGCCAGGCCGGCGGCCAGGCTGCCGACCACCGCCATCTTCTCCGAGCGCATGAGCTGCCGCTCCAGCCTGAGCTTGGTAGAGACATCACGCGCGATGGCCACGATGTGACGCCTCACCCCTTGCGAATCGGCGAACAATGTGCCGGTGACCTCCATGGCGACGGTCTTTCCCGAACGGCTCGTCCAACTCATGGCCTCTTCGCGAACCGTCCCCTTCTCCAGGACCTCGGCAAGGAATCCGTGCACCTTTGGACAGCCCACAGTCTCGGCGAGCGGGCGTCCCAGCGCGTCCAGCGCGTCGACGCCCAGCGCCTCTTCGGCGCCGTGGTTCCAGCTCGTGATGGAGCCATCGCTTTCGAGCCCCACGATGGCATCGGCGGCGGCCTGAGTGATGTTCGCCAGCAACTCTCGCTGCGCCTCCAGCCTCGCCCGCAGTTGGTGCAGCGCGCTGAGGTCCTCGATCAACGTCGAGCGTCCCAGAAACTCGCCGTTCTCGTCGAGCAGCGCCGTGGCTGAGACGGCCACCGGCACCAGTCGTCCATCGGCCGCGACACGAACGCTCTCATGCCGAGCGACCCCGCCAGTCGCTCGGCATTCGGCGAGCAGTTGCTCCCGCTCGCCGAGTCGTTCTGCGGGGAAGAGCAGATCGACGCGCTTCCCGAGGACGCCCTCGAGAGGGTAGCCAAAGATCACGCTCGCCGACGGCGACCAACTGACGATCCGATGCGCCGCATCAACCACGACGAAGGCCGCGCCCGTCGTCGGCGAGAGGTTGCTGATGACCCGCTGCACGTCGAGGGCGGAGACGTGGTGGGAGAGGGCACTGAGCTTGACGAAGCTCTCCAGCACCCAGCGCACCTCGCCGTTGCAGTCCGCGACCGGGATCGCCTGCACACGGTAGGAATCTGGCGCGCTCCCACGATGCACGCGCTCACGGAATCCCTCGCGCTGTGCGGCGGTCCTGAACACGAGGGCCGGAAGACAATCGCTGCAGCGCTGCTCGCGCCCCCAATAGTGCGAAAAACAATGGGGTTCGCCCATCAAAGGCCCTGACTGCCGCACCATCTCCTCGTTGAGCCAGCAGACCGTCATCTCACGGCTCACCAACGACGCCCCGATGCCCAGCACGCTCAGCACCCGACCCAACGCTTCGAGCTCCGCTGGGGACTCGATCTGCAGCGTCCACTCAGTCCCGTGCAACAGGGTCGGTGCTTTGTCCAGAGCGCTCATGCCTTGCTCTCCCTGAAAACCGCTTGTGGAACGTGTCGTGTTGCTTTCTCGCGGCGAGCGGGAGAAACATGGCGACTTGTTGGACAGAGCGCAATCGTCTATCCAAGCAGCCTTCTCAGGGCACGGGCTGACACGCGGCGTGCCTGACCGCCCGAAATCGCCCATCATCAGCTGAAATCCAATGAAGAAGACGAGTAGAACGCTGACCCCGAGTCGCCTCATGAGCCGGCACGACACGCTCCCCGAGACCGCACCGGCGTGCGTCACCCTCGAGGACGCCATCGCCATCGCCGTCGAGGCCCACCGCGGACAGAAAGACAAGGCCGGCGCCTGTTACATTCTGCACCCTCTGCGGGTGATGATGACGGTCGAGGGCGATCTCGAGCGCATGACGGCCATCCTCCATGACGTCGTCGAGGACAGCGAGCTGACCTTGGTCGACTTGGCGCGCAAGGGCGTCCCCCCCGCTGTCCTCGAGGCGCTGGTGCTCCTCACCAAACAAGAGGCTGAGCCCTACGCCGACTTCATCGAGCGCCTGGCGCCCAACGGCCTCGCACGCGCCGTGAAGATTGCAGACCTCGAGGACAACATGGACACTCGGCGCCTCGACGCGCTCGACGACCGAGCGCTGGAGCGCCTGCAGCGATACCACGCCGCATGGCGTCGCCTGCACGAGGCCCAATAGCGCGGGACGTTTCCTCTCCGCCGGCCTGAACGTGGGTTATGAAGAGACGACTTATCCTTTCGTGGTTGCTCGGCGCGAGCCCTTTTGCTTTGGCTGCAGCGCTGGGGGCTTGTACGCCCGAGACGCCTCCCGCTCCCGCCAAGGACTCCGTCGTCGTCTGGGCCTATGACGGCGCCGTTGGCGGCCAGGAGCCCGGCATCCAGTTCGACCACATCACGCTCAGCTTCGAAGACACCGAGAAGGGCGTCGAGTTTCGCTATCGGTTGCATTGGAAAAAGCTGGGCGAGAAGCCGCCGGTGCGCATCAAGCTCACCCCGGTCTGCCAGGTGGGCGACGAGCGCATCAGCGTGCGTTCCTTCCCCGCCGCCATTCAACGCCACGAGGACAGAGAGCTCTCGACGTTGTCAGTGGAGATCTTCTCGAGGCAGCCCGAGCGCTGCCAGCTGACCTTCGAGGCCTACCCGAGTGCGGAGGTCGGGGCTGGACCACAGAGCGTCGGTGTCCTCTGTTTCGAGGAGGGAGAGGCCCGGCTCGGAGCCTGTGAGTCCTTCGTCGGGTCCTCGGTGGACAAGCCCCCAGGCGACCTGCAAATCAGTCTCGAGTCGATGTCCAGCGCGAATGGTGTGGTGCATCTGGAGCTCGTCGCCACCGTCTGGGGCGAGCTGGGAGACGAGCGGGATCTGCGCGTGCGGATGCTCTGTGCCACCGATGAAGGGCTCTTGGCGACCTCGGTGCCGGTCTTCGACGTGTTGACGGACGTGGGGCCTGGGCAGTCGCGGCGCTTTGGCGCCGATCTCTTCATGGAGACCCCGCTGAAGAAGCAAGGAGATTGCCAGCTCGAGGTCTCGAACAAAGCCACCTACCGAGCGGCGGTCGACGTTGACGCCACCTTCTGCAGCGACGCCGCCAATGCCTTCGTCGAAGGGGGTTGCGACTTCGAACTCTCCGTCCCCAACGATGAGAGCGCTCCCCTGGCCATCTCGCACCTCGCCTTGCTCCTGGTGCCGTCGAACGGCGCCTCCGGACAGAATCTGGAGGTCACGCATTTGGTGCACGCCCAGCGCAACCTGCGCCACGACTGGGTTTACGACGTGCGTGCCCGCTGTCGCGGCGACTTGACGCCGGTCGACGTCGCGCAGGCCACCAACCTGGCTGGCTTGCGAGCAGGCGAGGCGAGCTGGGTCAAGGTCACGTTGTTCCTGATCAAGCCGCTGACGAACCCGCCCAAAGAGTGCACGTTGGAGCTCGACCTGCGCGAGGGAGAGGCGCTGTTGCAGCGCGAAGTGCATTGTTGGCGTGAAGGGAAGGTCACGGCTGGGGCGTGTATCGAGTAGGTCGAGACGGGCTGCCGCCAACGCTTACACGAGCGGCGGTCATCGCTTACACGAGCGGCGGTCATCGCTTACACGAGCGGCGGTCATCGCTTACACGAGCGGCGGTCATCGCTTACACGAGCAGCGGTCATCGCTTACACGAGCGGCGGTCGTGGGTTACACGAACTCGTCTATTCGGAAGGTGCATCCGGGCTGGGGGAGTCGGAGAGTCCGCCGCGGTTGAGCCGGACTTAGGCGCCATCGGCGGGGGTCGTGAAGACCCTGTCCCTCCACTCGCCCAGAAACCAGGCGAAACGCCGTCGCCCCGGTCGGTCAGCCTGCGCTCGCCGGTTTCTTGTCCGGCGAGCGTCCCTAGCGCCGGCGCTGGACCCTGGCCCGCTCTCGGCCGCGTCGCGCCTCACTTTCTTCATTTCTTGAAGAAATCAGGAGACCTTTGCAGGCGAGTGGCCGACAACACAGCCAATTCTCCGCCGAACACCCCGTTCGGCCCACGGCTCTCCTTGCCGGCGAGAACACCATGGCTGGCCACGAGCTCGACGCACAACTCTCCCTCGACCGTCTCCCCGAGCTCCTCTCCGAACGTCTTCGCGGAGCGCGCGGAACGGACCTG
>PFUG01000022.1:7731-9558 GCA_002789955.1 Deltaproteobacteria bacterium CG_4_9_14_3_um_filter_63_12 | reverse complement strand
CAGTGCGACGCAGCCGGGGCCTGCATCGGGACCGCGGTAGACTGTGGCCACCTCGACGGCCCCTGTATCATCGGTGCCTGCGACGTCTCCGATGGAAGTTGCGTGCAAGATCCCGTCGCCGACACGACCCCTTGCGACGACGGCTCCCTTTGTACGCTCGATGGGACCTGCCAAGGCGGACTCTGCGTCTCGACGGACGTCGACTGCTCGTCGCTGACCGACACCTGCAACGTCGGCGTCTGCGATGAGCTCGACGGCACCTGTGCCGTGGCTCACGTTCTGGCGGGGACACCCTGTGATGATGGCGATCCGTGCACACAGGGGGAGATCTGTCAGAACGGCTCTTGCTACGGCGGGAGCTTCTCGTGCGGAGCCGACGAGGGCACGGCAGAGCTCGACGCCGTCGACGATACCGTTCCCGACACCGTCACCGAGGAGGTCGTCGAGGACGTGGCTGAGACCTCGGCAGACACGACGGCCGCAGACACTCATGTCGATGTTGCCGACCCTGGAACTCTCGCCGACGATCCCAGAGCGACCCCAGACGGCTGTGGCTGTCAGCTCCTCGCCGCGGGGCATTGGCCACGGACAACCCTTCCGATAGGGCTGTGTCTCGGCCTCGTTGCCGTCCTCTGGCGGCGGGGAAGAAAGAGGGGCTGAATGGTTCTAGCGGGAAAAAAGGGCCTGGACTTTGTTGAAGAGGCGCATATATATGCCAGTGGCACGTAATGGCGCAGGTGGTTCTCAGAGGTGTTGCAGTGTTGGAGAACGTTCAGTTTTTGGGTCGTGTGATTGAGCTCAAAGAGCGCTGTGAGGCCAAGGAACGCGAGGTCCGCAAGGAGCTGGGGTTGAGTCCCGGCGAGTACTGTTGTTTGCGTGCTTTCCCAATGGGAGAGTCGCTGGACGTCGGTGAATTGTCCCGCCTGTTGGCGCTTTCCCATTCGCGGGCGAGCCGTCTTGTCGACAAGCTCGTGAAGCGAAAGATGGTGAGCCGCGAGGTGAGTGAGTCGGACCGGAGGGCAGCCACATTGCGGCTGACTCCGGCTGGGTTCGAAGCGAAGAATCGGCTCGTGGAGTCACTGTTGGATTGTGAGCGTAGGATTGTCGCGGAGCTGTCCGAGTCGGAACGGAGGGAGGTCGTCAATGCTCTGGATGTCTTGTGTCGTGCCATGGGAGTGAACGAATGAACATTGGGCTGAAAGAAGAGTTGAACGCGCGCTACAGCGCCCTGGCCGAGAGCAGCTGCTGTCTCTCGTGCGGCGGGGCAATCGACCACGCGAAGCCCCTCATCGGCGAGGTTTGCGTCGATTTGGGGAGCGGGCGCGGTGCGGACGTATTCCGGATGGCCGACGCCGTCGGGCCGACGGGTCATGTCTACGGAATCGACACTGCAGAAGGCATGTTGAATAGAGCCCGGACACAGGCCGCGGCGCTGGGCGTAGAGAATGCGACGTTCGTGCAGAGCGAGCTGGAGTCACTGAAGCTGCCCGACCGGGGTGTCGATTTGGTGCTCTCGAATTGCACGATCAACCACGCACGGGATAAGGCGAAGGTGTGGTCCGAGGTGTTTCGGATCCTGAAGCCCGGTGGGCGTTTCGTGGTCAGCGACATCTACGCCACCGAGGAGGTTCCCGAGCGCTATCGGGACGACCCCAAGGCGGTAGCAGAGTGCTGGGCCGGCGCTGTCGAGCGGCACACCACCTTCGAGATGTTGGAGGCGACAGGCTTCCACAAAATCGAGCTGTTGGAAGAGAGCGAACCCTATGACAAGGGTGAGATCGTGGTCGCCAGCTTCACTGTGACAGGGAGGCGCCCTGGCGGCTGCAG
>PFUG01000022.1:0-7710 GCA_002789955.1 Deltaproteobacteria bacterium CG_4_9_14_3_um_filter_63_12 | reverse complement strand
GAGCCGTGAATCTATTGCTGGCCGCTGACCGCTAGACAACCCGCCGTAGCCCAACCGCGCGGCATCAGACAGAGGAGAACGCATGAAATCACTGATCTCTAAGAAACCCAGCCAGAACGCCGGGAAGAAGCAAGCACAGTGCTGCGCGAAGGTGTCCCGGTCTGTGGCTGGCTGCCACGACTAGTCCCCGAGCGGACGCCGGGCCTCGGTCTGGCGTCCCATCAACGAGCGTAACCATGAGGACGAGACCCTCGAAATACAACATCAGCGGCAAGCTCTGGGGAACAGACCACCACTTCCTCATGAACGTGTTGTCTGGGTCGGCAGATATCCTCACCCGTGAGGAACACGAGGCCCTCGAGTCCGATCCAGAGGCCGCGCGCGACCTCATGGAGGAGAAAGGCTACTGGGTCGATCCGGAGGCCGAGAAGAAGACCTTCCGTGCTCAGTACCTGGAATTCTCCGCCGCACGAGAGCGGGAAGAGCTCCAGATCTTCTACACCCCAACCTACGCTTGCAACTTCGCTTGTGGTTACTGCTTCCAGTCCGACTACGCCCACCCCTCCGAGCGGCACGACGCAGTGGTCACGGCCTTCTTCGACTACATCGACAAGGCGTTCCAGGGTCGTCGCAAGTACATCACGCTCTTTGGTGGTGAGCCCTTGATGCCCGGAGAGGCCCACCGTGCCCATATCGCTGCGGTTGTGGATGGGTGCCGAGAGAGGGGCCTGGAGCTGGCGGTCGTCACCAACGGCTACCACCTTCTCGACGCCATCGACCTGCTGGCTCGAGCGCGCATCAAAGAGATCCAAGTCACCCTGGACGGTTTGGCAGAGGCGCACGACTCGCGACGTCCTCTCAAAGGTGGAGGCTCCTCCTTTGACACCATCGTCATGGGCGTCGACGCTGTCTTGGCTCGAGACCTCCCGTTGAACCTGCGCATGGTGGTGGATCGGGAGAACATCGACGAGCTGGGCAAGTTGGCTCACTTCGCCGTGGAGAGAGGTTGGACCTCCCATCCCAGGTTCAAGACTCAGCTCGGCCGCAACTACAACCTCCACAATTGTCAGGCCTCGCAAGGGCACCTCTACGACCGGCTCGAGTTGGCAAAGGCCATCGCCGAGCTGGCCAAGAGGGTCCCCGAGGTCGCGAAGTTCCACCGCGCCTCGTTCCATGGCGCGCGCTATCTCTTCGACAACGGCGAGCTCCCCGACCCGACCTTCGACGCCTGTCCGGCCTGCAAGAGCGAGTGGGCGTTCGATGCCTCTGGGCGCATCTTCCCCTGCACGGCGACGGTCGGCGTCTTCGGCGAGGAGCTCGGCCGCTTCCACCCCACTGTCGAGCTCAATGAGGAACGCATCGCACAGTGGCAGGACCGCAGCATCCTGACCCTCCCTCAGTGCAAGGACTGCGAAGTGAATTTGGTTTGCGGCGGCGGCTGCGAGGCGATCGGCCGCCAGCAACACGGCGCGGAGTGGAGTCCCGACTGCCGCCCGGTCGCCGATATCCTAGGCGTGGGGCTGGCACAGTATTTCGTCGATGACCTTTGATTCTCTCGACTCTCAAAGGTAACTGACATCCCTCAGCGGCCAACCACGTCGATTTCGTTGTCTGGCGGTCAACGGCCAGCAAAATGAATCGAGCGCGCCTAGGGGACTCGCTTCGAGCCACCTCTGTTCCGAGTAGCCCGCGAAAAACTGATCGAATGAAGAATATCTTGAGGGGTCTGTTTTAGAGACACTGCTTGGTTCAAGGCGTCGTTGCGAGACGCGAATGGAGAGTTTGCGATGAGTACGAACGTTGTCGAGATTGATGCAGCGGTTTGGGAACAAGAGGTCCTGCGAGCAGAACGCCCAGTCGTGGTCGACTTCTACTCCACCGAATGTCCACCCTGCGAGGCGCTGGCGCCAAAGTTCGAAGCGCTGGCCGAGCTCTATGGGAACGACCTGAAGTTCGTGAAGATCTTCCGGCAAGGAAACAAGGAGATCGCCGAGCGGCTCCACGTCACGAGCTCACCCACAGTGCTCTTCTACGTCAACGGCGACCGCATCGGCGGACAGTTCAACGGCGCGGTGAAGCGTGCCGATGTGCAAGCTCAGCTCGACGTCCTGGTCGGTCCCGAGCGCGCCAAAGAGCTCCACAACAAGACTCTCCCTTACGACACCACCTGCGATGTCCTGATCATTGGCGCGGGCCCAGCCGGTTTGACCGCTGGCATCTACACCTCTCAGGCCAAGCTCGACACCATCGTCGTCGACCGCGGGATGGCTGGAGGCAACCTCAACATCACTCACTCCGTCTCGAATTTCCCTGGCTTCCCCAAGCCACAAGCCGGCTTCATGCTCGCCCACTACATGAGTGAGCACGCCAAGGAAGCCGGCGTGAAGTTCCGTCAGGCTGTGGACATCACCGCTTCCGATCTCGTCGAGAAGTGGATTCGTATCGACGACATCGAGACCATCCACGCCAAAAAGGTCATCGTCGCCACGGGCACCTCACCCAGGCCCATTGGGGTCGAAGGGGAGATGACCTATCGAGGCAAAGGCATCTCCTACTGCGCGACCTGCGACGCCAAGTACTACGAAGGCAAGCACGTCGTCGTCATCGGCGGCGGCAACTCCGCCATCGAGGAGTCGCTCTTCATCGCCAAGTTCGCGTCGAAGATCACCATCGTGCACCAGTTCGACACGCTGCAAGCCAACAAGCAGGCGCAAGAGGCCGCCTTCGCCGAGCCGAAGATCAGCTTCCTGTTCAAACACGAGCCGCGAGAGTTCACCTCGAGCAATGGACTCACCGTTGACGGAGTCGACGTCGAGGATCTGCAGACCAAGGAGCGCAAGCACATTGTCTGCGATGGGGCCTTCATCTTCGCGGGAATGCAGCCCAACCTCGACCTCTTCGACGCGCGCTTCGCCCTCGACGAGTGGGGCTACGTCAAGGTCGACGAAGACGTGCGCACCTCGATCAAGGACGTGTTCGCGGCCGGAGATGTCCGCAGCAAACGCTACCGACAGATGACCACCGCCGTCTCTGATGGCACCATCGCCGCCATGGCCTTGGTGCGCGAGCTGGGGGCCTAGACCCAGCCGAGAGTTTCGGTCAGACCAACCGTCCGAGGTCCACCCCTGGCGGTTGGCCTGAACCGACCGTAGAATCAGTCGCGTTCGTTACTCGACTCAAAGGGGGGATCATGAGCAAGCAGCTGAAAAAAGTGAAGATTCGAGACTTCGTTCAAGAGCTGCTCGAGCGGATCGATGAGGCCGACAGCATCGATTGCTGCAAAGAGGAGATCAAGAAGTTTGCGTTGGTTGCGCTCGCCAAGATGCCGGACGAGACCATCGAGATCGCCTGGAAATAGGGCGGTCGTGAGTTCTGAAGCTCTGTGTCTTCGCGCCGAATTCTTTTGCTGGCCGTTGACCGCTAGACAAGAATATCTACGTGGCCGGCCGCTTGGCGAACTTGTTGACGCCTGATGGGTGGCGAATTCTTTTGCTGGCCGTTGACCGCTAGGCAAGGATATCTAAGTGGCTGGCTGCTTAGGCGTCGTCAGGTAACAACCTGCCCATTTGAGCATCGCCAGAGGCGTGATGGTTGTTTGGCCCAACGTCGACGTGACGGCGGAGACGCTCGTTCTGGAAGTCCCCCTCGTCGAAGAGGTCGGGCTGGTGTCGATGTGCGCAACGACTTGTCTGCGCTCACCATTTCGGGTGCAATGACCCTCATGGCCAACGAACCCAACAAACAGACCCCATTCGCCCGCCTCCCCACCGAAGTCCGTGACGTCGTCCTCGACGCCGGCCAGCTCACCCAGCTCGCCCAAGACGACGTCCTCTTCCGACAGCACGACGTCGGCGACAGCATGTACATCATCGAAACCGGCGAGGTCCGCATCAGCTTCGAAGACCGTGTCGAAACCAAGGTCCTGGGACCAGGGCAATACCTCGGCGAAATTGCCCTCTTCGCCCCAGGTGTCGACCGCACCGCCACCGCCACCGCCCACACCGACTGCCAGCTGCGCGTCCTCGACCAGCACACCATGGAACAGCTCAAAGACCAGCGTCCCGATGTGCTCTGCTCCTTGCTCCAAGAAACCACCGCCTACCTCGTCGCCTCCGAACAACACCTCGTCGCCGACCTGCGCAAACGCAACGCCGAACTCGAGCGCGCCTTCGACTACCTGCGTCGCACCCAAGAAGAACTCGAAGCCTCCGATCTCCTCGCCCACACCGACGAGCTCACCGGCCTCTACAACCGCCGCTGCCTCAACGTTCAGATGCCTAAATTCGTTGACCGCGCCGAAAACACCCGCAGCGAGCTCGCCGTCCTTCTGGTCGACCTCGATAAGTTCAAACCGATCAACGACACCTACGGACACGGCGTCGGCGACCTGGTCCTCAAAGAGGTCGCCTCGCGCCTCAAGAACGGCACCCGCAAAACCGACCTGCCGTGCCGCATCGGCGGCGACGAGTTCGCCATTCTCCTAGGCAACACCCAACACGACGCAGCCCGCGAGCGCGCGGCGAGCATCCAAAGGTCCATCGCCGAGCTCGACATCCCCGCCGGCGACCAGA
Source organism: Deltaproteobacteria bacterium CG_4_9_14_3_um_filter_63_12 (assembly GCA_002789955.1). Lineage (GTDB taxonomy): Bacteria > Myxococcota_A > Bradymonadia > UBA4248 > UM-FILTER-63-12 > UM-FILTER-63-12. Next base: position 3,139 of record PFUG01000022.1, on the reverse strand, counting down.
CCCTCAAGATCACCGTTAGCATGGGCGGCGCCATGTACCAGACCGGCGACGAGACCCACACCCTCCTCAAACGCGCCGACGACAGCCTCTACCTCGCCAAAGACGGCGGCCGCAATCGCCTCGGCTGGATGGGCAAGCTCTACGAGTAATGCTCAGCATTCCTATCGACTCTCAAAGCGAACTGACTTCTATCAGCGGCCAACCACGTCGATTTCGATGCCTGGCGGTCAACCCCCAGCACAAGAATTCTCTGCGTGTTCTTGAAATAACTCAACGCAACACTAGGGTCGCCGCGCTCATCGCCGGCAAGGTCAACGAGAAGGCGTTCGTCGCCACGCTCGCCACATCCGCAGCTTGCACAGGCGACGACTGCCCCTCCACCACCTGATACACCTCAGCGACGCTCAATTGGCCAGTGTGCCGCACCGCCACGCCCGCCACCTGGGACTCGAGCGACCGGTTCACCACCACCAACACCACCGCGCCGTCGCCGCGAACGCTGGCGAACGCCTCCGCCACCGCCACATCGCTGCTGTTCGCCGAGACCGACGTCTCGCCGAACCGGCCGCCTTGCCCGTCGTAGTTGCGATAGAGCTCGAACCCCCCAAGAATATAGGGGTAATTGCTCGCCAGAGGCCACAACATCGCGGCCCACACGCCCTCGCGGCCGAAAGTCCCCAAGACCGCGGCCTGGGCGACCGCGCCGGAGATGTGCTCGCCGCCGCCATAGGTGTACTCGCTGAAGCTCAACCGCGTGCCAGGATAGTTCGTGTCGATGCGCGAGCGCAGCTCTGGAATCAAAGCCAGTCCACCGGACCAGCAGCACTGCGTAATCCAGCTCTCCTCGACGTAGCTCGGATCCCACAACGAACGGGGCGCTTGGACTCGCGCGGCGGCCACCGCTGGCGACGCATCGGCCTCGGTGATGCGAGTGCCGCCACCAGGGCGAATCTCCGGGTACCAGTGCAAATCCAACACGTCGAGGAGCCGGGTTCCACCTTGTTGTTCGGCGTCCCGGAAGCCTTGCAGATAAAAGTCGATGAAATCGCGCCCGCCTGCATCGGGTGCGCCCGATAGGTCCCAATACGCCCACCAGCCGCCCAAGGCCGGCCCGAAGACCGTGGCACGTGGCGCGACGCGCTTGAGCATCGCCGCGTAGTCCAGGCTGCGGGCGAGCAACTCAGCGTAGGTCACGGCGTCTGGGTGTATGCGGGGATGGGTCGACGACCACAGGTCGGGCTCGTTGTCCAAAAGGTAGTACAGCTCCGGGCCGCCGTTGTGGGCCTGAGGAAACGCCGCCTCCATGAGGGCGACGAACGCGTCTTGGTACACGCTCCCATCGGCCGTGTCCGGCGTCGTGTCTGGCGTCCCTGGTGACGTCGAGAGGTTGGCGCAAAATCTGGTGGTCAGGTAGTTCGCCGAGCCCTGGACGTCGCCACCCCCGTCCTTGTCGGCGGCCACGTAGTCGAGAATCGGCACGGTCACCAACATCGCCGCCCCAACATCGTTGGCCGACTGCGTCCTTCCCCGCGCCGCTTCGCCAGGCGTATCGCCGCCGCCGAGATAGTCGTCGTTCTGGTTGAGCCAGTCCTCCCCAGCGTTCGACGCGTTGGTCTCCCAGTTGTATGCCGTCAGCCGATTTCCGCCGAAGCGCCCCAAAGTCATCAGGTCGCCGCCCACCACCTCGCTGAAGCTCACGGCGTTGGTGCCGTAGATGTACGGGGAGATGGGACGGCGCCGCGCGGTCGTGTCCACGTCGAAGCGCACGTCCGCCGTCCCCGGATCTCCTGGTTCGACGACCACCACGGCGACATCGGACTCGTCGGGCGCCGTGTCCGCATCCATGTCGCCCACCCCGTCCGCGGCCCCATCGGTCCTTCCATCGTTCACTGTGTCCGAGACCGCCGTATCGGCTCCGTTGTCGAGTAAGTCCTCAGCAGGGGAGTCCGCTGCCACGTCTGAGGTCACCTCGGAGGCGACATCCGTCGATTGAGAGCTTTTGGGCGAGGTGTCGCACGCTGCTCCGAGCAGGAGAACGACCGCCAACAGGAAGCACGGCAATCCGGCGCGCATGGGGAACCTCCGGGCTAGGGATGCCCAGCTCATACCACCCGATTGGTCCCTCGACCAGGTGGCTCGGTGTCAATTCCACAGCTACGAAGGTCTACCTTCTTGTCAAACTCACCGTCCTTGGGGGCCTATCCCGACGAATCGTCAAACGCTGGCGCGCCCAAACGGCCAAGAATCCGCCTGCGGTTGAGAAATCCTTCGCGGAAGAGGGCGAGCTCACATCACCTGCGACCCATCAGACCCGCAGGTGCAGCACCTTCAACCCTGCTTCGGCGCCGCACTCAGGATAATTCGGCCCGCCATCGAACTGCTCGACCAAGGTCGCAGCGGGCAGATGTTCGGCCACGAGGTCTGTGAGGAAGGTGGCGCCCAGCCACGGGCCGTTCAGCGCCGCGAAGACGTCGGCCCCAGGGGCGGCCAGTGCAGGGACCTGGCGCAAGAGCTTGGCCCAGTCCCGGTTCGCGGCGAAGCTCTTGCCCTGGTTCGTCGGCGGATCGATGACGACCACCCCATAAGGCCCAAGGCGCCGCAACTTTCCGAACGAGTTGAAGAGGTCGTGTGCCAGGAACGAGGCCAGTCGCGGGTCCTGACCGTTGTCGAGGTGGTTGCGGCGACCCACCTCGAGGGCCGCTCGGCTCATGTCGACGTTGACCACCGAGCTCGCGCCACCCGCCACCGCCGCCACTGAGAACGAGCAGGTGTACGCGAAGAGGTTGAGCACCTTGCGCCCACCGGCCAGCTCACGAACCTTCGCCCGAGTCGGTCCCATGTCCCCGAAGAAGCCGATGTTCTGGCCCGCGCCGAGCCGCAGCCGATAGCTCAGCCCCGCCTCGCGGGCCCAGCACTGCTCGGGGAGCGAGCCGCGAACCGTCTCGGTCGGAGTGCCACCGAGGTGCCGCCGCTGCACCAACACACCCCCCAGAGCGTCGCCCAGCGCACGCTCGAGCTCGCCGACCAGCTCGCCGAGCCAGGGCTCTGGCTTCTCGTCGAAGAGCGTCACCAGCGCTACAGGCGCGAACCAGTCGACCACGAGCGACTCGAACCCAGGGAAGCAATGGCCTCGACCGTG
>PFUG01000187.1 GCA_002789955.1 Deltaproteobacteria bacterium CG_4_9_14_3_um_filter_63_12 | reverse complement strand
CGGCGGGCGTCGTGATGTCGCTGTTGAGGCGCGCGCGCAGGTCGACGAGCCAGGAGAGGGGCACGTGCTTGATGGCGTCGAGGCGGTAGCCGTCGACGCCGAACTCGGTGGCCCACCACAAGGCGTCGGCCACCGACCAGGCGCGGGCCGCCGCGTTGTCGAAGTCGAAGGGGGGCAGGTAGTCGGTGAAGGCGCAGCGCTGGCTCCAGTAGGGGTCGTCCCAGAGCCCGTCGCCACACAACGCGAAGGAGCCATTGCGGCGCGCGAACCAGTCGTTGTGGGACTGATACAGACCGCTCTCGATATCGACATGGTTCATGACGTAGTCGAAGAGGACCTTGATGCCGTCGTCGTTGGCGCTGGTCGCGGCGTGAGCGGCGCTGACCAGCGCGCGCAAGTCGGCCTCGTCGCCGAGCCGTGACTCCACCGCAGGTCGAGGCGCCGGGCCGCCCGCCGCGTCGAAATCGGTGTTGGCGGGGCTGGGCCAGTAGCCGTGGTAGGCCGAGTAGTAGTGGCTGTCCGCGCCCATGCCCTTGCCGGCGCTGTCGCGATTCTCGTAGGGCGCGGTGAGCCACAAGGCGGTGACGCCCAGATCGCTGAGGTAGCCCAGCTTCGCCGTGACGCCAGCCAAGTCGCCGCCCATGTACTGTGCGGAAGAGCCGTTGCCCGGCCCGTCTTCGGCACCAGAGACGGTGTCGCGCTGCGCGTCGCTGTCGTAGAAGCGGTCGACCATGACGAAGTACATGACGGCGTCGCGCCAGTCGAAGGCGGTGACGTCGCCGCAGGTCGTGGTCACAGGGCCGCCGTCGCAGACCACGAGGGCGTTGTTGAGGTTGCCCGTGCCGTCGTCGACGGTCGGGTGCGTGGGATCGATGCGCCAGTCGGTGCCGTCGACGATGTACTTGTACTGGTGGTTGCCGTCGGGGGTGATGACGGTGGTCAGCGACCAGCTGCCGCCGCTGCCGGCGACCAGCTCGAGGGCGCCAGCGGCCGGCGTGACGCCCCAGGCGGAGAAGGTACCGGTCACCCAGACGGTGCTCGCCGCAGTGTCTTGGAAGGTGAAGGTGATCTCGTTGCACGGCGTCGAAGGCCCAGTGGAGCAGACCTCGACGATGGAGTTGGAGCCGCCGAAACCGTCGTCGACCTTGAGCGGGTTGCTGGGGTCGTAGACCCAGTCGGTGCCGTCGACGATGAACTTGTAGGTGTGCTGCCCGCCGGGCTCGATGGTGGTGCTGCCGGTCCAGTTCCCAGCCCCATCGTCGCTGAGCTCGATGGCGCCGCCGGCCGGTGTGGCGGCCCAGCTGGTGAAGGAGCCGGTGACCCAGACCGAGGTGGCCGTGGGGTCGACGTAGGCGAACTCGACGAGGTTGCAGGGCGGCCCTTCGAGGCACTGTAAGCCGCTGGGCCAATAGCCCTCGGCGCAGCTGTCGCAGTAAGCCCCCGTGTACTTGGGCTCGCAGGTGCAGGCGGCGACGCCGTTGTTGTCTTTGCACACCCCGTAAATACAAGGATCTGGGTCGCACGCCGAGGCGCCGACGCAGCGCTCGCCTTGTGGCGTGAAGCCCGCCGCGCACTGGTCGCAGAGGGTTCCCGCGAAGCCAGTTTGGCAAACGCATTCGGGCGAGGCCCCGGCGAGGGAGCAGGCGCCGTGCACACAGACGAGGTCACCGCAGGCGGTGTCGGCGACGCAGGCCATGTTCTCGGTGTGATAACCGACGTCGCATGCGTCGCAGAGGGCGCCAGCGTAGCCTGGGTCGCAGGTGCAAGCCGCGCTCTGGCCTTGCACTTCGCAGGTGCCGAAGGCGCACGCCAGGTCTTGGCAGGGGGTCGCGAGGCACTCGGTCCCTGAGGTGGCGGTGCCAGCAGGGCAGTCGCAGGTCGCGACGCCTCCGACCACGGCGCAGGTGCCCACGCCAGAGCAGGTGACGTCGCGGCAGGGAGCGGCAGCCGGTCCGTCGTCGCAGCCAACCGAGAAGAGGAGCAGGAGCAACCAGCAGAGCAGGAGCTGCAGCGTAGGCTTCATTCAGGTCACCGTGCACATCGAGTGGCTCAACAGAGCTTGGGTATAGGTGGAGCCAGCGGGCGAGTCAACGCGGGGTCGTAGGGGCGGGCGGCGGCCGCCCTGGATTGGCGACCGCTAAAGGAACGCACCACTGGGTTTGGAGGGCCGGTACCTCGGATTGGCGAGCGAGCGCTGCGGGAACATGGGCTGGGAATCACCGCGTCTGCGGTTCCCAGGAACTCTCAGATCTTGGGGAGTCGTCGGCTGGCGACGATGGCTTCCAGTTCTTCGGGCCACTTCGACTCGAAACGAAAGGGCCGACCCGAGCTTGGGTGCATGAAGCCCAGCGTCGCCGCGTGGAGCATGAGTCTCGGCGCGTCGATGGGCACGAGGCCGCGTTCGACGTGGGGCTTGAGGTAGACCCGGTCGCCGAGCAAGGGATGGCCTCGCTCGGAGAGGTGGATGCGGAGCTGGTTGGTGCGGCCGGTCTCGAGGGTTGCGGTGCAGAGCGAGACCCCGTCGAGGTGCTCGAGGACTTTGACGTGGGTGATGGCGAGCTGTCCGAGCTTGGTGTCGTGGGTGGCGCCGCGCAGGCCATCGCCGCGGTTCTTGACCAGATAGGACTCGATGGTGCCGGGCTCGACGCGGCCGTGGGCCAAGAGAAGGTAGATGCGCTCGACCTTGTACTGGCGCAGCTGCTCTTTGAGGGCTTCCTGCGCAGCGGTGGTGCGCGCGAAGACCATCAGCCCCGAGGTGTCTTTGTCGAGTCGGTGCACGACTTTGAGGGGTGGGGCGCGATGGGCGCTGCTGCGCAGGCTTTGCTCGATGGCTTTTGCGGCGAGATCGAGCGCTGTGTCTCGGTCTGCTTCGCGGTGAGGGACGCTGAGCATCCCCGCGGGCTTGTCGATGACGACGAGCTGGCTGTCCAGATGGACAATTTTCGGACCGCTGATGCGCTCAGTCTTGGGTGATGGAACGGCGCCGACGGCGAGTTGCTGTCCGGCGCGTACGCGAAAGCCCGGCAAGGCGGAGACGACCCCATCGATGGTGACTTTCCCATCGAGGACGAGCTTTTTGGCTCTCGCCCAGGGGCTCTCGAGATACTTGCGGACGGTGGCGCCGAGCGCGGCGCCATCGTCGTCATCTGTGAGTTGCCAGGTCACCGAGAGCTTCCCAGCAAGGTCATTGGGGTGCTCTTCTGGGTGCTCTTCATGGAGGAGGCAGGGCTCTGCCCAGACGTGCTGGGGGACTTTGTCCCCCGAACCGCCTTTTGAGTTTTTCTCTTTGCGGTCGACCAAAACGCGTCAGTTGCAGAGGAATTCGATGTCATAGTCCCCAGAGTCGCCGTAGTAACCGTCGACGACGACGTAGTAGGCGTTGCTGGCGGTGATCGGGAAGGAAATGCTGTCGTCGCCGTACTCGATGCACTGGGTGGGGTCGCAGACGCCGGCGTTGAAGTCGAGCACGAAGAGATCGAGGTCTGGGCCCAGCCAGCCCATGCTGATGTTGACGGTGGCGGTGCCGCTCTGGGTGGGCAGGAAGAGGTAGGTGTATTCTGGTCCGCTCTCGTTGTAGGTGGCGCAGCTGTAGTTGGTGACGTTGTTGCTCGCGTCGCTGTAGGTGGTGGTGTAGCTCTCAGAGAAGCCGCAATCCACCGCGTAGGTGGCGACACAGGTGGAGCCGCCGGTGCAGTCGACGTTGAGAGAGTAGTCACCGCTGGCTCCGTCTTTCCCGTCGACGGCGATGGAGTAGAAGTCGCCGGGGGTGGGAGAGAAGGTGATGGACTCGTTGCCCGAGGTGGTGCTGGAGGACAGGCACTGCTGGGCGTCGCAGCCGGCGATCCCGGGGTCGCTGAGCAGCATCAGGTCGAGGTCGCTGGCGAGGCCGGTGAGGCTGAGGGTGACCGAGACGTCAGTGGTGGCGAGGAACTCGTAGATGAACTCTGGTCCCGTTTCGCTGCTGGCGGTGCAGCTGTAGGCGTTGACCCCCGAACCCTGGCCGACGGTGGTTCGTTGGTCGCCCAATCCGCACAGGATCATGGCGTCGATGTCGCAGGTGCCCGCCACGGCGCAGGCTGGGCTCGCCGCGCAGTCACTGTCGCTGCAGTCCGAGGAGCCATCGCAGTCGTTGTCCTGCAGGTCGCCGCAGGCGCTCTCGGTGGCGCCGCCGGGACAACTGCAGGTGGTTCCCGAGCAGGTGCGGCCGTTCAGTCCGCAGGTCTTGCCGGCGCAGTCGGCATCCGCGCAGTCCTTCTGGGTGTCGCCGTCGTTGTCGAGGTTGTCGTTGCAGACGCTCTCGACGCAGGAAGGATGCGTCGCGCAGTCGCTGTCGGCGCAGTCGCTCAGGCCGTCACAGTCGTTGTCTGAGCTGTCGCTGCACAACGTCTCGACGGCGCCACCGGGGCAGGCGCAGACGGTGGCGGCGCATTTCTTTCCGTTGGTTCCACAGGTCTGTGCGGTGCAGTCGAGGTCGGCGCAATCCTTTTTGGTGTCGCCGTCGTTGTCGACGTTGTCGTTGCAGACCGTTTCGCTCTGCGAGCAGCCTGGCGCCGCGGAGCACTCGCTGTCGAAGCAGTCGGTCAAGCCGTCGCAGTCGTTGTCGATGTTGTCGGTGCAGTTGTTCTCGGTGGTGCCTCTCGAGCACACACATTGTCCGCCGGCGCAGCTCTTGCCGGTCGTGCTGCAGGCCTGAGTGGCGCAGTCGTTGTCGCCGCAGTCGGTCAGGGTGTCGCCGTCGTTGTCGAGGCCGTCACCGCAGAGGGACTCTCGTCCGGTGCAGTTGACGTCCGCGGCACAGTCGGTGTCGAGGCAATCGGTCTTGCCGTCGCAGTCGCCGTCTTTCCCATCGCCGCAGGCCGTCTCGGTGGCCGTGCCGGAGGGGCAAGTGCAGGCCGTGCCTTGGCAGGAGAGTCCATTGGGCCCGCAGGCACGGGCGGCGCAGTCGTTGTCCTCACAATCGGTCGCGGTGTCCGCGTCGTCGTCGACGTGGTTGTCGCAGATGGTCTCGCCGCCGGTTTGGCAGGCCGGTTGCGTGCTGCAGTCACTGTCGGCGCAGTCGGTGGCCAAGTCTGCATCGTTGTCGACGGCGTCGTCGCACAAGGTCTCGGTCGTGGGATTTTGGCAAACGGGGTCGTTGGCGCAGTCGCTGTCTTGGCAGTCGGTGGCGTGATCGCCATCGTCATCGGTGCCGTTGTTGCAGATCCCTTCGACCGTCTCGGGGCAGGCAAGGTCGCCGCGGCAGTCGGGGTCGTTGCAGTCGATGAAGCTGTCGCCGTCGTCGTCGGACCCATTGACACAAGAAAGCTCGGTCCCTTGCCGTTCGAGCTGGCAACTGTCCGAGCAGCCGTCCCCTTCGAAGGTGTTGCCGTCATCGCACTGCTCACCCATGTCGCTTTGGAGGATCCCGTCGCCGCAAGCCCCCGGATCGACGAGCTCCGCCGTCGCGCACGACGCTAGGAGCAGGGAGAGCATGATCGCGGTGACGAGCAGGCGAGGGATAGAGACAAGTCTGGACTGTGGCATGGTCGCTCTTAGGGGCAAAGATGTCTTGGCTTAGCCAGCAGCGATTCGAGTCTGCTCGTCGCAGAGAGCGGACGACCAGGACTCACGGCGGGAGTTTTCGGGACACTTGAGAAGAGTGAAGACGTGCTTTTGGGGATGGTCTTCGCCTGTATGCTCGGCGTCTTAGCAGACATTGCAGGCGAACGCCTCACTTTTTTCTTTCATAGCCGATTCGCGACCTTGTATACAGAGCGCACTTTCGCAGCCTTGTGAAACGTAGGTTCATTGGTCCCGTCGAGGGGCTTGAACGACAGGGACGCGCCGATATAATGGCCAAGTTGACAGCAGGGATTGAGGCCGGCGGGACAAAATCGTTGATTTCGCTCAACTTCCAACCTTGCTGTAAGCTCCCATCGCAATCTCTCGCACGTTCAGCAACCGAACCTCTCGCCTCATGGAACATTCCAAAGGAGCCATCTTGATGAAGCGCCAAACATTACTCTGGGCCATCCTCGCCCTCGCCGTCTTGGCGGGAGCGTGTGACGAAGGCACGAAGAACACCAACCCCGACCCCGATGGGTTCCAAGACGGAACCAATTTGGACACGATCGACATAGAGCGTTCCTACCTCGAGGTGATCAATCCACCCAATGGAGAGGCGCTCAAGCTGTTCTTCCAGTCCGACTCCAACCTCGAGGTAGGCTTCTTCGGACCCGATGCGCTCCCCATTCCGAACGTGAGTTTGGCGTTCGAGATCCTCTCGTCCACCGACAACTGCGCCGCCACGCCATCGCCGTGTGTGAAGCTGAACTCCCTGACGGGGCAGACTGGCCCTGATGGCGTCGTCCTGATGAAGGTGAGTTCCTTCTCGAAGGCCGCCGACATCAGCATCCAAGTCAGCGTGGAGGGCAACGACGCCGTCGCGCCTGAGATGATCCTCGTACAGATTCGACCCAAGGACAGCTACGACCTCAAGGTCGAGTTCACCTACAGCGGCGCCCGTCAGTTCACCGTCGTGAAGCCCATGCTCTTTGAAACCCAGCAGACCTGTGCTGACGTCTTCACCCCGCCGATGCGCGACCCGCGCAACCTGCCGACGGCTGCTCGCCAGAACCCCGACACACCCCGCAACGCCGATGGCACGATCACCGCTTCGACGTTCATCGCGCTGCCCACGGGCAAGTCCTACGTCGCCGTTGGCTACGCCGAGACCGCCGCTGGCCTCGTGACCGTATACGGCTGCAACGACGAGCGTCCCACCGTCGGCGACGGCCTCGGCCACACCGTCACCGTCCAGCTCGTCGAAGTACCCATCACCGTCAAGGGCACCTACAAGCTGACCTCCAACTTCAACCTCCTCAGCGGGCTGCCTCGCCGAGCGGTCGCCACGGACAGCATGGAGGCGGGTGACTGGGTCGACATGATCGTGATGCTCTTCCAGAACCCCGGCCAGATGCTCTACACGCTCCTCGGGCCGTACATCGAAGACATCGGTGGCATCAGCATTCCCGCAGGACTCGAGCCCGTCATCGTCGCCATGATCAACGACGGCATCACCGCCGCCGCGCCAGACTGGCTCAACAACATCCTCACCGTCGGCGACGACATCACCGAGCTCGTCACCAGCCTGCAGCTCGTCGGCGAGTTCGTGATCAACGAAGAGCCCAACGCGGAGACCGGAGTCCTCGCAGCCGGCCAAGTGCATCGCTACACGGGGGTCTCCTTTGTCTGGAGATTGCCCTGCATCAAGGAAGGGAACACCCCCGCCGCTTGCTCCAACGCCCGCACCGGCCTCTCCTTCGTCGAGCTCGGCAAACCCAACCTCGCCATCGAAGGCACCTTCTCCGGCGCCGTCACCAAGTGTGCCAACTCCAACGACCAGTGCATCGTCATCGACCAGCACGGCATGACCGTTCCCTACGGTGAGATCCTCTTGGCCATCATCGAGGGTTGGGCCCTGCCCGCGCTCTTCAACGACCCCCTCATCGACAGCCTCGACCAGCTCATCCAGCGCGTCCTGCTGCAGTACATCGTCGACTGGTACGATCCGACCGGCACCCTCATCACCACCACGGGCTGCGAAGCCGTTGGCGATGTCCTCGCCGACGTCGCTGGCGACAGCTTCGTCTCCTCCGTCGCCAAGAGCATCGGCGAATACGCTTGCAACGAAGGCATCTCCTACCTGACCAACCTCATCTACGACCAAGCCGCCAAGCTCACCATCGACACCGAAGACAACCTCGTTCTCAGCACCCTCGGCGACTGCAAGATCAAGGACGCCGACGGCAACCTCGAGTACGACATGATGGGCGACCCCCTCACCGAGGAGAGCCGCTGCACCTGGGACATCAAGTTCCGCTTCAGCGCCACGAGCGACCCTGTCGACATGACGGGCAAGTTCCACGCGGCGAGATAAACTGTGACGGCCTCGGCCGTCGCCGCTCGACTCTCGAAAAAGCGCGCCCCCCTTGGGGGCGCGCTTTTTCATTTTCCAACGTCTTCGTTCCCACGAACCCATGCAGTTTCGAACGCCTTTGGGTATATAGCCTCTCACTCACCCATCCTATCTGTCCCGGAGCACCCATGAGCCTCTTCAGCCGTCTTCTCCTCCTCGCGTCGCTGCTGCTCACCACCGCCTGTGGGCCCTCTATCCCAGCCGGCGAAATTGCCGTGAAACCAAAGGCCGAAACCCCCAGCACCGTCACCGACCTGACAGGCGCCCTCACCAACCCACAGCTGGCGACCCTCACCGCGCCCGACCGCTTCCAGGTCCTCTTCGACACCACGCAAGGCACCTTCACCGTCTCCGTCGACCGCAGCCTCTCGCCCAATGGCGCCGACCGCTTCTACAACCTCGTCAAGATGGGCTTCTACGACGACGTCGCCTGCTTCCGCGTCATCGACGGCTTCATCGTGCAGTTCGGGCTCAACGGCGACCCTGCCGTCAACGCGGCCTGGGAGAACGCCACGATCCCCGACGATCCAGTGGCCGCCACCAACGTCCGCGGCACCCTCACTTTCGCCACCGCAGGGCCCAACACGCGCACCACACAGCTCTTCGTCAACCTCGGCGCCAACCAACAGCTCGACCGCATGGGCTTCTCGCCCTTTGGCGCCGTGACCGAGGGCATGGACGTCGTCGAGCGCCTCTACGGCGGCTATGGTGAGGGCGCGCCCACAGGCTCTGGGCCCAACCAGACCAAGATTCAAGAATGGGGCAACGACTACCTGCGCTCCAACTTCGACAAGCTCGACTACCTCACCACCGCCACCGTCATCGAACCATGAACGAAGGCTCGGCTTTCACCTGCGTCGACATCGGAGTGAATCTCACTCACCCGTCGCTGGTCAGACACCTCGACGACGTCCTCCAAGCGGCCAAAGATGCAGGCGTCGTCGGCCTTGTCGCCATCGGCTGCGACCTGGCGGGGAGCCGCAAGGCGGCCGCTCTCGCCGCGGACCACCCCGACTTTGTCGTCGCCACCGCGGGCGTTCACCCGCACGACGCCAAGAGCTGCAACGACACCACCTTGCCCGCGCTTCGGACACTCCTCGCCCAAGAACGGGTGCGCGCCATGGGAGAGTGCGGTTTGGACTTCAACCGCGACTTCTCCCCCCGACCCGTCCAGGAGCGCTGGTTCGAGGCGCAAGTCGAGCTCGCCTGCGAGCTCGGCCTGCCCCTCTACCTTCACGAGCGCGACGCACACGCCCGCATGCTCGCCATCCTCAGCAGACACCGCGCTCGCTTCGAGAAGGCCGTGATTCACTGCTTCACCGGCACGAAAGAGGAGCTCTTCGCCACCCTCGACCTCGACCTCCACATCGGCATCACCGGCTGGCTCTGCGACGAGCGCAGAGGCCGTCACCTGCAAGAACTCGTCGCCGAAATCCCGGTGGAGCGCCTCATGGTCGAGACTGACTCCCCGTTTCTGGCTCCTCGAGACTTACGCCCAAGAGCGCGACACAACGAGCCCAAGAACACGCCCCACATCCTCGCCACCGTGGCCAAGTTGCGCGGCGAAGAGGTGCGCGAGCTGGCGAGCCGTGTGCTCGAGACGACCCGCAGGTTCTGGGGCGCGTTCTAGGGCTGGAAGTAGAAGGGGTAGCCCCCGCCG
>PFUG01000673.1 GCA_002789955.1 Deltaproteobacteria bacterium CG_4_9_14_3_um_filter_63_12 | reverse complement strand
TAGGCTTGGCTGGGTGCTCGGGTAGCCTTGGACGAGTGCTCGAGTAGCCTTGGACGAGTGCTCGAGTAGGCTTGGGCGAGTCCCCATTTTGAATCTGAGAACAGGAAGTGGGTCGCTGACGCCGAAGCTTTTGAATCTGGTTACAAAAAGAAGCCGCGAACGATCCCCATTTTGAATCTGAGAACAGGAAGTGGGTCGCTGACGCCACGTTGCTTCGCCACGGACCCTCGTGGTAGGCCTTGGGGCTCGCCGCGTTCTTGTTGATCCCGACCGAGGTCGACACGCCCTCTAAGACGGCCACGCGCCTGACCGCGACACCAATCGCCGACGGCATCTGGGAATTGGCCCGGTCGTCTCGACCGCGCCACCCTGCGCAGCACCGCTCCGCAACCACGAGCAAGCGCCCCGAGACCTCTGTGCGTGAGTGTGATATCCAAAAGATTCCACACAGGATTCCACACAAGATTGCTCAATCAGCTTTGGTTGGCTCGAAATGAAGACGTGCCGCCGTCTCGCCGTCCACCTTCCGACCGCGCCCCTCGTGCACTCATTGAAAAAGGGAGAACCCCATGAAGCGCACCCTTCTCGCCGCGCTCCTCGCGCTCTGTCTCGCCACGCCGAGCCTTGCTTCGGCCAATGACGCTGGCTTCGACGTTGCCTTCGGCGGCGCCGGCGCCTTGCCCATACCTATCAAGAACGAAGCCATCGAGATGGTCGAGGAGCACGTCGTCATCGAACGCACCGCCGAGAGGACGTGGACCATCACCTGCGACTTCTCCTTTCACAACACCTCGGACAAGGAGCAGACCGTGCGCATGGGCTTCCCCTTCCCGCCCATCGAAGAGAGCGAGGTGACCGTTCCGCCCGGACGCGAAGTCAACGAAGCCCTGGTCTACGACTTCGTCGCCCAGGTGCGCGGCAAAGTCGTCAAAGTGGACATCGAGGACATCGCCCCCAGCGACGAGCTCTACTACACCAAGGGCTACCTTTGGGACGTCAAGTTCGCCGCCGACGAGGCCGTTGCGGTGCGCAACGTTTACATCACCGGCGAGAGCGCCAGCGCCGACATGACGAATTGGGTCCCGTACGTACTGAAGACCGGCGCGCTTTGGAAGGGCGGAAAGATCGGGCGCTCCAGGCTCGAGGTCAAACCCAACCTCCCCTTCAAGTTCTGTCACGAGATCTACGACTACTGCGGCAAGCCGACCCCAGCGGGCTACACGGTCACCGGCAAGGACTCCGCGAAGCTCATCAGCTGGGACCTTACCGACTTCGCCCCCACAGAGGACCTCGACGCCTGCATGTTCTACGCAGACAGCTTTGCCTACAAGTTGCTGAGCGAGGGGGACATGAACCTCGACAGTCTCGGAAAGGACGAACTCAAGGTCCTGCGAAACACCGTCTACGCCCGCTACGGCTACATCTTCAAGACGAAGGACATGAAGTCACACTTCGCCGCACAGTGGTGGTACGAGCCCAACCCCGACTACAACAAGTCCATGCTCAGCGACTACGACTGGGAGCTGATCAAGCGGATCAAGGAGCGCGAAGAGAGTTTGAAGTAGGGCCCTTCACGCAAAGGTGGTCGGCTTCGAGTTTGCCAACTCAGACCATTGGGTTTCCAGATCGAAGCAGTATCGAAGCAGCATCAGCGATATACCGCTCGATCCCGGCGAAACGCGGGACCGCAGAGGGTTCTTGGAAGATGTCATGACGAAGACGAAAGTTCTGGTCGCTGGAGCCACGGGTTACCTCGGCGGAAACATCGTCCGCGCTTTGCACGGACGTGGCTATTGGGTTCGTGCGTTGGCCCGAAAGGAATCACGGCTCGGCGACAACCGCCCTTTCTGCGACGAGGTCGTCGAGGCCGAGGCCACGAACCCCGGGACACTCAACGACCTCGTCGATGGCGCCAAGATCTTGGTCAGCTCGCTGGGTAAACACGACTTCAAGCGAAAGCCCACCGCGCGCCAGGTCGACTACCAAGCCAACCTCAACCTGCTCCAGCGGGCCGTCGCAGGGGGCGTCGAACACGTCGTCTTCGTCTCCGTGTTCAACGGCGGCGCTCTGCGCGAGCGGGGCATCGACTCAATCGCTTGCCGTGAGGACGTGGTTGACGCCATCAAAGCGTCTGGGCTGACTTGGACCATCATCCGGCCGACGGGGTTCTTCAACGATATGAAGGACTTCTTCCACATGGCCGCCAAAGGCACCGGTTGGGTCATCGGCGATGGGGCGCAACGGATTAACCCCATTCATGGCGCCGATCTGGCCGACTTTATCGGCGACGCGCTCGACGACCCTAGGAGCCGCGGCCAGGAGCGCTCCGTCGGCGGACCTGACACTTTTACCTTTCGTGAGATCCTCGAGCTGGCTTTCGACGCCCTGCGCCGCAAGCCCAAAGTGCGCGGACTGCCCTTTTGGCTGCTCAACGGCAGCACACCGTTGGTGGGGCTCGTCAACCCCTTCGTGGCCGACCTCATGCGCTCGGTCGCGGCGCTTTCTGAACTCGGCGCGGTCGCGCCACCCTATGGCACGCACCATTTGGCCGACCTCTTCCTGGAGCTCGCCGCAAAATAGTCGCAACAGCGCTCCCGATTTGCTCGGTACACTTGACCAACTCCATCCTACAACAATGCGCGAACCCCCCAAGACGAAGGACTTTCACTGTCTGCTCGCGAGAATAATCCCAGGAGTCACCATGAATAATGGGGGCTGGTGATGGTGGATTAGTGGTGAGAACACTCACGAATTGGCGCGGGTTGGAGCCCTGACATGTTCACCGAAGCCTACTCTGGACCATAGGTAAACTGTGAGAACGCGCCCAACCACCACCGTCTTCTCACGAGAAGAATCCTAACGAGTCACCATGAATAATGTGTCCTGGTGATGGTGGATTAGTGGTGAGAACACTCACGAATTGGTATGGGTCGGAGCCCTGACATGTTCACCGAAGCCCCGGCGTATCGCGCCGATGCTGCACTGGTGATGAGAAAACTATCACGGTGAGTATGAATACTCACGGGTGAGTATGAATACTCACGATGGGAGATAGACCGGCCGGAAACTCACCCACTCATTGCGGCGCTCGACTCTCAATTGACGGCCGTGCTGACAACTCATCGACGCATTCTGAGTCCAGCTGCGCATGAAATTGCTGCCTCGCACCTCCGCGAAGGAACGCTCGAAACGGCGCACGGCAGCCTCGACGTCGAGGCGTTGAGCCTCGACTTCGCCGTCGACGACACCAGCCTTGGTCGGCCAGCACCAGTCGGAGACGTTGCCGATCATGTCTTGGCAGCCAAAGGCCGTGCGGGTGCGCGGAAAAGAGCCCACGGGCACCGTGCTCGATCCCTGGATGGCGCACAACACCGCGCTCGGTGCGGCGTTGCCCCAGGGGTATGGGCGGCCGTCGCCCGAGGCGGCATACTCCCAGTGCGTCGCGCTGGGCAAGGACAGCCCAGCCCACTCGCAGTACTGGAGCGCGTCATACACCGACACGAAGACCACCGGATGCTCGGCAAGCCCGTCAGGAACGCTGTCTCCCTCCCAGTGACTCAAGAACCGATGGTTGTGCAGATGTTCTCGCGGCGGTCGGTAACCCGTGGCCTCCATGAACGCGGCGAACTGAGCATTGGTCACGGGGTGGCGGGCCATGGAGAAGGCGGGAAGCTCCAACCGCGTTACTTTGCGGCGGGGCATCGAGACCGACACCGACCCAGGCGGGATGCAGATCATCTCCAAGCCATCGATGGGATTTCGCCACAGCTTCTCGCCACCAGCGAGAGCGAGCCTCAAAGCGAGTCGACGCTGCGTCTCGTAGTTCTCGGAGCGACGAGCCAACACGAGCAGTAATCGGATGGCCTCGACGTCTCCCTCTTCGGCGTGTCGCTCCAAAGCGAGCCGAGCGTGCCCGTGTTCAGTCATCCTCTCCTCCTTCGCCGAAGAGCTTGATGGCATCGAGCAAAGGTCGGCCTTCCTCGGGGTGCACCATGTGGATGTAGGCGGCCAGACCGCGCAGCCGGTCGACGAAGCCAGGATCGCCCTTGGACTCAGCCTCGACGCCGTTCTTCTGGCAGTTGTGCACCATGGCGCGGACCTTTCGGCGCACCTCGCGCGGGACGCGCAGCGAGTCGTTGACGACGATGCCCGTGATCTGCTGCCGCCTCGACGCCCGCAGCACGCGGAACTTCTCGCGGTTGAGCAGGAAGCCCTCCTGTTGGCAGATGCCGTCGACCCACCAGCGGAAGCGGCCCAGTCCACCCGCCGGCTCGGCGTCCATCGAGAACGTCAGGTCGTCGGCGTAGCGCGTATAAGTGCCGCCGATGCGGGCGGCGAGCCCGCTCAGACGCCCGTCGAGCCCGCGACAGACCAGGTTGGAGATCGCCGGCGAGGTCGGTGCGCCTTGCGGGGCGTAACCCGCACCAAACAGTTTGGCGTCGTCGCGGAACGTCAACAACCGCGCCAGGACTGGCGCCACCGCCCGGCTCGAGTCCTCGACGACGTTCAGCCCAGTGCCCACGTCGTATCCCAGGCTGGCCAGCAGCCCAACCACTCGCCAGTACGAGATGGTCGGGAAGAAATTCCGCAGGTCGAACTTCAGCACCAACTTGCGGCCGAGGTGTGGCGCCGCGTTGGTCAACGTCGAGCGGCCAGGCACGAAGCCGTGTGCGGCCTCGTGCACTGCAACCTTCGACAGGATCTCGTGCAGCACCGTGCGCTGCAGCGCGCGGAGCTGCCCTCGTGGCGCGTCGATGCGCCGCAACCCTCCGCTGCGCTTGGGGATCTCGAAGCTGCAATAAGGCGCCCCCTCACCGGCCGTTGCCGTCATGAACCAGCCCAGCTGCTTCAGGCTGTCGATCGCCAAGCGCCTCCGCAGAGCCTCGAGGTCCTTGAGCTGCGGCACCCCAACTTCGGCCTGCCGCTTCACCCCTCGCCGGTGCTTGAACAGCCGTCCGGGTTCTGTCCCTCGAGTCCACCCTCGCCAATTCCACTCGCCCTTTGCGCTCAAAGGCAACGCCACATCGTCGGGGCGCAGTCGCTTCAAGAGCGTCACGGCCCGGCGCCGAGTGGGTAGGTTGGGGTGCTTGACCAACCGTCGGCAGACCTGGAGCTGCTGATCGACGGGGAGGTTGCTGCGCATGAACTCGAAGAGTCCCTTGGGCGGCCTCCGCAACAAGTCGTCCAACCGCGCGTCGAAAGCCTGGGCCGCGAGCACTGCGGCTGAATCGAACTCGGCGAAGGACTCGACCTCGGCGAGGCAGGCACCGAGCTCGGACAAGCTGCCTGGCAGCGCGGCGACCAAGCTGCGCACTCGTTCGAGCAGCACCTCGTCGTGCACCGCCCCTACAGGCAGCCAATCAGTGTATTTCGCGGGATTCTTGCTCTTTGACGAGGTCATGAACGACCCTGCGCGAGAGGGTGATGAGACGGACTTTCCACCAAATCTCTCCCCCTCGGCCCGCGAACGCAAGCTCGGCGAGCGGTGCCGACTCAACTAGCCTCCCCGCCTACCGAGCTTCCCGACCAAATCGCTCCTTTGGGGAGGCAGGGCTCTGCCCTGACCTGCCGGGGGACTTTGTCCCCCGGACCCCTTTTGCTTTCTTCTTTCTTGCAGTCAAGCAAGGTCGGAGTGGCGACCGGAGGCGTCCCGCCTCGCCGCAAATCCATCTTTGCACTTCAGTGCCACCGAAGTTTGTCCAGCGGTGGAAATTTATCAAAAATCTCCCACGTCGAGCCCGTTCATGCGCGCACTTGGAAGCCACGAACCGGCGCAAAACTGAGTCAAGAGAACCCATGGCGAGACTTGCCCATCTTCTGCAAAGCGGCGCCATGGACGCCCTCCTCGAGCTCGTCGAGCCACCCTGGACCGCCGAACTGCTCGACGCCATCGCGGAGCAGTTCGCCACCGCGTCGGTGCGAGAGGCCGCCCGCACTCTCGACCTCGCCGGCCAGTGCGCTTCCACCAGCGCCGAGGGCCGCGCCGCCCTCATTCGCCTCGCCGAGGTCGGCCTCGCCTCCACGGCACCAAGTGTCCGCTCCGCGGCGCTGCAGGCGTTGCTCGCCGCCGAGTCCTTCGAGAAGGGCGCCGCTCACTACTTTGAAGAGCCCTCGTGGAAGGTCCGGGCCGACCTCATCGACGGTTTAGAACTCGCCATGGGCGCAGCAAACCCGCTGGCCCGCGCTGCCCTCGACGACCCCCACTGGCGTACCCGCGAGCGCGCCATCCAAGCCCTCGCCCAGCGCGTCCCAGCCCCCGACCCCGACGGCCTGTCGGACGGAACCGACCCGCGCACCCGAGGCGCGGTCGCCTACCTGCGCAACCTGACCGACGAGACCCCCGACTTTGCATACAGGGACGAGAGTTCTCCTGAGGATTCGTCATGGGGCTTGTCGGGCCGAGATCCGGCGCTGGTTCACAAACACCTCGAGGAGCTCCGACCCGACGAAGCCAGGGCCCTGCTGGACGCCATGCCGGCGATGCTGGCTCACGAGCACGAGGGCGTTCGCGCCTGGGCTCTCAAGCGTCTATTGCAGTGGGGCACGCCAGAGCATTGCGTCCGCTGCGTCGAGCTTCTCGCCGACCCAAGAGTTCCCTTTGTCGCCGAGCTCGTCGAGACGCTCACCACACGTCTCGACGAGGACCGACGCGTGGCCGCCGCGAAGCGCATCCTCGACGGAGGCTATGGGCCTCGGGTGCAGCGGTGGGCCGAGCGAGTCCTCGGCCAGGTTGCGCCAAGCATCGTCGCGGACTCGGCGCCGCCGAGCCCGCAGGTCACCGCACGGCTGTTGACGCAAGTGCAAGAGGCCGCCGAGCGGCTCGCCCGGGAGGCGCGCACGTCGGCCACAGGTGGGCCAATGCCGGACTGCGAGCCCGACTCGCCAATGCCGGACTGCGAACCCGACTCGCCAATGCCGGACTGCGAGCCCGACTCGCCAATGCCGGACTGCGAGCCCGACTCGCCATCGCCGGACTGCGAGCCCGACTCGCCGACCGGTGTTTCCCAAAGGCCGCCACAGCGGCCTTTGGGAAACACGGGGCTGCTGCTGAGCCCGCTGGCGCTCTCAGGCCACTACGGGCTCCCCGAACTCGGCTTTCGGCGGGGCTTAGAGGCGGGCATCAACACGTTCTTCTGGGAGCCGAACTACAGCACCCTTATCCGCTTCTTTCGCGACCTGACGCCCGAGCACCGGCGACAGACCGAGGTGGTCGCTGGCACTTTCCACGCCGATGCGAAGCGCGTGCGTGCCGACGCCGAGCGAGCGCTGCGCTCGTTGCACCTCGAGCAGCTCGGCGTCTACTTGCTCTTCTGGGTGCGAGACGCGGCCCGCCTGGAGCCCCTGTTGCCGACGTTGCAGGCCCTGCAGCGCGAGGGGAAGGTCAAGACCTACGGCTTCTCGACGCACCAACGGGCGCTCGCCCTCGAGCACGTCCAGTCACAGGCGCCTTGGCCGACGCTCATGTTGCGGCACAACGGCGCCCATCGCGGCGCCGAGGCCGAGGTCTTTCCGACCATCAAGGCTGCGGGGTGTGGGCTGCTCACCTTCAGCGCCTTGTGCTACAGCCGCATGCTCGAGAGGCCGCATCCGGCGGCGCCCGCGCCGCCCGATGCGGCCGAGTGCTATCGCTACAGCATGCAGCAGCCTGGAGTCACCAGCACGATGTCGGCTCCTCGCTCGATAGACGAACTCGGAGCGGGCCTGCGCGCCCTGCGCGCAGGCCCGCTCGAGCCCGAGCGAGTCGCCCAGCTGCAGGAATTTGGCGACGCAGTCCTGGCCCGCAACCGCGCGTTTGCGGAGTGTGTCCGCTGGCGGTGAAAACCGTTGCGACTGTCCTGGCACAACCGAGCTCCTGCAGCCCATGGCGCCGCCGGACCAAGCTCCACACTCCAGACTTCAGGGCTGAACCTGGCTTGCAATCCGGAGCCCCGAGCAGCCCGAACTTCGCGTCAGCAGTCAGCTTCGGATATTGACGCAGCATCACAAGAGCCGAATTCCGGGTTTGCACGAGTCAAAACAAGCTTGTACCTTCGGTCCGTCAATTCAACCGGTCTCCTCAGAGGTCCCAATGCGCCACCTGATTCTTCTGCTCGCCGCGTCTTTCGTTCTGGTCGTGACCGCCGCCTGTAACGACTCTTCCGGGTCCGGCAATGGTACTGGTTCCGACACGTCCGGTGATCTCAACAGCGGCGACGGCACGACCCTGACCGACACGAGCGCCGACACCAGCGCAGTCGAAGTCATTGACAGCACCGACGATTTGACGACCGCAGACGCCTCCGCCGACACGAGCGTCGACACGAGCTCCTTCGATGTCGCCCAAGACCTCGAGGAGACGGACACCAGCACTGTCGCCGAGTGCCAACCGCGCAACCCGTTCGTGGCGACGGGGGCGACCACCGCCTGGCGCCACTGGGACACCGAATGGATCGTGACGCTGCAGGGCGACGGCAACCATCGCGGCCAAGACGTCGTGGTCGCTGCGGGTCAACCGCAGAGGCTCATCGGCAAGTTCGCCTACGGCCTGCTGGACGATGATCTCGAGGACGAGGACGTCGAGCTCTTCTACCAAGTCGACCCGCCCTGCGGGGATTGGGTCTCGATGGGCATTCACGCGACCACCACCGACGGCCAAATGGGCACCGTCTGGGGCATCGCTGACGACGGCGGCCGTATCTTCTTCGAGCTCCCTGCGCAGCACGTGCGCCCCGTCGGGCGAACCCCCATCCGCATGCTGGTTCAGGGCGATCACAGCGTCGCCGCCTTCACCCTCATCGTCGTCGAGCCGGGCACCCAAGCGGTCGTCTGCGACATCGACGGCACCCTGACGACCGGCGATTCGGAGCTGATCCTCGACCTCGCCGCCTCGATCTACAACGGCAGCCACGTCCCCGAGATGTATCCTGGCGCTCCAGACGTCGTCTGGAGTTGGTCGGACAAGGGATACCTGCCCATCTACGTGACCGGTCGACCCGACATGTTGCGCGAGCGCAGCCAACAGTGGCTCGTGGACATGGGCTTCCCCGCTGGCGCCGTGCACCTCACCGACACGAACGCCCAGGCGCTGCCCACCTCAGGGGGCGTGGCCACCTACAAGCGCGAGTTCATCCAAAAGGTCCAGACCGAGGCGCAAGCCACCTTCTACGCCGCCTACGGCAACGCCACCACCGACATCGAGGCCTACGAAGGCGCCAGCATCGACAAAGCCCGGACCTTCATCATCGGCACCAACGGGGGCACCAGCGGCACCGTCGCCATCAACTCCTACCCTGAGCACCTCCCCACCGCGCAGGCGATGCCCATGGCGACCACGCCGGCCCCGCCAGAATATGGCTGGTGGTAGTTTCGAGTCTGGTGGCGACTGCAAGATTGCTAGGCCCGACGCCAAGAGCAAATCCGAAGTCCAAACAAAGAAAACTCTCTGCGGCTCCGCGGCTCCGCGACTCTGCGTTAAGGACCAGAACCCCCACCCAACCCCAGACCCCAAGAGCAAATCCGAAGTCCAAACCAAGAAGACTCCCTTGCGTCTTGGCGATCTCTGTGTCCTTGCGTCGAAATCGAAGCCCAGCCCCACCAGGCTCGCCCGAGCCTACTCCATCATCCGAGCC
>PFUG01000587.1:33969-37397 GCA_002789955.1 Deltaproteobacteria bacterium CG_4_9_14_3_um_filter_63_12 | reverse complement strand
TACGACTCGGCGCTGCGCGACGACGCCATGCTGGCCCGCGTCGAAATCTTCTTGTCGTTGGGAGAGGGGCAAGCCGCCGTCGACGAGTACCAGCGCATCCTCGACGCTTTTCCGGGGTACTTGGGTCGAGCCCGGATCGCTTTCGAGCGAGCCACGCTGCTCAGAGAGGCGCTCGGCGACGAGGCCGCGTACCGCGCAGCTCTCGAGGAGCTCGTCGCGGACTACCCCGAGAGCGTCTACGCCGAAAAGGCAGCGGCGATCCTCACACAGCCCTGATGGTGTCGTCACCCACTCGGGAACGGCTTTGAGGGTTGGTTCTGGGAGAGAAAACGAGTAAACAGACGCCTCGACTCCGCCGGACTCATCGGCGTGGTCGAGCGACGCTTCGGCAGCAATACCGAGAGATCTGGGCTCACGAATGAACACCGGCAACTCGACTCCGACTCCCCACGATGGCTCGACGACCGCGGCGCCTGCGGCTTCCTTGAGGCCTAGTGGCCTGATGGGGCAGCACCTCGGTGAGGTGCTCCCCATCGCGGCGACGCTGCGGGGCAAACACATCCTCATCAGTGGCGCGACCGGATTCTTGGGAAAGGTCTTGGTGTCGATGATCTTGTATCGGCTCCCCGACGTCGGCCGGCTCTATTTGCTGATCCGCGATCGCAAGGACGAGCCCGGGACCCTGCGTCTGAAGCGCGAACTCATCGACTCCCCAGCGTTCGGACCCCTGCGGGAGCGCTACAGCGACGGGCTCGACGAGTTCGTCCACTCGAAAGTGGAGGTGATCTCCGGCGACGTGACGAGGGTGAACTTGGGCTTGGACATCCTCGACGCCCGCGCGCTCTCAGAGAAGATCGATCTGATCATCAACTCCGCGGGCATCACGAACTTCAACCCGTCCCTCGACACCGCGTTGGAGATCAACACGCTCGGTCCCAGGAACGTGGCCGAATTCGCGGCGCTCTCCGAGCATGGCCGCCTGTTGCACATCTCGACCTGCTACGTGGCCGGGTGTCGCGACGGAAAGATCGCCGAGGAGCTGCTGCCCGAGGGGTGGATTCCCGATAACACCTTGGAGCTCGAACGCTTCGACGTCGAAAAAGAGATCGAGGACTGCCAACGCCACATCGAGGAGCTTCAAGAGCGCGCCGAGTATCAGCAGCAACTAGTGCTCTTCCGCACCAAGGCCCGGGAACAGCTCGAGAAGGACAACCGCAACCACAAGGATCCCGAGGTCTTCCTCGAAGAGATCAAGCGCCAGAAGCGCAAGTGGCTCTCCGACCGTCTGCGGGAAGAGGGCATCGAGCGAGCAAAGACCTGGGGTTGGACCAACATCTACACCTACTCGAAGAGCCTCGGAGAGCAGGTCCTGACGCGCTACGCGTCACAGATCCAGTTTTCGATTCTGCGTCCCTCGATCGTGGAGAGCGCCAACGAGTACCCACTCGTCGGCTGGAACGAAGGGATCAACACCTGCGCCCCCATGACTTTTCTGATGGGCAAGGGGGCACGTTTCTACCCGGCTGGCGACCGGACCCGGCTGGACGTGGTCCCCGTCGACCGAGTCTGCCGCACGATGATTACGACCGCAGCGGCGATGCTCCGCGGTGAGGCCGATACGATCTACCAAATCTCCAGCTCGGAGCGGAACCCCATCGCTACCTCGCGGGTGATTGAGCTCTCGACTTTGTGGCATCGCCGACGGTTCCGCGGCAAGACCTCCGGCAGCAAGTGGTACAACCTCTTCATGCAGAACATGGAGACGGTGCCCGTCAGCAAGGAACGCTACGAGTGGACGGGCGCGCCGATTGTGCGCAAGAGCGCCGGCGGCCTCGCCAAGCTACTCGGCACCGTGGAGGGACGACCAGGCAGCCCTCTGCAGAGAGCCCTTACCAAGCTGACCGCTGGTGCCAAGTCGGTGGAGAAGGCGGCAGGCACGGTCGAGTCGATCATCGACCTCTTCATCCCCTTCGTCTACGACCGAGATTACATCTTTAGGGCCGACAACATCCGCAAGCTCGACGATCGGATGACCCCGGGCGAGCGCCAGATCTTCGGCTTCCAGATCGAAGACCTCGACTGGCGCGAGTACTGGCTCGAGGTCCAGATGCCCGGTCTGGACAAGTGGGTCTTCCACAAGCTCGAGGACAAGCTCAAAGAAGATCGCCGCCGCATCCACACCTACGACGATCTGGTCGAGCTCTTCGACTCCGCCGCCCGCAACTACCCCGACCGAGCCGCCGTACAGCTCGTCGGCGAGCAGACCGTCGAGCGCTACACCTACGCAGACATGCACGCCTTGGCGGAGCGCGCTGCAGCCCGCTTGATCGCGCTCGGCGCCGGTCCTGGCCGGCACGTGATGTTGATGAGCGAGAACAAGCCGCAATGGGGCATGGCCTACTTCGGGGTCTTGAAGACAGGCGCCGCCTGTGTCCCCGTCGATCCCGAGATGGCCTCGGCCGAGGTTTGGAACCTCGTCGAGAGCTGCGAGCCCGTCGCCCTCATTACCAGCGTGAAGATCCGCGCTCGTCTCGACGAGGAAGCCGCTGAGGGGCTGCACATCGGTCGTGATGGGCTGCATCACCTCGACCTGAAGATGCTGCTCAGCGCGGACACCACGGCAGGGTTGCCGGCCGATGTCGTCAGCCCCGAGGAGGCAGAGGCCGCAGACAGCAGGAGCAATGTGTTCCCGCGGGTCTCCACCGCCTCGATCCCGTTGCTCACGCTGTCGAGCTCCACGGCGCTCGTCCCAGCCAGGCACCAGACCAGCCAGGTCGCCTCCCTGATCTACACCAGCGGCACCACCGGACGCCCCAAAGGCGTCATGCTCACACACAAGAACTTCACGTCGCTGCTGCGCGCCCTCAACCAGTCGTTCAAGGTCAGCGAGGAGGACGGCTTCCTGTCGGTGCTCCCCCTGCATCACACGTTCGAGTTTGCCAGCGGGTTCTTGCTTCCCATCTCCAAGGGCGCCACGATCACCTACATCGACGAGCTCAACGCCGAGGCGCTCGAACGAGCGTTCGACGCCACGCCGATCACCATCATGATCGGGGTGCCGGCGCTGTGGCAGGTCTTCCACCGCCGCATCCTGAGCCAGATTAAATCCCGCGGGCCGGCCGCCAAGGCCATGTTCGACTCGCTGACCGGCCTCAACCGTTTCACGCGCCAGCTGGGCATCAACCTCGGCCCCATGATCTTCGCGCCAGCGTTCAAGCGCTTTGGTGGCAAGATCCGCTACCTCATCTCGGGCGGCGCCAGCCTTCCGCCGTCGGTCTTCAAGACCTTCGATGGGCTGGGTTTCACGTTGCTCGAAGGTTACGGACTGACCGAGACGAGCCCTGTGCTCACCGTCAATCGGCCCGGCCAGATGAAGTCGGGTTCCGTAGGCAAGGCGCTGCCGGGCGTGACCGTCGAGATCGTCGACC
>PFUG01000587.1:0-33947 GCA_002789955.1 Deltaproteobacteria bacterium CG_4_9_14_3_um_filter_63_12 | reverse complement strand
CAACCCGGAGCAGACCGCGCACGTGCTGCGGGACGGCTGGTTCTACACCGGCGACCTGGGTCGCTTCGACCGCCGCAAACGCCTCTACATCGTCGGCCGCAAGAAGGACGTGATCATCGCGGCCAGCGGCAAGAACGTTTATCCGGACGAGCTCGAGGACTACTTCTCGAAACACCCCAACATCGAGGAGCTCGCCATCGTCGGCCTCCCCGATGGCAGCGGCGGCGAGCGCGTCGCTGCGCTGGTGCGACCGGACTACGACTCCGAGCCGGAGATGAGTCGCGATTCTATGAAGGCCGCCATTCGCGGCTACTTCGAGGTGGAGAACTCACGGCTCGCTTTCCACCAACGCATCAAAGTGCTGCGCTTCACCGACGACACGCTCCCACGGACCGCGACCCGGAAGGTCAAGCGCAACTTGGTGCAGACCCAGCTCTTGGAAATGGAGGAGGTGCGCCCTGGTCACGAGGTCATTCGCGACGACACCAGCGCTTGGCTCTTCGGCATCCTCGGCGACATCGGGACGACCAAGGCGGAGTTCATCAGCCACGACGATCAGATGATTTCAGACCTGGGGTTCGACTCCCTGATGCTCACCGAGCTGGCCTCGCGCATCCAAGAGCGGACGGGCGTCGAGCTGGACATGGAGGCTTTGGGCTCGTCCGCCAGAGTTCGAGATGTGCTCGAGGCTTCGGGCGGCGAGGTCGACCCGAAGGAGGCCACCACCGCCGTCTCCGAGACGCCCAACTATGTCGTCGAGGAGGGCCGCTTCGCGCCGACGTTGCCCGACGAACAAGCGCGCGACTTGTGGTCGAGGATCAGCTGGAAGGGCACAAACGGCCTGGAGTTCCCCGAGCTCGTCGCCAAAGGCGGCAGCCGGCTGCTCGACTGGGCCCAGAAGGCCGCCTATGCCAAGGGGTTCAACGTCAAGGTCTACGGGAAGGCCAGCATCCCCTACAATCGTCGCGTCATCGTGGTCGCCAACCACAGTAGCCACCTCGACATGGGCGTGATCAAGTACGCGCTCTGGGACTTTGCTCCACAGCTCAGCGCCTTGGCCGCCCGCGACTACTTCTTCAAGGAAGGCGCTCGCAACACGTACTTCAGCCACTTCACCAACCTCATTCCGGTCGAACGCTCTGGTACGCTCGAGGAGTCGCTGTCGAAAGCCAGTGAGGCTCTCGAGCAAGGGCGGCAGCTGCTCCTCTTCCCCGAGGGCACGCGGTCGGTGACGGGCGAGCTGCAACCGTTTAGGCGCGGTCTCGGATATCTTGCGGTAAGACACCATGCGGACATCCTGCCGGTGCACGTCAGCGGGACCTTCCGCTCGTTGCCCAAGGGCAAGTCCATTCCGCGCGCGCGACGGCTCGAGGTGCGCATCGGCGAGCCCCTGACCGCAGAGTGGCTGGACCAGCATGTGCGGGGAATGCCCAAGGGGGACGCCTACACCAAGGTCGGCGAGTTCGCGCGCGACGCCTTGCTGGCCACGAAGGTGGGCAAGCGCTACCTGACCCCCACCGGCGAGATCGCCGCCGAGGACGACGAGAACGCCGCTCTCGAGGGTCTCTTCGGCTACTTGGAAAAACGCTTCGTGCCCAAAATTGTCGACCACGAGGTGAGCTATTACTTCTCCATTGGCGAGGCGAAATGGACGCTGCTCCTCGGCCCCGAGGCCTGCTCCTTCAGGCCAGGTAAGACCTTCAATGGCCGGGCTGGCTGCGTGCTGAAGTGCCAGCTCGACATGTTCAGAAAGATCGTCAAGGACCATTACACGCCGAGCTTCGACGAGTTCATGGACGGAACGGTGAAGACCAACGATCCCACCCTCCTGATGAAGTTCCAGACTGCGTTTGCGCTGTGAGCTGCGAACGGCGGCAAAGACGAGAAACGGACAGACCATGAAAGTGTGCGTGACAGGTGCGAGTGGGTTCCTCGGACGGCATCTCGTGCGGCAGCTGATCGAAGAAGACGGGTACGAGGTGCGCGCACTCTGCCGTTATCCCGACGACGAGCTGCGGGAGATGGGCGCGGAGCTCGTTCCGGGCTCGGTCCTCGAGCCCAACGAGCTCGAATACGCCTTCGAGGGCTGTGAAGCGGTCTTTCACGCCGCTGGTCGGGTCGAACGGCTGCCCGAGCGCAGCCACTTGCTCTACGACCTGCACGTGCGGGGCACGCTGGCCGTCATCGACGCCTGCAAGAAGACCGGCGTCCGACGTCTGCTCTACGCCTCCAGCTCTGGCACCGTTGGCGTCAGCGAAGAGCCCCGGCTCATCGACGACCGCGCCCCTTATGCCGAGAACCTGTGCGGCCGCTGGCCCTACTATTTGTCCAAGATCTACGCCGAGAAGGCCGTCCGAAAGGCCGTCGAGAAGGACGAACTCGACGCGGTGATCCTGCGGCCCACCCTGCTGCTGGGGCCCGGCGACGTGAAGGGCTCTTCCACCGGTGACGTCGTTCGCTTCATGCAGAAAGGGTTGCCAGTCGTGCCCTCGGGCGGCATGTCGTTCGTCGACGTGCGCGACGTCGCGGCCGCGTTCCGTTCGGCCCTGCACAAGGGGAAGAAAGGCGAGTCCTACCTGCTGGGTTCGATCAACCTCAACCTCAACGACTTTTACCACCGCCTCGCTCGCCTCTGCGACAAAGCTCCGCCCTCATTCGTTGCGCCAGACGCGGCCTCGTCTGCAGGCGTGCGGCTGCTCTGGGCACTAGGCGAGCGCCTGCAAGAGCGCGTCGACCTGGATCCGGTCACGCTGTCGATGGCTCGGCACTTCTGGTTCATCGACTGGACCAAAGCGATGTCCGAGCTCGGCTTCGACCCCCGCGATCCCGGCGAGACCCTCTACGATACGGTCGACTGGCTCCGGCACAACTCCATGGGCGCGCGCCGCGAGCGGCGCTCTTCCATGGAGGAAGCGCCGTCGTTGGGCGGCCTCTGGTCGTGGCGCGAGGGTGTCGGCGAGGCCGGTGAGCGCTGGGCGCGCCGGCTGGGGAGCGCCGCACGCGCTGCGGCTGTGGTCGCGAGCGCCGTGGGTGACCAGGTCCGCGAGGCCGGCCGCGCCGCGGCCCGCAAGGTCGACGACACCTCCGACCGCGACAGCAACGGCGGTGGTCTCGAGTCGCTGTTGCGGGCGACGCGCGACCTCGAAGAGCGTTTGGGAGAGCTCGAGAGTGCGTCGGAGTCGGCCGAAGAGACCGAGCTGCGCGAAGAGCTCATGGCCGAGATCGAGGACGCCAACCCGGAGCAGCTGAAGGCGGCGCTTTGGGCCGCAAGGCGCGCCAGAGACTAGTTCGTCCGGAAATACCCCATCTGCGGCGTCGCCTTCCTCGCTGTACTGATGGTCGCCTGCGTCGCTCGCTCGTCGCCTCCCTGCAGCTGGGGCATTTCCGAACGAACTGGGGAAGGTCGCTCTCCTGAAAACTCTCTGCGACTCCGCGCCTTTGCGACTCTGCGTTGAGATCAGACCCCCAGGCTCCCCAGCCGACCTCACCCCGAAAACTCATTGGCGATGGCCAAGCGCGCCAGCTCGTCGACCTTCTCGTTCAAAGCGTGGCCAGCGTGGCCTTTCACTTTGACCAAGCTCACGTCGTCGAACTCGGTGAGCTTGCGCCGGATCTCGGCGATGAGCGCTTGGTTGGCTTTGGCCTTCCAGCCCTTGGCCAACACGCCGATGGAGTAGGCGGAGTCGGTGTAGAGCTCGACCGGCTTCGCCGTGTCCTTGATGGCCTCGAGGGCCCTCAGAATCGCCGTGAGCTCGGCGACGTTGTTGGTCGTCTCGCCTAAGTACTCAGAAATTTCCTTGGTGTGCTCGCCGAAGGCTAGCACCACGCCGAGCCCGGCGGGACCTGGGTTGCCGGAGCAGGCGCCGTCGGTGAACGCCATGATCACGCCAGGTGGGGGGAGCTCGGGGACGGAGATAGGGCGGTCGACGACGCTGAGCCGATGATTGGCAGAGCGGGGTCGTTGGGAAGAGCTCGGCGCCGGCTTGCGCGGCTCACGGGAGACCGCCTCAGTCGAAGACGGCTCCTCGACGGGAGGTCCAGGCGCCTCGGGCGCTTGACCGCGACCGACTTGCAGCGCTGCGGTCGCCAGCTCGTCGGCCCGCTCGTTCCAGCGATGTCCCTCGTGGCCTTTGACCTTGAACAGCGTGAGCTCGCCCATCTTGGCCATCTGGGCCTTGATCGCTTCGATGAGCTCGACGTTGGCCTGGGCCTTCCAGCCCGTTCCCAGCACGCCGATGGCGTAGGTCGAGTCGGTATAGAGGTGGACGGGCTCGGGGCGGTCGCCCACCGCGATGAGGGCGCGCTCGATGGCGGTGAGCTCGCCGATGTTGTTGGTGCCATGGCCGAGAAACTCAGAGATTTCAATGGTCGGCTGCCCGTACTCGAGGATCACGGCGCCGGCGCTGCAGGGTCCCGGGTTCGGGTCGGCGCCGCCGTCGGTGAAGACTAGGAGCGTGCCCTTTGTGGCGCGCATGGGGATCTTGCCGGTCTTTTCGCCGACCTTGACGTTGGGCGAGATGCTGCTCGGACGGGCGGCGTCCGCGTCGGGCACCTCGATATCGACGATGGGTTCGCCTTTGATGGGGGCGAGCATGGCGGGGTGCGTGGTGTACTCGCGGGGATCGTCGAGCTTGTAGCGAAGGGCGACCTTGTTGTTGACCGCGAGGGGCTTCCCGTCGGTGTCCACGTGGGCGTAGACCTTCTGCTTGCCTTTGAATTTCATGCGCAGCCAGGGCATCGCTCGCTCCAATGAAGAATCGAATCCGAAGGGGGGGATCTACTGGCTCTTGTCGGTCTGAACCACCGCGGCGAACCCTTCGACTCGGGCGATGTTCTCGAGAAAGGGCTCGAGCTGGGCTTCGACCTCGTCGGGCATCTCGATGGGGGCGGCGTGGCTGCCCCCTCTCAGGACGGCGAGCTGGCTGAAGGGGATGCTGCGGTTCATGTGGATGGAACAGCGCAGCGGGCTGAATTTGTCCTTGTCGCCAGCGATGATCAGGGTCGGGACATCGATGGTTTCGAGCACGTCCTTGGCCGAGTGGTCGATGGCGTGGCCGAGCATGTGGAAGAAGACCTCGGGGTCCATCCGACCGAGATGTTTGAGATAGGGCATGAAGTCGGCGGCGCGGACCAGGTGTCGGTTCAGCTCGGCGATTCTAGCCAGGTGCAGCCCCAGCTTGGACGGCGTGAGGTGCCTCCAGAGCAAGGCGGCGACCTTGGAGGTGGTGAAGAGGCGAATCGCGGCGTCGAAAACGGGGCGGTAGCGGTCGGTGTCGTGGAAGGTGTCGGCGGGCCGTTCGTAGGAGCCGCACATGGGCACGAGCGCCGCGACGCGTTCCGGATGTCGTCGATAATATTCTAGAATAACCTGGACGCCCATGGAGTGTCCGGCGAGGACGGCGCGCTCGATGCCTAAGTGTTGCAGGAGCTCGTGCAGGTCCTCGGCGAGGTCCTCGATGGACAGGCCCTGAGGCGTGGGGGGGGACTCGGAGCGGCCGTGGCCACGGTAATGCCAGCGCAGGAGGGAATAGCTGTCGGCGAAGTGGTCGACGACGTAGGGCCAGATGAAGCCGTCGCAACCGATGCCGTCGGTGAGCACGACGGGGAGCTTGTCTTTGCAGGTCAGGCCGTACCAGATCTGGGTGCCATCCCGTGTCTCTAGGAGTCCTTCGTGCTTCATTCTCGGGGCGCTCCAAGGTGGGGACAGGGTCGACGGGTTCGTTGAGCCCTACGGCCCAGTTCTGATTCGAGATCTCCCAGGTCGCGACCCATACCAACCCGGGTGGGCGTTGTCCAACAAGACCCGCGCTTCAAGGCATCAATGAGAGGCGCAGCAATAGGACCCACAGCAAGAGGACCCACAGAGCGGGTGACCAGCGATAGGCAAAGCAACATGGCCGCAGCGCGATCACCCCGCTACTCCAAGGGCTGCGAGGGTCGCCTTGGCGTCGAGCTGGGCGCTCACTGGCAAGCACCCGCTTGGCAGGTGCCAAGGCAGCAATCGCTGTCACTCGTGCAGCTTGTTCTTGCGACACAGAGTCCGTTGGCGCAGGCGCGCCCAGGGCCACAGCCGCAGCTCGAGATGCAGGCCGCGTCGGTGAGTTTGCCCTGCGCGGCGAGGACCGCGGC
This sequence comes from Deltaproteobacteria bacterium CG_4_9_14_3_um_filter_63_12, assembly GCA_002789955.1. Taxonomy (GTDB): domain Bacteria; phylum Myxococcota_A; class Bradymonadia; order UBA4248; family UM-FILTER-63-12; genus UM-FILTER-63-12. The sequence goes on along the minus strand of PFUG01000587.1, from coordinate 27,818 downwards.
AAACATCGACAGCTCGTAGCTGTCGGGGGGCAACTCGAGCTGCGGGTATCCGTTGCGGATCGGGACCTTGTCATAGCTGGAGTCGCTCAGATCCTCGACGAGGACGACGAGGCCGTCGCGTGTCGAGGACATGAGGTTGGTCACAAAGACGCCCTGCAGCAGTGGCCGGCGGGTGTCGTGGAAGACGAAGAAGCGGCCGAGCAGTCCGTCGGTGAGCGCCTCGATGCGGCTCTTCAGGAGCGGCGCAGCGTCGGCTGCGAGGGTGAGGGTCCGGCTGGCCAGGTCGAAGCTCTCCACCTCGCTCAGCTCGGTGAACACCGTGTTCTCAAGGGGGTAGTCGACCAGCGCGGTACCAAGAGAGGGGATCGCCTCACCCACCAGGCTGACCTGCCACTGTAGCGCTGGTGCCTCTCCCCAGAGCGTGAACGCCGCCACCGAGCCGCACTCTGGCGAGAGTGTCAGGTCCTCGACCGGAGCGGTTGACCAGGCTTGCTCACCAATCTCGAGGAGGCTGGTCGCCCCCGAATTTCCGCTCAACGTGCAGAAGTCGGCGAGGGTAATGGCGCCTCTCGGGACGGCCAAGGAGAAGACACAGGCCTCGACGTCGACGGGCTCCGGGGAGGAGAAAGACGACCAGGCCCCACACACACATCGCGCCAGCTCTTCGCAGCCCAACATGATGCGAGCGTCGAGCGAGCACTCGAAGACGGCGTCGCTGGCGGGATCTCCGACCTCGACGAGGCAAGCCTTCGTCGGCACCACAACGAGATCCGCTTCGCCGTCCACAGAAGTGTCCGTGAGATCGATTTCCGTGTCTGTTGGTTCGACTTCCGTGTCCGCCGAGAGGTCGCTGGCATCGGTCACGGACCCATCGGTCTCCTCGGTGAGGGGCTCTCCCCGCGACTGCGAGTCGCAAGCGGCCAAACCGAAGCAGCAGACAATCAGCAGAACGCTAAGGAGTTTCATGGCCCAGTCCAAGTCGTCGGTCTTGATGGTGGGGAAGTGGGTCGCCGAGCGCTGAGGTTTGGGTCGCTCGGCAGAGAGCGAGAGTCTCATCGATGGCGTCGACCGAGTCGAGCTTACGCAACTTGAACCATTGCTCACGCGCCAGGAGGAAGGCCAGCCGCGCGCGCTCGAACTGGTGTTCAGCGACGGCGCAGTCGCCCGCGAGGCAAGCAGACTTCGCGATGTCATCGTCGTTCATCGGCGCCTCTCGCAGCCAGTGGGTCGCCAGCGCGTAGCGTGTCAAACTCGTCCCACATACGCCGCCGCGAGTGGCTGCAGGATTCGAAATGGCTCGAGCGTGATGTCGTTTGCGGTCTTGCTCAACAGAGGTCCCCAGATGGAGCCACCCGCCAAGTGCCGGTCAACCGCGTTCCCTCAGACCTCGATTCGCGGCGAGTCCTTGAAACGCCGCGCGATGGATTCCAAGAGCAACTTGAGACTCTTACTCTGGCTCCCGTTGAGCCGATTGAGGAATCGGAGGGCAGGATTCGATACCTCAATGGACTCGGTGACCCGAACCCGCGTCCCGCTCTTCTCATCGCTCAGCTCATACAGCCAACTCCCCTGAAACGGAAGATTGCTGTCGACAATTTTGCGCTCGAGCTTGTGAAAACGCTCGAGCTCGACGGCCAACAAGGTCAGTGGTGGCCCAAAGTGAAGATGCTCTCGCCACAGCACCTCGCCCCCCCGCTCCACGCGTTCGATGTGCTTGATCTCACGTCTCCAGTCGGCCTGCGAGGCAAAATTCGTGAGCACGCCCCAGACGCTCTTGCGCGACGCCTTGAGCCAAATCGAGCGAGTGGTTTGCCGAGACCGAGCCATCATCATTCCTGTCAAGAATGCGAAGACGAGCGGACCGAGCAAAATACTCAGAGCGGCAATGACCCAGATCAACAGTACCCTCCCAAATGCAGCCGACCATGCACCCAACAACCCCTTCGAAACCTTGGGCGTCCTCCTAGCAGAAGCGTGCGAGAACCTCACGCAACCAGACCGACGCCGTAAGTCAACGCCATGTCCGATTGGGAGCCAGCCTGCCGATCGAGGTGGAACACCCCGTCGATATGCGGGTTTCCGGTCTGTCTGTACATTTCCAGTTCGCTACGGGGTTGCGCTTTCGAAGTTTTGTGATAGTGCGGGCCACGTCGAGCGGGTGCAGAAACTCCAACTGGATGGCATGTGATATGAAAGTTGGCATTGCGAGAGAGGTCTTCCCTGGTGAACGCCGGGTCGCGGGCAATACAGACACCGTTCAGCGTCTGAGAAAATTGGGCTTTGAAGTGCTCGTCGAAAAAGGCGCGGGCGCTTTGGCCATGTGTGCAGACACGGCATACGTCGAGGCAGGAGCGACGCTTCGCTCCGCCAAAGAACTTTGGGATGAGTCGGACATCGTGATCAAAGTCCGACCGCCCATGGACCACCCAGAGCTCAAGAAGCACGAGACCGAACTCCTGAAGGATGGGAGCACCCTGATCAGCTTCTTCTGGCCAGCCGAGAACAAAGAGCTGATCGAGAAGCTGAAGGGCCGTCCGGTGAACGTCATCGCCATGGATGCGGTGCCTCGAATTTCCCGTGCTCAGAAGCTCGACGCGTTGAGCTCGATGGCGAACATGGCCGGATACCGCGCCATCATCGAGGCGGCGAACCAGTTTGGGCGTTTCTTCACGGGGCAAATCACCGCGGCTGGGAAGATGCCACCGGCAAAGGTCATGATCATTGGCGCCGGCGTAGCAGGCCTCGCCGCCATTGGAGCGGCGAAGGGGCTCGGCGCCATTGTGCGCGCCTTCGACACGCGGCCTGAAGTGAAAGAGCAGGTCGAGAGCATGGGAGCCGAATTCCTCGAGGTCGCCTACGAGGAAGATGGCAGCGGCGAAGGCGGCTACGCCAAGCTGATGAGCCCAGAGTTCATTGCGGCGGAGATGGCCCTCTTCGAGGCACAAGCCCGAGACGTCGACATCATCGTCACCACCGCGCTCATCCCCGGTAAGAAAGCGCCGATTCTCATCACCGAGAAATGCGCCCGAATGATGAAGCCCGGCTCCGTCATCGTCGACCTCGCCGCCGAGCGCGGCGGCAACTGCGAACTCACCGTCGCAGACGAAATCAAAGATTACGATGGCGTCAAGGTCATCGGCTATACGGACCTCCCTGGTCGCATGGCCCTGCAGGCCAGCCAAGCTTACGGCACCAACCTCTGCCACATGCTCGACGAGCTCGGCAAAGCCGAGGGCTTCAAGTTCGATTTGGAGAACGAGGTCGTTCGCGGCTCCCTGATCATCCATGAAGGGGAGTTGATCTGGCCTCCTCCCAAAGTCGAGCCCAAGGGGGCACCAAAGGCTGTGGAGAAGCCAAAAGTCGAGGCGAAACCAGCATCGGTCGAAGAAGAGGAAGAGGATGACGGTTGGGGAACCCGCGCGAAGAAGGAGCCGCAACGGGATTTCACGAAGAACAACATGACCCTGGCGCTTGGCGGCACCCTGTTGTTGCTCATCGGCTATGGAGCGCCCCAAACGTTCCTGATGCACCTCACGGTCTTCGTACTCGCTATCTTCGTCGGCTACCAGATCATCTGGAACGTCACCGCTGCCCTGCACACCCCATTGATGAGCGTCACCAACGCCATCAGCGGCATCATTATCGTCGCTGGGCTCTTGCAAGTGACTGACACCGCTACCGCTGCGACTTCGATTCTTGGAGCCATTGCCGTGCTGGTCGCGACCATCAACATCTCAGGTGGCTTCTTGGTCACCCAGAGAATGCTCAAGATGTTCCATCGATAAATCCCTGAGGCGTCGTGGGCCCGAACAAACCCGGTCGAAGCTGCAGAGGGCTCCCGGGAGAGCAGATCCCTACGCTTTTTGATTAAGTAGGAGTTCAGAATGTCCAATGAGATGTTGACTGTCGCGTACATCGCGGCGAGCGTCCTCTTCATCCTCAGCCTCGGGGGGCTAGCGAACCAAGAAACCTCAAGAAGAGGAAACGCGCTCGGAATCATCGGGATGCTCATCGCGCTCGGTGCGACTCTGATGTCTAAGGACGTCCATGGTTACGGCCTGCTCGCAGCAGCGATCGCGGTGGGAGCCATCATTGGCGCGGTCCTCGCTGCGCGGGTCGCGATGACCGCGATGCCCGAGCTGGTCGCCGTTCTACACAGCTTCGTTGGCCTCGCCGCTGTCCTCTCCGGTATCGCCAACCATATCCATCCGACCATCATTTTCCCAGGGACCGAAGCGACCATTCACCACGTCGAGGTTTTTGTCGGCATCTGGATTGGAGCCATCACCTTCTCGGGTTCGGTCTGCGCGTTTTTGAAGCTGAGAGGAAGCATCAGTGGCAAGCCGCTCATGTTGCCTGGCCGTCATTGGCTCAATCTCGCACTGATCGTCGCCAGCGTGGTCATGGGGTACTTCTACCTCGCCGGGCACGGGACGCTCGATCCACTGGTCGCGCTCCTCATCATGACCGGCATCGCCCTCTTGATTGGAGTCCACATGGTCATGGCCATCGGCGGTGCGGATATGCCCGTCGTCGTCTCCATGCTCAACAGCTACTCTGGTTGGGCCGCTGCGGCTGCCGGATTCATGCTCTCCAATGACCTCTTGATTGTCACCGGAGCTCTAGTGGGCAGCTCCGGGGCGATCCTGAGCTACATCATGTGCAAGGCCATGAACCGCTCTTTCATCAACGTCATTGCAGGGGGTTTTGGAACCGACGGCGGTTCGACGGGGGCCTCCACTCGCGTCATCGAAGGAGACGTCACGCCCGTCGAAGTGTCCGAGGTCGTCGACCTCCTCGTCAACGCTCGCGAGGTCGTCATCGTCCCTGGCTACGGAATGGCCGTCGCACAAGCTCAGCATGCAGTGTACGACGTGACTCGCTTTCTGAAGAAGAAGAAGGTCAAAGTCCGGTTCGCAATCCACCCAGTCGCCGGTCGGTTGCCTGGCCACATGAATGTGCTCCTCGCCGAAGCGAGTGTCCCCTATGACATCGTCTTGGAGATGGACGAGATCAATGAAGATATGCCCCGCACCGATGTCGTTTTGGTCATCGGCGCCAACGACATCGTGAACCCCGATGCGCTCGAGGACCCCAACAGCCCAATCGCTGGCATGCCTGTCATCGAGGTCTGGAAAGCCAAGATCGTCATCGTGATGAAGCGGTCGATGGCCTCTGGTTACGCAGGCATCGAGAACCCACTCTTCTTCAAACCAAACACCCGAATGCTGTTTGGCGATGCCAAAGACAACGTGACGAAGATCTTGACCGGCCTGCAGGGCTGAACGGCCCGAATCGGGAAAAGGGAAAGGGCACTCCGCGGGGTGCCCTGTCCTTTTTTCGTTTTGCGCGTTGAGGGCTCGAGCTGTCTCGAAATCAGACGGGATGAGCAACTCACCACCATTCGCCGATGCGCGCTCGTATGCCGTACTCTGTGGTGTAGCCGACGAGGGAGCTTTGGATTCGTCCCTCTTCGTCGATGAGGTAGAGGGTCGGAAAGGCGCCGACATTGTACAGTTCACTGATCTTGGAGGTGCCGATGAGTACAGCGTATCGCACCTCGTTCTTCTCAACGAAAGTGTTTATGCTGTCGGGGTCCTCGAAGCTCAAGACGACTGAGAGCACGGTAATGTCCGGGTCCTCGTTCAGGTTCGAGAGATTCCCAGTCTCCAATCCGCACACCGTGCACCAAGGCGCCCAAAACACCAGAACGACCTTCTCACCTCGGTGGTTCGAGAGGCTGTCGACCGTGCCGTCGAGCGTCCGCAACTCGAAGTCCGGCGCCAGGGCTCCAGCCGACACCAAGTTCCTCGACTGCCAAAGGGTCACTCCCCAGAGGACGACGAGCACCACCAGGGTTTCGGTCCCTAGCCGCCCCCACCAGTGAGAACGTAGCTTTCTCCAAAGAGCCAACGGCCGTGAAAGGACAGTCGTCTTTGGGGTCTTGAGCGGATCTGGTTTCATCGGGGAATTCCAAACGGCTGCGGACGCTTTGAGGCCAAACAAGAACGCGCACTACGGGCGCAGAGTAATCACCAATTGCGGAAGGTCAGGTCAGGGGGGAGGAATCCATCATGAGAGACCACAAGCTCGTCGTCGCCGACGACGACAGAATGTTGCGCCTCCTCCTCGCAGCTTTGCTCAAGGAGTACGAGGTGTTACAGGCCATCGATGGGCGTAGCGCGGTGCAGTTGGTGGAGGAAGAGCTGCCAGACCTACTCATCTTGGACCGCAGCATGCCCGACATGGACGGACTCGCTGTGTTGAGGGCGATTCGGGCGTCCGCAGCAGCAGCAAAGACCCGCGTGGTCATCCTTTCGGCTTTTGATGCACCACAAGACGCGCAGCAGGGGATTGCTGCTGGTGCGGATGCCTACCTCTCTAAGTCGGAGCTCACCACGAAATTGCCGGAGTTGGTCAAGCGACTGTTGGCGGCGACCGATGAGTGACACGGACCTTCGGTGGTTAGAGGGTTGTCTTTGGGCTCGGAGCGTCCAATATTGCATGCCAGAGGCATATAAGTCCAGCGCCGTTGGTGACCCGAGCAAACAGGAGAACAAATTGGCCATTTTGACAGACATTGACTCCATCAAATCAGTACTCTCCAAAGCCAAAGTCGTCGCAGTGTTGGGCGCCCACAAAGACACGACGAGGCCGTCGCACTTCGTTCCTGCGTACCTGGCCGAAAACGGTTACGAGGTGGTCCCAGTCAACTCCCAGTTTGAAGGAGAGGACCTCTTCGGCAAGTCCGTCGCGACCTCGCTCGCCATGATTGGAAGGCCAGTTGACGTCGTGGACGTCTTTCGACGCAGCGAAGCCCTTCCTGGTCACCTGAGCGAGATTTTGAGCATGCAGCCAAGGCCAAAGGTCGTTTGGTTCCAGAAGGGCATCAGGAACGACGAAGTTGCCGAGCAGCTCTCCAACGCGGGAATCGATGTAGTCCAGGGCCGTTGCATGTTAGAGGACCACAAAGACTTCGGTCTCTAGAGTCCCAAGAATCCGCGCAGCGGGAGGAGCAAGGCATCCGAGACCTCCATATGGAGGTGATGGTTCCCCTCAACGATCAGATGAGTGTGGTTCTTGATCGCCTGGAGTCGATGGGACATCTGTTCGGCGTCGTGGGGCCATCCTCGAGTCGCACTGACGACTAGAGTCGGGCAGGCGATTGCATTGAGGAAGCCAAGGACCATGGACTCGGTCATTTGTAGAATCGAGGGGAGTCTCAATCGCGGGTCGTGGGCGAAGACCCACCCACCATCGACTTCTCGCAGAGCTCTCTCAAAGAGCCGTTCTAATGGCTCATCGCTCAGCCAGGACCGCGAGTCTCTGAACTTTGCGAAAGCCTCCTGTTTGTCGGGATACACTCTTGGGACCCTGAAGGTCTCGGCCTTCAACGAGTCTGCTAGCCGCTTGGGGGCTCCCTCGGCGGAAGTTGTCGTAGGGCCGAGCCCTTCGAAAAGCACGAGGCTTCGGACTCTGTGCGGAAAGCTCCCGGCGAGCAGCGTGCCAACTCCAGCACCCATCGAATGACCGAGGTAGGTGCAACGGTCCCAGCCTAGGCGGTTGAGTATCTGAACAATATCGGCCACATAGTCAACGAAGTGTAGCCTCGCACCGAGAGGTCTGTGGGATGAGCGGCCATGGCCGACCAAATCGACGGCCACGACGTTGAGCTCTGGGAGCCTTGCTGCAAGCGCGGACATGGAACCGAGATTATCGAGCCAGCCGTGGATCGCGAGGGTCGGTTCACCGGCGGGGTCCCCAAAGGCCCTAGCAGCGATGGTGTGGCTGCCGACGTCGAGTTGAAATTCCTTCATTGTCGCATCTCGCAGAGGAGGGTATTGGGGAGTGTAAGTGGTGAAGCACCGATTGGCGAGTGCTTGGACGGCGTCCATCGCGCAAGAGTTTGTTCTTCTGTTGGAAGCTGGGATTGGTCCGCTCTTGGTGGGGACGGGTGAGAGCGCGCAGCCCGAATGCTCGAGCCAGCATTTCGTGCTTGACAGTTTGATCCGTATCTCTATACTTCCGGGGTTCTGGCGGTTCGCTTTGGCGCGGAATTGCCTGAAGTAGACTGCAACAATTTACTGGTATTTAAGCGGAAAGTAGATCCGCAGAGTCGCGAGAAGAGGTCAACTCGAATGCCGACCATCAATCAGCTCGTACGCTACGGTCGTTCGCGCAAGCGCAAGAAGACCGATTCACCAGCGCTCAGATCGTGCCCGCAGAAGCGCGGCGTCTGTGTGCGTGTAGGGACGACCACTCCCAAGAAGCCCAACTCGGCGCTTCGGAAGGTGGCTCGTGTTCGCCTAACCAATGGGATGGAGGTGACGAGCTACATCCCTGGTGAGGGTCACAACCTTCAAGAGCACTCTGTCGTTTTGATCCGCGGTGGCCGTGTGAAGGACCTGCCCGGTGTGCGTTATCACGTTGTGCGTGGAACGTTGGACGCGGTGGGAGTGACGGCTCGTCGTCAGGGTCGATCGAAGTACGGCGCCAAGCGGCCGAAATCCTAAGCTTTTTTTGGCCCATGAGGGTCGACGGAGAGGGCAGCGATGCCAAGAAGAAGAGAAGTTCCAAAGCGCAAGGTCCTTCCGGATCCCAAGTTTCACGATCGCCTAGTCACCAAGTGCATTAGTTGTCTGATGCTCGATGGGAAAAGAAGCACCGCCGAGGGGATCCTCTACGGTGCTTTGGATGTCATCGCGCTGCAAACGCAGGGTGGTGAGGACGATCCTGTGACGGTGTTCAAGAAGGCCGTCGACAACGCGCGTCCGGCGGTCGAAGTGAAGAGCCGCCGCGTTGGCGGTTCGACCTACCAGGTTCCGGTTGAGATCCGCACAGAGCGGCGCACAGCGCTGGCGTTGCGGTGGCTGGTTATGCACTCCAGGCGTCGCCCGGAGAAGACCATGGTTGAGCGGTTGGCGCACGAGTTGATCGATGCGTATCACAACCGTGGAACGACGGTGAAAAAGAAAGAGGATACCCACCGAATGGCAGAGGCGAACAAGGCCTTTGCGCACTACCGGTGGTAGTTGCTGGCTAGGGTCGTACAAATCCTAGCGGTCGAGTTCTCATTCATCCGCGGCGCCTCCAGCAATGGTGGCGCCGCTTGTTTGCGGTATGGACTCCCGCACATGGCGTGTCGGGAGTCTTTCCCTCTCGGGGTGTGTCCAGCGCTTGTTCCTTATCGGTCATATTGACCGGGGTGACAGGCCTTGAGGATTACCGTGTCGCGTCAGTTTTCCATCAGTCTTGTGCGCAACATCGGCATCATGGCCCACATTGATGCTGGCAAGACCACTACGACCGAGCGGATCCTCTACTACACGGGAAGGACTCACCACATTGGTGAGGTCCAAGACGGCGCTGCCACAATGGATTGGATGGAGCAAGAGCAAGAGCGCGGCATCACGATTACGAGCGCCGCAACGACTTGCGCCTGGGTTCGAAACACCAAAGAGCACCGAATTAACATCATCGATACTCCCGGCCACGTCGATTTCACGATCGAGGTAGAACGGAGCCTACGGGTGTTGGATGGGGCGGTGGCGGTTTTCTGCGGAGTCGGAGGAGTCGAGCCGCAGAGCGAGACGGTGTGGCGTCAGGCCGATAAGTACGGCGTTCCGCGCATTGCGTTCGTCAATAAGATGGACCGAGTCGGGGCCGACTTTGAGGCGGTGATCGAGCAAATTTCGAGTCGCCTGGGTTGCCACCCGGTTGCAATCCAAATCCCCATCGGGGTGGAAGAAGAATTTCGCGGTGTCATCGACCTGATCGAGATGAAAGCGCTCATTTTCGACGACGACACTCTTGGTGCGACGTACAGCGTAGTCGACGTGCCAGAAGAGCTCGAGCTCGAAGCCATCGCTTGGCGCGAGCGCTTGGTCGAGGCGGTGGCGGACAAGGATGAGGGCGTTCTGTCAAATTTTCTGGACGGGCGGGAGAGCGAGCCCGCAGCGTTACGACTCGCCGTCCGGCGTGGTTGCTGCGATCTCGAGTTGGTGCCGGTCACCTGTGGTGCTGCATTCAGAAACAAAGGAATTCAGCCCCTATTGGACGCGGTGGTCGACTTTCTCCCGAGTCCGGTAGACATCCCGCCATTGATGGCCGTCACTCGCGAGGCTGCGGATCGCCTCGAGGTTAACGGTGAAGAGCCGTCCAAGAGCGACCTGGTGCAGATCGCCCCCGAGGACGACGCCCCATTTTGCGCGCTTGCGTTCAAGGTAATGGTCGATCCGCAAGTTGGGCAGCTGACCTATTTCAGGGTGTACTCTGGGAGCGCAACCAGTGGGCAACAGTTCTACAACACGACCAAGCGTCGGAAAGAGCGCTTCGGGCGGCTGTTGCAGATGCACGCCAACAAACGGGAGGACCTCCAAGAGGCTGCAGCGGGTGATATCATCGCCGTACTGGGGCTCAAAGATACGGGCACTGGCGATACTCTCTGTGACGAGGCGCGTTCGGTCATCCTCGAGTCGATCACTTTCCCCGAGCCAGTCATCTCGATGGCCATCGAGGCGGTGAGCGATGAGGACCAAGATCGCCTCAAATTCGCACTAGGACGACTCGCTTCTGAAGATCCTTCTTTCGTTATCTCTACGGATCATGATACAGGGCAGACCGTGATCGGCGGGATGGGCGAGCTCCATCTCGAAATCATCGCGAGTCGCCTACGTCGAGAGTTCCAGGTCAATGCGCGGATTGCCAAGCCACAGGTGACGTACCGAGAGACCATCACGAAGCCCACTGAGGCCGAGGCGCGGTTTGTTAGGCAGTCGGGTGGGCGAGGGCAGTATGGGCACGTCAAGCTGCGCTTGCGGCCCAACACCCGCGGCGCTGGCATTACCTTCGAGTCGACTGCGATCGGTGGTACGGTCCCAAGAGAGTTCTGGGGGGCGGTCGAGAAGGGTGTGCGTGCGGCGGCTGAGTCTGGAGTCGTGGTTGGGTATCGCGCGGTCGACATCCATGTCGAACTGTACGATGGTTCGTTTCACGAGGTGGACTCAAGTGAGGCTGCCTTCCAGGTCGCTGGCTCGATCGGGTTCAAAGAAGGGTGTGCGAAGGCAAGCCCAATTTTGCTCGAGCCAGTATTCGAAGTTGAAGTTGTGACTCCAGCGGCGTACATCGGGGACGTCATCGGAGACATCAATAGCCGACGTGGGCGAATCCAAAAGCTCGAGCTTCGGCGAGCAGTTCAGGTCGTGAGGGCACATGTGCCGCTCGCGGCAATGTTTGGTTACGCGACGGACTTGAGATCAATGACTCAAGGGCGTGCGACTTTTTCGATGCAGTTCAATCGTTACGAATCACTTCCTAAGACACTTGCCGACGACGTCATGGAGCGGTATGGGTCTGCGGCTGTTTGAGCCGATTGGAAGAGAGACCAGAATCCCAAGAGGAGCCTCGAAATGGGCGATAGGATCCGAATCAAGCTGAAGGCCTACGATCACAAGCTGCTGGACGCTTCCGTAGCCGAAATTATCACCGCTGCCGAGAGGACCGGCGCGAAGATCGCGGGGCCGATCCCCCTTCCGACGTCCATTAATCGGTTTACGGTTCTTCGTGGGCCACACATCGACAAGAAGAGCCGTGAGCAGTTCGAAATTCGGACACACAAGCGCTTGATTGATATTGAGACTACCGAGCAGACGGTCGACGCTTTGATGCGCCTCGATCTGTCGGCCGGCGTCGATATCAAGATCCGTTTGCGTGACTGATCGACCCAAGTAGGCGAGCCGGTCGTGACGAGAGCACGGCAACAAGATAGGGAGCCCTGAGATGAAACTGGATGTTTACAGTCTGGCGAACGAAAAAGTGAGAGAGGTCGAGGTCGCCGATGCGGTCTTTGGGACCGAAGTGAAGCCTTACCTCTTTCATGAGGTCGTACGGATGCAGCTGGCGAATCGTCGCCAAGGCACACACCAAACCAAGAGCCGCGCCGAGGTGAGGGGCGGTGGTGTGAAGCCATTCAAACAAAAGGGGACTGGCCGCGCTCGTCAGGGCACGTCGCGTTCCGTACAGATGGTCGGTGGTGGGCATGCGTTCGCACGTAAGCCCAACGACTACAGCTACAAACTCAACAAGAAGAAGCGTCGCTTGGCCCTGCGCTGCGCGCTCTCAATGTTGGTTAAGGAAGGGACTCTAAAGGTCGTGGATTCCCTTGAGTTCGAGACGGCTCGTACCCAGCACGTGGCTGGTGCTCTCAAGACGCTCGAAGTCGTGAAGGCCATTGTCGTCGATGGGTCACCTACTGATGACGAGACCCGATTCACGAACAACGAGAATCTTCGCTTGAGCGTTCGTAACCTTCACAAGTACAAGTACCTTCGGCCCGATGGCGTGAACGTTTACGACATCTTGAAGTTCGGCGCGCTTGTGGTGACCGAGAAGGCCCTGAAAGGGCTGGAAGCGAGGTTGGAGCGATGAAAAGTGTCTACGACGTAATTCGACGTCCAGTCATCACCGAAAAGTCGACGGCCCTCAAAGAAGTCGAGAAGCAGGTGGTGTTCGAGGTGGACAAGCGAGCCAACAAGTTCGAGATTCGCGAGGCCGTGCAGACGCTTTTTGGCGTGAAAGTGGCCTCAGTCAACACCGTCATTATGGCAGGCAAGCCGAAACGTTTTGGCCGCTTGATGGGACGGCGTGCGAAGTGGAAGAAGGCGGTGATCACCCTGAAGCCAGGGGAAGAGCTCGACTTCTACGAGAGCGTAAACGAGGACGGCGCCGAGGTGTAGCCTGGAAGGTTGCGCTGCGGGACTACAGAGCTAGTGAGAGGATTGATCGATGCCACTGAAAAAGTACAAGCCGACCTCGCCTGGGCGCCGATTCATGACGGTGTCCACCTTTGAGGAGGTTACCAAGACGACCCCCGAGAAGCGACTTCTCGAGAAGCTGACCAAGTCGGGCGGACGAAACAACCACGGCCACATGACGAACCGTCATCGTGGTGGTGGCCACAAGAGACGATACCGTGTGGTGGATTTCCGCCGCGACAAGCTCGGTGTGCCTGCCCGCGTAGAAGCGGTCGAGTACGATCCAAACCGCACCGCGCGCCTCGCGTTGTTGGCGTATGCCGATGGCGAAAAGCGCTACATCATTTGGCCCGAAGGGCTCAATGTTGGCGACACAGTGGTTTCGAGCGCACATGCCGACATCAAACCCGGCAATGCGATGAAGCTGAAGTACATCCCACTCGGTACGATCATTCACAATGTCGAACTCAAGCCGGGCCACGGTGGACAGTTGATCCGCTCTGCGGGGACGGGTGCGCAATTGATGGCGAAAGAGGGCGCCTACGCTCTGCTTCGTATGCCGTCGAGCGAGCTGCGCCGGGTTCATCTCGACTGCTGCGCAACGCTCGGTAGTGTTGGCTTGTCCGACCACTCCAATGTGACAATCGGCAAAGCCGGACGTAGCCGATGGAAGGGCATTCGCCCGAAGGTCCGCGGTGTCGTGATGAACCCGGTGGATCACCCCCATGGCGGTGGCGAGGGCCGCACCAGCGGAGGGCGTCACCCAGTGACGCCTTGGGGCATCCCGACGAAGGGTAAGAAGACTCGTCACAACAAACGCAGTAGTCGGTTCATTGTGAAGCGACGTGGCAAGAAATAGCGGCCTTTGCCGTCAGTCCAACCGGCGGTTTCAGAGGTTAGGAGGATTAGATGCCGAGGTCGGTTAAGAAAGGTCCCTTCATCGATGATCATTTGATGAAGAAGGTCGACCAGTCGAATGTGGCTGGAAGTAAAAAAGTAATCAAGACGTGGTCACGCCGTTCGACGATCATGCCCGAGATGGTTGGAATGACGTTCGCCGTGCACAATGGGCGCGCGTTCATCCCAGTCTTCGTCACAGAGCATATGGTTGGGCACAAACTGGGTGAGTTCGCTCCGACGCGAACCTTCCGAGGACACGCAGCAGATCGCAAGGCGAAAAAGCGCTGACCGAGTTTCGGAACGGTGTGCACGGCGACGAATGTACTAAGGGAGCGAGGGGCATGGGTAAGCCGAATCGTAAGAAAGAAAATCACGGGACCAATAGGGTGTCCGCCCACGGGGTGCGCATTGCACCTCGCAAGGCTCGTGTGATCGTAAACATGGTTAAGCACAGCTACGCGGACGAAGCGTTGCGTGCATTGAAGTTCACGCCACGGCGTGGGGCGAGAGTTGTCGAAAAGCTGATCGAGGCTGCGTTGAGCTCGATGGAAGCGGACGGCAGTTGGGACATCGACGAGGTGCGAATCGCCGAGGCGTGGGTCAACGAAGGCCCAACACTGCGTCGATTCCTACCCCGCGCGATGGGACGCGCGACGAGGATTCGCAAGCGAACGAGTCATATTCACCTAGTCTTGGATAGTAGCAGGAAATCCGCAACTCCTCAGGAGTCGACGGTTGATGAAGGGCAAGAATAGCCCGGGAGGACGAGTTGGGTCAGAAAAGTCATCCGACGGGTCTTCGCCTCGGCATCATTCGTACTTGGCAGTCCAAGTGGTACGAGGAGAAGAACTACGCAAAGTGGCTCCATGAGGACTTGAAGATCAAAAAGTTCATCAAGGAGCGTTTGTTTCACACCGGCGTAAGCCGAATCGAAATCGAGCGAGCTGCCAGCAAGGTCAAGATCTGCGTCTACACCGCTAAGCCCGGCATTGTGATTGGGAAGCGTGGACGTGATGTTGAGCGCCTGAAAGAGCAGCTGCGCGAGATGACCAAGAGCGAGGTTTTCCTGAACATTCAGGAGATTCGCAAAGCAGAGCTCGACGCACAGTTGGTCGCGGAGAATGTGGCGCGCCAACTGGAGCACCGAGTGAGCTTCCGACGCGCCATGAAAAAGGCCGTTCAGACGGCGTTGAAGCTGGGGGCCAAGGGCATTCGAATCGGTTGCGCAGGGCGTCTGGGTGGTGCGGAGATGTCGCGTCGTGAGTGGTACCGTGAGGGTCGGGTGCCCCTCCACACACTGCGTGCGGATATTGATTACGGATTCTCCGAGGCTCGCACGACCTATGGTGCGATCGGAGTAAAGGTGTGGATCTTCAAAGGCGAAGTTTTGGGGGGCGCCGCGGTCCCCAAAGCAAAAACGACCTAGACATTGATTCGACCCAAAGGTCCTCGTCGTGAGACGAGGACCTTGGAGACCGTTCGGGCGCCCTTCGGGGCGGACCTCCGATGCCGATGCGGCAGTGGAGAGCGTGAAGCATGAGTGGAGCAATTCCAGACCTTACTTCTCGCTGAAAATCCGTGATGGCTAAGAAAAGGCTTTACAGGAAGCCTTCATGGAGTTAGCTTTGCGCGCCTTCCCGAAAGCCGCTGAGATGGCGGCGTTCGGGGATTGAAGGGGCAGGGTCCGAACGGCCTGATGCATGTTTGGTGTGGTTCGTCGAATCGCGAATCATAAGGAATGAGCGATGCTAAGTCCTAAAAAAGTCAAATGGCGCAAAGTCCAGAAAGGTCGTCTCAAGGGGACTGCCACTCGAGGGAGTGAGGTCAACTTCGGCGACTATGGTTTGATGGCGACCTCAGCCGGCCGGCTGACGGCGCGCCAGATCGAAGCCGCTCGTATTGCGATGACGCGCTACATCAAGCGTGGCGGAAAAGTCTGGATTCGAATCTTCCCAGACAAGCCTATCACGAAGAAGCCTGCTGAAACCCGCATGGGTAAGGGAAAGGGCAGCCCGGAGTTCTGGGTAGCCCTCGTTCAGCCAGGCCGGATGCTTTATGAGATGGACGGCGTGGAGGAAGACGCTGCCCGTGAGGCCTTCCGCCTTGCATCCCACAAGTTGCCCATTGCCACTAAAGTTATTGTTAGGGAGCGCGAGCTATGAACGCCGCAGAGCTTAGAGAGAAGAACTCAACGGAGCTTCGCGAGATTCTTGGTGAGGTGCAGCAGGAGCGCTTTGGCCTTCGGATTCAGCACTGCACCGGGCAGCTCGAGAAAGTGACCCGCCTGAAGGAGACTCGCCGGATCGTTGCGAGGATCATGACTATTCTTCGCGAGCGTGAGCTGGCCGCGAAATAACAGCCCTGGAGAGCATTGTGGAACGCAAGCGAGGCAATCAGAAGACTCGGGTGGGCACGGTGGTTAGCGACCGCATGGAAAAGACCGTGGTCGTTATGGTAGAGCGTAAGTACCTTCACCCGATGTACAAGAAATACGTGCAGCAGAGACAGAAATACAAGACCCACGACCCCTTGAACAGCGCCCGGATTGGCGATCGGGTGGTGATCGAGGAGACTCGACCTCTCTCGAAGGACAAGCGCTGGAAGCTCAAAGAGATCGTGCAGCGAGCGCCGGTGCTCTAGAGCCGGGGAGCTTAGGAGGAGGGTGCGATGATTCAGATGCAAAGTATGCTCTCGGTTGCAGACAACTCGGGCGCAAAGAAGGTTCAGTGTATCAAGGTTATCGGCGGGTCACAGCGGCGCTATGCCGGCATCGGTGACATCATCGTCGTGTCGATCAAAGAGGCGATTCCCAATTCGAAAGTCAAGAAGGGTGATGTGCATCGCGCGGTCATCGTTCGGACTGCGAAAGAGATTCGAAGGGCCGATGGGTCCTACATTCGCTTCGATGGAAATGCAGCGGTTCTGGTCGACGGGCAGAGTGCCCCGATCGGGACACGAATCTTTGGGCCGGTCGCGCGAGAGCTGCGTGCGAAGAATTTCATGAGAATCATCTCATTGGCGCCGGAAGTGCTCTAGCGTCAGGGGAAGCGCAATGCGAATCAAGAAGAACGATCTAGTAGTGATTTTGTCCGGCAAGGAGCGTGGCACCACCGGGCGAGTTCTGCGGGTACTCCCTGACAAGAACAAGGTCCTCATCGAGGGTGGCAATATTGTGCATCGGCACACGAAGGCCAACCAGCAGGGCAGCGAGGGGGGTATCATCCCCAAAGAGGCGCCAATCAACGCCTCGAACGTCGCGCTGTACTCGGAGAAGACGAGTCGCGGGGTTCGAGTAAGGGCCCGATTTGTGGGAACAAGCGGTCAGCTCTTTCCCAGTCATGCGGAGGCGGCCGCTAGTTTTGGTGACGCCGTTCCTTCAAGGATTACCAAAGTCCGATTTGCGCCGAAGACCGGTGAGGTCTTCGACTAGATAGGAGGACGCCGTGGCGCGCCAACTCGACCGATATAAGAATGAGATCGTGCCCGCTCTGGTCAAAGAGTTCGGGTATACGAATCCAATGGAAGTCCCTCACGTCGTCAAAGTCGTGCTGAATATGGGCCTTGGTGAGGCGATTCAGAACGTCAAGCTCATTGATGCTGCTCGAGAGCAGCTCGGGGCCATCTCCGGTCAGCGACCAGTGGTGTGCCGCGCGCGACGATCGATCGCGACTTACAAGTTGCGTGCAGGAATGCCGATCGGCGTGAAAGTAACTCTTCGACGTGCCCAGATGTACGAGTTCCTCGATCGACTCATCAATGTCGCATTGCCTCGTGTTCGAGACTTTCGCGGTGTGAGTTTGGATGGGTTCGACGGCAAAGGGAACTACTCCTTGGGAATCAAGGAGCAGATCATCTTCCCAGAGATCAACTACGACAAGGTCGAGAAGATCAAAGGGTTGAACGTGACGGTCGTCACCTCGGCGCGAACCGACGAAGAGGGAAGAGCACTGTTGCGCCTCATGGGCATGCCATTCAAGAAGCTGAGCCGCTGAGCGTCGGCTGGACAACACAGGAGAAAACAAAGTGGCTCGAAAGGCAATGATCGAAAAGCAAAGCCGTCGCCCCAAGTTCAAGGTACAAGCATACAACCGATGCACACTGTGTGGCCGGCCCCGCGCCTTCCTTAGGAAGTTCGAAGTCTGCCGTATCTGTTTCCGTATGCTCGCCCTGAACGGTGAGCTTCCGGGCGTCACCAAAGCGAGTTGGTAGCCGAAGGTTTGGCTGACACAAAAGGAAGAGTGAGGAACCGATCATGATGACAGACCCTATCGCGGACATGCTGACGCGGATCCGAAATGCGCAACTCGCTCGACATAACAGCGTGCGTATTCCAGCGTCGAAGATGAAGCGCAGCATCGCTGAAATCATGCTTAAGTCGGGATATATCGCCGCGGTCGAAGACGCCAAGGACTCGAAGCATCCCGCACTGGACATCACGTTGCGTTACGCGAACGGCGAGCCTCTGATTCGCGAAATCATGCGTAAGAGCAGACCGGGCCGCCGGATTTACGTCAAGCAGGACGAGATCCCCGAAGTTCTAGGCGGATTCGGTCTTTCGATTCTCTCGACGAGCAAAGGCGTCGTCAGCGGTGCTGTCGCGAAAGCGAGCAACGTCGGTGGCGAGCTGCTCTGCACGGTTTACTAGGTTTGAGCTACGTTCGTCCGTATTGGGTGAACTAGAATGGGTGTAGATATGTCGGAAGAAATCAAACAATCCCGTGTTGGGAAGAGTCCAGTGCCACTGGTGGGTGTGCAGGTTACGCTCAGCGGGCGCGACGTGACCGTCAAGGGGCCCAAAGGGGTGAGCCAGCGAACGCTGCCTCGCGGCGTCGAAGTAGAGAAGACGGCTGATGAGCTCGTCATCCATATTTCGGGGCGGTCACGGCAAGCTCGGGCAATGCAAGGGCTCGTACGGGCGCTGTTGAATAACATGGTCGTCGGTTGTTCCAAGGGTTTCGAGCGCAAGCTGGAAATCACGGGTGTGGGGTATCGCGCTGATTCGAAGGGTGGCAACACTCTTCTCTTCCAGCTCGGTTACAGCCACCCAATCATGTTCGAGCTTCCCGCGGGAGTGACTGCGGAAGTGGCTCGTGACAACTCGATAATGTTGCGGTCCCATGACAAGGAACTGCTCGGCAAGGCGGCGGCGAAGATCCGGTCGTTCCGCCCACCGGAGCCTTACAAGGGCAAGGGCATCAGATACGCCGACGAACACATCATTCGCAAGGCTGGGAAGGCTGCGGCGAGATAAAGTCCGCGGAGGGACGAGAAGTGGCAAAGACGAGCAATAAAGTTTTGGCGCGCCTCAGGCGTCAAAAGAGCATTCGGAAGAGGTTGGTTGGAACCACGGAGCGTCCGCGGTTGAGCATCTTCCGGAGCACCAAACATATCTACACCCAAGTCATCGATGACAGCACCGGAACAACTCTGGCTGCGGTTTCCAGTCTGAGCGCGGGTCTTGAGCTCAGCGGCAAGACAAAGAAGGACCAGGCGAAGGTTGTCGGCGAAGCGGTGGCGAAGATGTGCCTCGAGCGCAACATCACGAAAGTGGCGTTCGACCGAAATGGCTTCATCTACCATGGCCGGGTCGCAGCAGTCGCAGAAGGTGCGAGATCAGGTGGTCTGGAGTTCTAGCAATGCTTATCAGCTCTAGGGCTGCAGCAGAAAGGAGTGTGACGTGGCGAACGGGCGATACGCTCAGGAAACTGAATTCCGCGAGAAAGTGATCCACATCAACCGCGTAGCGAAGGTCGTCAAAGGTGGACGGCGCTTCAGCTTCGGGGCCATTGTGGTGGTTGGTGATGGCGACGGGAAGGTTGGGGCTGCTCACGGCAAGGCCAACGAAGTTCCTGAAGCCATCAACAAGGGAACAGACAAAGCGAAGAAGAGCATGGTGCGCGTCCCCATCATTGATGGAACGATTCCCCACAGTGTCGTGGGTCGTTATGGCGCAGCGCGGGTGATGTTGCGAC
Organism: Deltaproteobacteria bacterium CG_4_9_14_3_um_filter_63_12; assembly: GCA_002789955.1. Lineage (GTDB taxonomy): Bacteria > Myxococcota_A > Bradymonadia > UBA4248 > UM-FILTER-63-12 > UM-FILTER-63-12. Next base: position 8,194 of record PFUG01000587.1, on the reverse strand, counting down.
CCGCAAGCCGTGGAACTGGCGTTATCGCCGGTGGACCAGTGCGTGCGGTCCTCGAGGCGGCGGGATATGAGAACGTTCTGACGAAATCGCTCGGCTCGAGCAGTCCACACAATGTGGTGCGTGCAACGATGAACGGGCTCAGTCAACTCCAGAGCCGGCAGCAGTACATGGCGCGGCTTGGGCAAACGGATGCCGCGGCTGAGGCCTAAGCTCATCGAGGAGGTTTGCCATGAGCAAGCTCAAGATTACGAGAACCAGGGGCGACATTGGTAAGACGGCGCGGCAGCGAGCCACAATGCGGCACTTGGGGCTGAGAAGAATTGGTTCGACGGTCACTCAGGACGACAGCAAGGTTGTCCGTGGAATGATCGCAAAAGTCTCGCATATGGTTAGCGTTGAGGACGTCGAGTAGCGCTCGACGGCCCGTCCTAAGCGGCAGCAGGAGTTCGCGATGTTTGATTTGAGCAACCTCAGTCCCTCAGCTGGCGCGACCAAAGCACGAAAGCGTAAAGGTCGTGGCGTTGGGAGTGGACTTGGAAAGACCGCTGGTCGTGGGCACAAGGGGCAAAAGTCTCGCTCGGGTGGCGCGCCTCGTGTTGGGTTCGAGGGCGGGCAGATGCCTCTCTCGCGACGTCTCCCCAAACGTGGATTCTACAATCGCTTTCGCACCAACGTCATCGAGGTCAACGTTGAGGATCTCGAGCGATTCGAGGTCGGCACCATCGTAGACGAGGCGGCCTTGAAGGCAGCAGGACTCATCAAGGGCGATTACACTGTCGTGAAGTTGCTGGGCAATGGAGACATCGAGAAGGCTTTGACATTGCGCGTCCATCGAGTCAGCGCCAGCGCCCGTCTCAAGGTCGAGGGCGCAGGCGGGACGATCGAGGTGATCGGTGGCTAGTGGATTTGCCAACATCACGAAGATACCGGAGCTGCGCAAGCGGATACTCTTTACGCTTGCGCTTCTGGCCGTCTATCGAATCGGCTGTTTCATCACCTCGCCAGGGGTCGATCGGGGGAAGATGTCTTCTCTCTTCGGAGGAGACGACGGACAGGGATTTCTGAACCTGTTCAACTTCTTTTCGGGCGGCGCGCTGGAACAGATGTCGATTTTCGCGCTGGGTATCATGCCGTACATTTCGGCATCGATCATTTTCCAGCTGCTCGCTGTAGTCGTGCCGACCGTCGAGCGCCTTCAAAAGGAGGGTGAGCAGGGCCGACGTAAGATCAACCAGTGGACCCGCTATACTACGCTCATAATCTCTGTGGTTCAGGGCATGAGCATGTCCTTCTACCTTCAGAGCATGAGCAGTGGCGAGGTCAATGGACTGGTCACCTTCGAATCAGTGTGGGGCTTCCGGCTGATCACGGTTCTGTCATTGACGACTGGCGCTGTATTCATCATGTGGCTCGGCGAGCAGATCAACGAGAGGGGAATCGGGAACGGGATTAGCCTCGTGATCTTTGCCGGTATCGTGGCGCGGCTTCCAAATGCGCTTTGGGGCACATGGGAGCAGGCCACGGGGAATCAGGCAGGGGCCGTCGGGCTTACGACTTTCCAACTGGTTATTCTGAGCGCGATCGTAGTGGCGACTATTGGTGCTATCTGCTTCTTCGAGAGGGCTCAGAGGCGTATCCCTATTCAACATGCGAAGAGGATGGTCGGGAAGCGAGTGTTTGGCGGACAAAGCTCCTTCCTGCCGCTGAAGATCAACACCGCGGGTGTGATTCCGCCCATCTTCGCGAGTTCGATTCTGATGTTCCCGGCGACAGTGGCGTCCTATTTCCAGGATGTGGAATGGATCCAACTCGTCCGAGTTGCTCTTTCGCCCGGTGATTGGCGATACGATGTCATCTATGTAGTGATGATTCTTTTCTTTTGTTTCTTCTACACGGCGGTGGTTTTCAACCCAGTGGATGTTGCAGACAATCTGAAGAAGAACCAAGCCTCGATCCCGGGGATCCGACCAGGAAAGCAGACAGCTCAATACATCGACCGAGTTCTTTCGCGAATTACGGTGGCCGGCTCGATCTACATCGCGGCGGTATGTATGCTCCCGATGATGTTGATCCAGTCGTTCCAGGTGCAGTTCTACTTCGGCGGCACGGCTCTGCTCATCGTGGTTGGCGTGGCCCTCGATACGGTACAACAGATCGAAGTGCATCTGATCACCAGACACTACGACGGATTCTCTGGACCCAGTGGTTCAAGGATTAGAGGACGCGCGGCGGCCTAGTCGAGGGCAGTTGTGCACGGAGCAAGCATGGGTATTCGTCTCATCATGTTGGGCCCACCCGGGGCAGGCAAGGGTACACAGGCTGTCAAGCTTGCTGAGGTTTTGGGGATTCCTAAGATCTCAACGGGTGACATGCTGAGAGAGGCGAAGTCTGCCGGGAGCGCGTTGGGGCGCGAAGCCGCGAGGTTCATGAGTGAAGGGCAGCTGGTGCCCGACGAGGTGGTGATAGGGATTGTAGACGAGCGGTTGAAGAAGCTGCGTGATGGAGGGTACATCCTCGATGGTTTTCCTCGGACGGTCGCTCAGGCTGTTGCATTGGGTCAGCGAGGTTGCAATCTCACTGCAGTGGTCTCAATTGAAGTACCGAACGATTTCCTAATCGAGCGGATCACGGGACGTCTCGCTTGCATCTGTGGGCAAACCTATCATCGCATCAACAAGCCACCGAAGGTCGAGGGGGTGTGTGATGCGTGTGGAAGCGCCCTGACCGTTCGTGCGGATGATGTGGAATCGGTGGTTCGTGAAAGGCTGGAGGTCTACGCCAAGCACACCGCTCCACTTGTTGCCTACTATGAGGCGCAAGGCGTGCTTTTGAGAGTGAATGGAGTGGGGGAGATGGGGGAGGTGTTGGACCGCATCCTAAAAGAACTTGAAAGTGCTCGTAAGGATTGATAGGAAGGCGCGCTGTTTGAGTTGTCAATGCAGCCCCCCTGGGCACGAGAGGGCCAAGGCAACGTGTTTGCTCGAGTGTTAGCGACAATCACTCCGCTGCGTAGCGGAGCAAGGTGGTAAAAGTGAAAGTACGACCTTCAGTGAAAAGAATTTGTGAGAAGTGCAAAGTAATCCGCCGCAAAGGCATTGTGCGGGTGATTTGCGAGAACCCTAGGCACAAGCAGCGACAAGGCTGAAACCCGCGGACGGACAGGAGGAAGCCGCATGGCACGCATTGCAGGAGTTGATCTTCCCAGACGGAAGCGCATCGATATCGCGCTGACCTACATTTACGGAATCGGTCGTTCACGAGCGACCGAGATCCTCAAAAAAGCCTCAGTAGAGGCACAGCGTGTGACGGATGAGCTGACCGAGGCCGAGACGCGACGTGTCCGGGAAGTGATCGACACTCAATATCAGGTCGAGGGTGAGCTTCGTCGCACTATTCGAATGAACATCAAACGACTGATGGATCTAGGAGCCTACAGGGGTCTCCGACACCGACGTGGTTTGCCTGTTCGCGGACAACGAACGAAGACGAACGCAAGGACTCGGAAAGGCCCGCGTCGCGTTGTGGTCAAGAAGAAACGACGATAGCTCACGCTCGAGAGAGGTAGAGGTCAATGGCGAAGGCAAAAGTAAAGGGCGGCGGTAAGCGTGGGGCTAAGCGTCGCGTCAAGAAGAACGTCCAGACGGGCGTTGCGCACATTCAGTCGACGTTCAACAACACCCTCATCACGATCACCGATCCCAATGGTGATACCCTCTCCTGGTCGAGCTGTGGCTCGCGGAGCTTCAAGGGGTCGAGGAAATCCACTCCTTTCGCCGCTCAGATGGCCGCCGACGACGCGGCCAGAAAGGCGATGGAACATGGATTGAAGTCGGTTGCCGTGTACCTGAAAGGGCCAGGCTCTGGCAGAGAGGCAGCGCTGCGGGCACTGCAGCAGGCCGGCTTGAAGATCACGCTGATTCGCGACGTGACGCCGATCCCACACAACGGTTGTCGACCCCCGAAACGACGCCGAGTCTAATAGACAATCGCATATCTGACTCATCGATATCGTCGCGAGCGAAGCTGAAGCGAATCGCTTGCGACGCGTCGTCAAAAAGACGATCCGCGACACGTTGTCGAAGGACGCGGAGGAGAGCATGTACCGAAACTGGCGAGATCTCATCAAACCCCGTGGCGTAGAGGTCGACAAAGAGACGAGGAAGGGCACCTACGGGAAGTTTGTGTGCGAGCCCCTAGAGCGTGGCTATGGTTACACCCTCGGAAACGCACTGAGACGAGTACTGCTCAGTTCTCTTCAAGGGACCGCGGTTACCGCAGTACGCATCGAAGGTGCACTACACGAATTCACGACCTTGCCGGATGTCAAAGAGGATGTCACCGAGATCGTGCTCAATGTGAAGGAAGTGCTCCTCAAGAGCTCCGCGGTCGAGCCTCGCGCGCTGCGGGTGAACAAGAGTGGTCCAGGTCCAGTGACAGTCGGTGATTTCACTGGTGATGGCACCGTTGAGATTCTCAATAAGAAGCATGTCATTGCGACCCTCGGCGAAGGCGGACGACTCGAGATGGAGTTGCGCATCGAGAATGGAAAGGGGTACCGACGAGCCAGCCTCAGAAACGACCCGGAGATGCCTATAGGCAGCATCCTTGTCGATGCTCTGTTCTCGCCCATCAAGCGCGTGAACTACACCGTGACAAACGCTCGTGTCGGTCAACAGACGGACTACGACAAGCTCACGCTGGAAATTACGACCGATGGGTCGGTGACTCCTGAGGACGCCCTTGCGTTCGCAGCGAAGATCATCAAAGAGCAGATGTCGGTTTTCATCAATTTCGACGAAGAAGCTGAGCCGGAAGAAGCGACTGAGGACGAGACGAACAAGGAGTTCAACGAGAACCTCAACCGGCCCGTGGCGGAACTGGAACTCTCGGTGCGATCGGCGAACTGTCTGCAAAACGCAAACATTCGCTTCATTGGTGAGCTCGTCCAAAAGAGCGAACCAGAGATGCTGAAGACGAAAAATTTCGGTCGAAAGAGCCTGAGGGAAATCAAGGATATCCTCGCAAAGATGAACCTAGAGCTCGGAATGGCCCTAGACAGCTGGAACGCGCCTGACGCTAAGTAAACCGCTGATGCCGCAGTTTGAAGTAAGGTAACAATCATGAGACACCGAAAGGCAGGAAAGAGACTTGGCCGCAATGCGTCGCACCGCAAGGCGATGATGTCGAACCTTGTGACCAGCCTGTTTCGCTACGAGCGAATTCAGACCACCGACGTCAAAGCCAAGGAGCTGAGACGCATTGCAGAAAAGCTCATCACTCTCGGAAAGAGAGGAGACCTTCATGCACGGCGACTTGCCCTACGGCAAGTCCGTGATGCTGAGGTCCTTGACAAGCTCTTCTCGGACATCGCCGACCGAAATCGGGAGCGTGAAGGGGGGTACACGAGGATCTTCAAGCTGCGCCTCCGCAAGGGTGACGCCGCCCTCGTCTCCGCCATCGAGCTCGTCGAGAAGTCGGAGAATGCTCCAGCGCAACCCGCAGAAGAGGTCGAAGAAGCCGACGAATGAAGGCGGGAAATCTCAAAAGAGATAAGGCGGCACTATCTTAGTGCCGCCTTTTTTCTTTGGCTGGACGGAAAGAGCGTCGGGTAATAGTGGACCCCAGTTCTTGGACAGTAGTTCAAGCTGTGTCTGGCAAGCTGAGGACGGCGAAGATGAGCGAGAAACGACAGAGGAAGACCCACAGCGCTGAGTTCAAGGCGAAGGTCGGTCTTGAGGCGTTGAGGGGCGTCAAGACGCTCAACGAAATCGGCCAGGAGTATGGGGTCCACCCGATCCAGGTTGGAATTGGAAGAAGGCCATCCAGGACGAGGCTGCGAGCCTGTTCGCGAAGAAGCGTGGGCCGAAGCCCATCGTAACCGTCCAATAGCCTGATTTGAAAAACTGCGTCTCGATGACCGATCCTGTTGGCGTGCGGCTCAGCGCACCAACTCATGGAAGGAGAGGTCATGGGGTCAGAGTCGAAGGAATTTCGCAGGGTCATACAGCTGCCGTATTGGCGGCGGGCTGAGGCTGACCTGATTCTCGAGGCGTGGCAAGATAGCGGCGAGACGCTGGCAGCATTCGCGCGCCGTTGGTCTGTGAATGTGGGACGCCTCGCCAGGTGGGTTGCCGAGATGGATGAAGAAGAGCGGCCGTCTCTTGGATTCCACCGCGTTGAGCTCGTCAACGCCAATTCTGCGCGCGTCGCAGTCGATGCGACGCCGCGTCTGCTGGCGGAGCTGGCCTGTGGGGCGTGGACGGTTCGGGTGCCTATTGGCTTCGACCCAGAAGAAATGGGGTGTCTGCTGCGCTTGGTGTGTGAGGAGGTGGCAGCATGCTGACATTGCCATCTTCCGTCAGGATCTACATCGCGGCTGCTCCAGTGGATCTTCGCAAGGGCTTCGACAAGTTGGCGCAGTTGGCGCGAGCCGTCATCCGAGAGGATCCGCTCAACGGCCACATCTTCGTCTTCCTCAACAGGCAGAGAAACAGGGTGAAGTGTCTCTGGTGGGACCGCTCAGGGTGGCTTCTCCTCTACAAGAAGCTCGAGCGCGGCACCTTTCAGGTTCCACTAGAGCCGCTGCTGGGGAAGGCTCATGTCGAGGTCGACGCGGGTGAGTTCGCCCTCATGCTCGAGGGCATAGACCTTCGGGGCGCAACACGGAGGCGACGTTGGCGGCGGCTGCCTCATGAGTTGTAGCACACGCAACAGGATGTCGCTGTTTCCAGCGATGAGGCAGGAGCTCGACGAGCTGTTGCGTGGACATTGGGCAAGAGAGTTGATCGAGGATGTCACACAAGTACTCGTTGAGGTTGAGCTAGTGAGATTTGGCCGTCGCCAGGACACAATAGATTGCGGCCATGCGCGTTGCGGCCTCGTCCGAGCCAGCAAAGAAGAAGTTTCGCTCGCCGATGCGCACCCCGCGAAACAATCGCTCAACATCGTTGTTGTCGAGCGGGATTCGACCATCCTCGAGGAACCGAGTGAGCGCATCCTTGTGGTTAATGTAGTACCTCGCTGCCTTGCCGATCGGGTCCGTGGGGGTCGTGTCTCGTGCCAGCATCGTAACATAGCGGTAGAGCTTTTCGAGCACTGGCTTCGAACGTCGTTGTCGAAACGCAGTGCGCTCCTGCCAACTCAATCCTTGGCTGTCGGCCAGTGTCTCAAGCCGGTAGAGCCGGCGGACGAGCTGCAGCAGATAGGCTGAGCGAGGATCCCCGTCTTCTGCTTTGAACTTGCGGCGCGCATGGGAATGGCATCCGACCTCGACGGCGGAGGCAACCCTGCCGTTAAATAGACGGTCGAAGGCATTGCTGGCATCGGCCAGAATGTATCCATCTCGTCTTCCTGGTATCTCCCATGGGCCGAGTTCGGCCTTACCGGTTGGAGTGTACTGCATGAAAATGTTGGGCGGGTGGCTCGGATCCGCTGACCGACCAAGGTAGGCGTGGAAGGTCCCCCGGTGAATGTGCTCCGGGCCATCGTCAAGCACCCGCATTCCGGTTGCGTCCGTCTGAACCAAGAAGCCGGCAAGTACTTCATCAAGCAGAAGGGGGGCCAGCCGCTGCAAGGCGCGTCCGCCCCAAGCCACCCAGTCGGCCAGCGTGCTGACCGGCAGGTCGATGCCCTGCTCGCGGAGAAACTGGCGGTGCATGCGATGCAGCGGCATCTCCTCCTCGAACTTACGTACGAGCAGCATTGCGATCACATCGTTGGCCGCCATCCCGTTTGGCACGATTGTCGCCGGTGCTGGCACGACTCGATCCCCGAAAGAGCCATCCTCTTGGGGCTCTGGATTGCGAACGACTGCTGATGGATCTCCTCGACAAAGAAGTGGGCCGGCGAGTAGTGCAGTCGCGACCGGCTCTCCTCACCGACTACCTCCCAGCCAATTTGCTCCGCGGGTACGGGGAGATAGGTGTGTGTAACCTCGAGCCCCTCAGTCTTGAGTGCTTTGTTGCGCTGCCGCTTCTCCCTCTTAGGCTTGTCGTCACCATCTTTGGCCTGCGTATTGGCTTCTTCGATCTCCTTGTCGAGCGCGGCATCCGCCTCCGCCTCTTGCTCTAGTGAGCCGTGAAGAGTTGATCCAACATGTTGCTCCTTTCACCGGCGTGATTGCCGAGTGGAGAAGACACCTTATTGTGCCGCGTAGCACTAGGAAGTTGGGGTTGTGGAATCCCATAATTATGGC